>JANXYG010000007.1 GCA_025350245.1 Betaproteobacteria bacterium
GACGTAGGCAACTGCCGCCGCAGGTTCAAGCGCCAACAGCGCCGGGTCTACGCTCGGCGGGCGGGCGCTCGTCGTGAACTTGGGCACCTTGGCGCCCTTTGACGGCCACTTGATGACGAGTTCCTTCCGCGCCCGTTTCAACGTGCCGCCTTGTGCAGCGGGATGATGTTGTCGCCAGCGACGGGCGCCGTCATCAAGAACGTTGCCCAATCCGCCATCAGATTGCGTCGCTTGTCGAACAGATCGCTACGCTGATACGCGGCGACCGTGCCATCGCCGATGACGTGCGCCAGCGCCATCTCGCGGACTTCGCTCGGGTAAGCCGTCGATGATGCGCACCAGCTCGAAAATGTCGCCCGAAAGCCATGCGGAACGGCATCAACGCCCATGGTCCGCATGACCTTAGTCATGGCCATGTCGGACAGCGGTTTGCCTCCCAGCCTGCCGGGAAAGATCAAATCTGTTCCGTCCAGCCGGGGTAGGCCCTTCAACAGCGCGATGGCGCCGTCGGAGAGTGGCACGCGGTGCGGCCTGCCGGACTTCATGCGTTCGCCGGGGATGTTCCAGGTCTTGGCAGTCCAGTCGATCTCGGTCCAGGTGGCCAGCCGCGCTTCGCCAGACCGGCACGCGGTCAAAACAACAAACTCCAGACAGCGCGCGCCGATCCCTTCAACCTTTCGCAGCCTCTGGACAAACCCGAACAAGTCGGCAGCATCCATAGCGCGATGTCCAATGACAGGTGCCACGATGCTGCGGTCGGCCAGCAGCTTGTCTAGGTTGCCCTTCCAGCGTGCCGGGTTGTCGCCCTCGCGCAATTTGCGAACGGTTGCCCAATCCAGCACCAACTCGATGCGGTTGCGCACCCGGTTGATGGTCTCGTTTCTGGTTGTCCAGTGCGGCTCGACGATGGTCAGAACGTGCCCGATGTTGACGTTCCGCACCAGCATGTCGCCGATGGTCGGATAGACGTAGGTCGCCAGCGTATTACGCCACTGGTCGCCGTGCTTGGCATTGCGCCAGCCGGGCGCCTTTGCCTTGATGTAAGCCTCTGCGCAGCGCCGGAACGACCAATCCATCGCCGTTGCCTCGATCTGCTGCTCGATGATCGACTGCCGCGCCGCTGCGCGCTGCAAGACGGGGTCGATCCCGTTGGCGATGTCGTCGCGCATCTGCTGCGCTTTCTCGCGCGCCAGTGCCAAGCCAACGCCGGGGTAAGCACCTAGACCGACCTCGCGCCGCTTCTGGCCTACCGTCACCCGCAGCACCCAAGACCGGGTGCCGGACGGGGAAACTTGCAGATGCAGACCGGGAACGTGCCCGACGGGGTGGTAGCCGGACTCCGTCAGACGCTTGATTTCCAGCGGTCCCAACTCCCTAGCGATGCGCGGCATTTCATACCCCCCAATCAACCCCCCATAGGGTCTACGGTTGGATGCTATCGCATGAGACGGGATAAATCAAAGATCAGGGTCGCATCGCTAAGCAGAGCGCGGGATTGCGGCCTGATCCGGATCATGTGGGAGACGGCGTGAGACCGGTTCGGATATGGCGGAGACGGACACCGCTTCCGCCAGGATGCGAAGGGGAAACAAGGAAAACATCAATCCTTTCAACGGGGAAGTGACAGGTAGCCGCTTCTAACGGAATGAGCGAACTGACATACGACCCAGGCGAGCACAGGGCGAAGCATTGCTGGAACAATACTCATGCAGAAGTAGTCCGGAATGGCTCGGCGGCGGTCGGCAAGTGCCCAAGCACGCTTGGCAAAGAGCAGGCTCGCAACCTGTTGGATGATGCAGAGTACGAAGGAAAGGTGGCCGGCCAGCCAATCAGCGAAGTGCAGCCACAACGCATGTGGAACGTCCATCGGGGGGTTGTCTACGAGGCCGTGCCTACTCAGGCAGGGTCGTATCACGGATATCCTTGGTTCGGACGGCCGGGGCGAAATCGGCTCTCGCGCTCAGTGCGAGCCGCGCTAAAACAACGTGCGGAACAACAAGGTTTTGGTCGAGAATTTCGCGATTGGATGGCAACTCATGAAAGCTAGCCCGGTACTGCGCTTCGAGTTTTCGCCGGCTCAAGACCCCAATCTCCGGAATGATGGATGGGGCCAAGGGACGCTTCAAGTGTATGGTCGACCCTACTGGTTCTTCAACTCCGAGAGTGATCCGCAGCCAGTGGAGTGGACTTGGGTAGACTTTCTAGAGCATGTTGCCGAGATGTGGGGTTCCCTTATCGCGGAACAGGCATATCCATTTAGTTGGCTTGACGAAGCCACTCATCCAGGCGAGTTGTGGAAGGTCGCTGATCGGCGCTGGGCGAAAATGGGGGGTACGGTCGCTGATCAGGAAGAGCCATTACTAGTAGCGTTCGATCGGCGACACAACTTGTCGGCGGCATGGAAGGGCATCGGCTTACCCGCCTTGACTTGGTTTCGGGTTGGAGAGACGGTATGGCTTTGTCCCGAAGGAGGCGATCCAATTCGTGCTTCATTTCACGAATGTCGGAGTGCACTTTTGTCTTTTGGAAATGAACTCGCGGACGCCTACTCAGCTTCGAGCAATGCCCGCGTTGCTACCGCAGTAAGCGCGTGGCGGGGGCGAGGTGAAGTATTTCGTAGCCATTTTCCGGAGATTGCCACTGGACTGTCGCGAGATCAGCTCCTGTCAATTCAAGGTGGACAAAACGCATCTGGCTACTGGGAGTTCTTGAGCACCTCCGATTGGGAGTCAGGCCAAGTCGCCGAAGGGGAGTTGCTTGCCGCAGCGAGGATGACTGCCGGCATACTCGATACCGCTTCGATTGGCAGAGTGGTTCGGGACATCCGCCGCCTGGGCAATCGTATTTGCGGGGAACTAGATACGCTGACTGCCAAGACTTCTGCCCACGTCTCTAGCGTCCAAGCTCGGTTTGCCTTCGAAGCTGGGTATTGCGCTGCAGACTTCTTTAAGGTGAGTTCTTCCATTACGAATCAAAAGTACGTAGATATTCGCGAGGTACTTGGAAGGCTGAATGTTGGGTTGATCGATCTTGACTTAGGCACTAACAAAATAGACGCTGTTGCTATTTGGGGTACGCGTGGTCCGTATGTCGTACTGAATTCAGTGCGTAAATACGCAGAGAACGAGAAGCGGACCCGGATGACTTTAGCGCACGAACTATGTCACTTGCTGGTGGACCGAAAGGGCGGGCTTCCGTTTTGCGAAGTATTGGGTGGTCAGGTCGACGATTTTGTTGAGCGGCGAGCGAGCGCCTTCGCAGCCGAGCTTTTGCTACCACGTGAATCGGTGGAGTACGACTGGCGCCTCTGGCGTGACGGATTCCAGAATTTTTTGTTGATGCTGGGTCAGGTCTACGGAGTAAGTAAGTCAGTGGCCTGCGCCCAAATCCACAACTGCACCGTCTTCGCGAAGCTCGATCAGCTAGCGCAAGACTACGTAGAGAAACGCTTGCGCATCGAAGGGTACACAAATCCAGAGGCCGTCCGCGTTGTTGCTGGGGTTGTGTGAGCCACTCCTTCCGATCGATGGTCTTCCGACATCAGTTTTCCAATCCCGCCGATCAGCCCATATCCTCCCGCACCGCATCGGCCCAGCAGTTGGGCGTTTCGTACAGCCTGACTCTTTCGAGCACCAGGTGATTGCCGTAGCGGTCGCGAAATGCCGGGTCGAGCAGCCGGAAGGCAACCACGGCCAGATGTTCGGCCGTCGGCGGCGAGTCGAACTCGATGGTGCGATGGCCGGGGATCGAGGCGAGGAAGGCACGCACGATGTCGTCGTCACGATGCACCAGGAATGCGTGGTCCCAACGCTCCACCACTCGCTCGGCGGCAATGGCCTTGACCTCGGAAAAGTCCATGACCATGCCCTCGTTTGCCGCACCGTGGAGGCCGATCGGATCACCTGCGAGGGTGACTTCGAGGGCGTAACGATGCCCGTGCAGGTGGCGGCAGAGATTATCGTGAGCGGCGATGCGGTGACCCGCATCGAACTCGAGACGGCGCGTGATGCGCATGGGATAGCGGCGCGGAAAAAAAACGCGCGAAGTGTAGCACCGGCCCGTCGCCGGGCCGGTTTTGCTGCTGGTATCGTTGTTCAGTTGGTCGGGGAGGGGCCGGACTTTTCAGGCGGCGCGGCGGTCGGCCACGCGTTTCTGAGGAGTGCGACTGGCGCTCGCTTCGGTCTTGAGGCGCCTGAACAGCACCGGTTCTTCGGCCTTGAGATAGCTCAGCACCTCGAAGTCGCCGCGCTTGACCCGCGACAGATCGATGCGATCGACATGCACGAGGCGCAGCAACTGGAGCACAGGTTTGGGCATGGTGCGACCACTCTCGTACCGCGATCCACCACTTTGGGTGACGCCGATCATGCCCCAGAACTCCTGCTGGTTCATGCCGAGCTTGTGGCGGATGTCACGCGGATCATATAAACGGGTTTCTTTTTTCATGGGTGCCTCGTAGGATTTTTGTCATGCGTCGGTGGCCGCCGCTGTAGACACTTGGCTTTGAGCAAGCCGCGGGTCGATGAGTTCCATGCCAGCGGTATTGAAAAACGCGATCGGGGAGGCGCCCGGGTGCCAGGCAATGCGAGATCGGCAATTCGGCATGGCGCAGCACCTCGGCGGCACGCGCCGGTTTGACCCGGTGTTTCGTGCACAGGTATATTCAGCAGGATATTCGGGGTGTAGCGCAGTCCGGTAGCGCGCCTGCTTTGGGAGCAGGATGTCGGAGGTTCGAATCCTCTCACCCCGACCAACAGACTGGCTCCACGCCGAACCTTTGTGTGCCCGTAGCTCAACGGATAGAGCACCTGCCTTCTAAGCAGGTGGTTGCGGGTTCGATTCCTGCCGGGCATGCCACCCCATAGGTTCGATGCAGCCAGGGTCGGCGCGGTCGTTTGTCCAGGCTGCTTCCGTCCAAGCTGTTCCTTGCCGCAAGCCAGGTTTTTGTCCATACTTCGGCGTCCTTTTGTGACTCGGATGCATCATCTTCGGGTTGCTCGGGTCGATGGTGGCGGTAGCTCAGCTGGTAGAGTCCCGGATTGTGATTCCGGTCGTCGTGGGTTCGAGTCCCATCCGCCACCCCAGTTTCCGACGATTTCAACGGCCACCCCGGCCGTTTCGTATCTGATCGCGCTGTGCCGCGATCCTCGCCAACACTGTGATCTCCACCCAGAACATCACCATGCAGTTCGGGGCGCGGCCCCTGTTCGAGAACGTTTCCGTCAAATTCGGCGACGGCAATCGCTATGGACTGATCGGCGCCAACGGTTCCGGCAAGTCCACCTTCATGAAGATTCTCGGCGGCGACCTGGAGCCGTCGTCGGGCTCGGTCGCGGTGGATGCGAACGAACGCACCGGCAAGCTGCGGCAGGACCAATTCGCCTTCGAGAATCTGCGCGTGCTCGATGTTGTCATGATGGGCCACGGCCAAATGTGGCAGACACGTCTCGAGAAAGATGCCATCTACGCCAACCCCGACGCGTCGGAAGACGACTACATGCATGCCGCCGAACTCGAATCGAAGTTCGCGGAGCTGGGCGGCTATGACGCCGAGGCGCGGGCCGGGTCGTTGCTGCTGGGGGTGGGCGTTGCCGAAGACCTGCACAACGGCCCGATGAGTGCCGTGGCGCCCGGCTGGAAACTGCGGGTGCTGCTGGCGCAGGTGCTCTTCGCCGATCCCGACATCCTGCTGCTCGACGAGCCCACCAACAACCTCGACATCAACACCATCCGCTGGCTGGAAGGCGTGCTGAATGCCCGCAACTCCACCATGATCATCATCTCGCACGACCGGCATTTCCTGAATGCGGTGTGCACCCACATGGCCGACCTCGACTATGGCGCGCTCCGGGTCTATCCGGGCAGCTACGACGACTACATGGAAGCGTCCACGCTGGCCCGGCAGCGGCAGCTATCGGCCAACGCCAAGACCAAGGAGCGCATCACCGAGCTGCAGGACTTCGTGCGCCGCTTCTCGGCCAACAAGTCGAAGGCGCGCCAGGCCACCTCGCGGCAGAAACAGATCGAGAAGCTGAAGGTGGAGGATGTCAAACCGTCCAGCCGCCAGTACCCGTTCATCCGCTTCGAGGTCGACCTGAAAGACAAGCTGCATCGGGTCGCCGTCCAATTGGCGGGTGTGAGCAAGGGCTACGGCAAGCCGCTGTTCTCCAACCTCGATCTCGCCATCGACGCCGGCGACAAGATCGCGATCATCGGCCCCAACGGCATCGGCAAGACCACGTTGCTGCGATGCCTGTTCGGCGACCTCCTGCCCGACCGTGGCACGATCAAGTGGACCGAAAAGACGCGTCTGGGCTACTGCGCACAGGATCACGCCGCCGACTTTGCCGACGATGTCGACCTCGCTGACTGGATCGGTGGCTGGCGTCGCGAGGGCGACGACGAGACGCTGGTGCGAGGCACGCTCGGCCGCTTGCTGTTCTCCGGCGATGAAGTGCGCAAGTCGGTGAAGGTGGTGTCGGGTGGCGAGGAGCAACGCCTCATCTTCGGCAAGCTGATCCTGCAGAAGCCCAACGTGCTGCTGCTCGACGAGCCCACCAACCACCTCGACATGGAATCGATCGAGTCGCTCAACGCGGCACTGGAGAGCTTTCCCGGCACGCTCGTGTTCGTGTCCCACGACCGCGAATTTGTCTCGACGCTCGCCACCCGCATCATCGACATGCAACCGGGGGGCATCGTCGATTACCGCGGCACCTACGAAGAGTATCTCGCCAACCAGGGGATCACGTGATCCAGCTCCGCGGCGTCACCCTGCTGCGCGGGGTCAAGCGGCTGCTCGATGGCGCCAGCCTGGCGGTGCATCCCGGCCAGAAGATCGGCATCATCGGCGGCAACGGTTGCGGCAAGTCGAGCCTGTTTCGCCTGCTGCTCAACGACCTTCACCCCGAAGCCGGCGACGTCTCCGTGCCGGCGCGCTGGGTCGTGGCCACGGTGGAGCAGGAGACCGAGGCGCTGGATCGGGTGGCGATCGAATTCGTCATCGACGGCGACGCCGAGCTGCGGACCATCGAGCGTGAGCTTGCCGAGGCCGAAGCGGCGGAAGACGGCATGCGCCAGGGCGAGTTGCACGGGCGCCTGGGTGAGATCGACGGCTATGGCGCGCGGGCCCGCGCGGCCACTTTGCTGTCCGGTCTGGGCTTCGCGCAGGTCGATCATGTCCGGCCGGTGGCCGATTTCTCCGGCGGCTGGCGGGTGCGCCTTCAGGTGGCGCGTGCGCTCATGTCGCGCTCCGATCTGCTGCTGCTCGACGAGCCCACCAATCACCTCGACCTCGACGCCGTCATCTGGCTCGAGCAGTGGCTCAAGGCCTACCCCGGAACCTTGCTGGTCATCTCGCATGACCGCGAGTTTCTCGACAATGTCGTGGGCGCCGTGTGCCATTTCGAGAGCAAGCAGCTAAAACTCTATTCCGGCGGCTACTCCGATTTCGAGCGGGCACGAGCCGAAGCGCTCGATCAGCAGAACGCCCTGCATGTGAAGCAGCAGCGGCAGATCTCGCACCTGGAGTCGTACATCGAGCGCTTCCGTGCCAAGGCCACCAAAGCGCGGCAGGCGCAAAGCCGCATCAAGGCGCTCGACCGCATCAAGGTGGTGGCACGCGCGCAGGCGGATGCGCCCTTCGACTTCGAATTTGCCGATCCCGGTGGCGCCGCCGACCCGCTGCTGTTGCTCGAACATGTCGTCGGGGGCTACGGCGGCACCCGCATTCTCGATGACGTGACGATCAACGTGCGCCCCGGTTCGCGCATCGGCCTGCTGGGCCGTAATGGTGCCGGCAAATCGACACTGACCAAGCTGATGGCCGGCACCCTGCCGCCGATGACCGGCGAACGCCTTGAAGGCAAGGGGCTGCGCATCGGCTACTTTGCCCAGCACCAGCTCGAACAGCTTCGGTCCGACGACACGCCGCTACGCCACATGACCCGCCTCGATCCGCGAACCCGCGAGCAAGACCATCGCGATTTTCTCGGTGGCTTCGGTTTCCGGGGCGACGAAGCCCTGATGCCCGTGGGGCCGATGTCCGGCGGCGAGAAGGCCCGGCTCGCGCTCGCCCTGATCGTGTACACCAAGCCGCATCTGCTGTTGCTGGACGAGCCGACCAACCACCTGGATCTGGCGATGCGCGCCGCGTTGATGCTGGCGCTCCAGTCGTTCACCGGAGCGCTCGTGCTGGTGTCGCACGATCGCAGCCTGCTGCGCACGGCGGTCGATGAATTCCTGCTGGTGGCCGATGGCAAGGTGAGTCCGTTCGACGGTGATCTCGACGACTATCGCGACTGGTTGTCGGCCAAGCCCGCCGTCGCCAACAGCGCGCCGGGGCCGGCTCCCGACAGCGGTGCCTCGCGGCGGGACAAGCGCCGCGACGATGCCGTCGATCGCGGCCGGGCCGGGTCCCGGCGCAAGCCGCTGCAGCAGGAGATCACCACCGTGGATCGCGATCTGGCGCAACTTCAGGGGCAACGCCTTCAGCTTGAAAAGCGCCTCGCCGCGCCCGACATTCATCAAGGCGCGAATCGCCAATTGCTGGCCGATTGCACCCGCGATCTCGGGCAGGCAGGCGCCCGGATTCGGCAGCTCGAAGACCGCTGGCTTGTTCTTCACGAGCAGTTGGAGCAGTTCACCGACACGGTCTGAGGTCGAAGCCGGATGTTGCTGGCCGGGAGAATCGTGCAGCCATCTCCACTACTGTAACGGAGGCAAAGTGTTCAAGCGTATCGGACTATTCCTGATCACCAACCTGGCCGTGGTGTTCGTCCTGAGCATCACCGCGCAGTTGCTGGGCGTGAACCGCTGGCTCACCGCCAACGGCCTGAATCTCGGCGGCCTGCTGATGTTCTCGCTGCTGTTCGGTTTTGGCGGCGCCTTCATCTCGCTGGCGATTTCCAAATGGATGGCCAAGCGCTCGACCGGCGCGCGCGTCATCGATGAGCCCCGCAACGCCACCGAGCGCTGGCTGGTGGATACCGTGGCGCGGCAGGCGCAGGCCGCCGGCATCGGCATGCCCGAAGTCGCCATCTACGAGGCACCCGAGATCAATGCGTTCGCCACCGGCATGAGCCGCAACAGCGCTCTGGTGGCGGTCAGCACCGGTTTGCTCAACAGCATGTCGAAAGACGAAGCCGAGGCAGTTCTCGGGCACGAGATCAGCCACGTGGCCAACGGCGATATGGTCACGCTCACCCTGATCCAGGGTGTGGTGAACACGTTCGTCATCTTCCTGTCGCGCGTGGTCGGCTACGTGGTCGACCGCGTCATCCTCAAGAACGACGGCCGCAACACCGGCATCGGCTTCTTCGTGGCGACCATGGTCACGGAAGTGCTGCTCGGCATCGTCGCCAGCATGATCGTGGCGTGGTTCAGCCGGCGCCGGGAATTTCGGGCGGATGCCGGTGGCGCAAACCTGGCCGGCCGCGACAAGATGGTCGGCGCCCTCCAGCGGCTCAAGCAGGCCTACGAGCCGGCGACCCTGCCCGAAGGGCTCCAGGCCTTCGGCATCTCAGGCGGCGGGCACGGCGGACTCAAGGCGCTGTTTCTCTCCCATCCGCCGCTGGATGACCGGATAGCGGCATTGCGCGCCACTGCCGCGAATTCGGCTGGTTCGCACTAAATCACTGACCCAACTGATGCGTAAATCACTTCGATATCCGAACCGCGCGCCGACTCACCCGGGCGCCATTCTTCGAGAGGACGTGTTGCCGGCAACCGGTCTCACGCGGGCGGAGGTTGCCCGGCGCCTGGGCGTGTCGCGGCTGTCGGTGTACGAGCTGCTGAACGAGAAGCGGGCGCTGTCGCCTGACATGGCGATGCGCCTGGGCCGGCTGCTCGGCGACGGGCCGGCGATCTGGCTGCGCATGCAGCAGACTCGCGACCTTTGGGCGCTTGAACAGCGCGGAGGCTATGAAGATATAGAGGCGCTCGCAGTGGCGTGACGGTATTGGGCCAACCGCCAAGCGTGGAGCCAAGCCGGAGGCTTGGAAATGAATCGGCGCAGCATCGGATTGTCGCGATCCCCCATCGATAGCGATCAACCCCTTGTTTCCATGGCGCCCCGAACACGAATCGAACGTGTGACCTACCCCTTAGGAGGGGGTTGCTCTATCCACTGAGCTACCGGGGCGGGGTCACATGCTCGCCGCCTTTCGCCTTACCCATCACACGCTTAGGTTGAAAATCGAAGGCGCCCCGGCACGGGAACGGTAGCCCCGTTGACAGGCGTTTTCAAGCGTTGACTGTGATGGAACTGTGATGGAGTTTGCGGGACCGATGGCCATCACTCGCATCAACTGGCGGGCCGGTTGCCGGTCTCCCTCGCGCGCGCGCGTTTTGTCGGGCGGGAAGCCTCGCGCGCGTGCGCGCGCGTGCGTAATGGTCAGGAAACGCCAATAAACAATCCTAAAGTATTGATTAACAATAAGTTATTTCAACTGACTGTTGTTTCCGGAAAGGGCTTCGATGGCTCGCACGATGGCGCGGCTGTAGCTCTCGCCTGGGCGCATCTGTGCCACGAGGGCTTCGTACTGGTCGGGCGTCAGCAGCAGGTCAATGCGGCGCACCCCGGCCTTCGCTTGGCGCTCTCGGAAGAGGCGTAAATTGCGGCGATTTATGCCCTTGCGCTGTTTGCGCTGCTGTCGTTCCAGACGGGCCAGCCATGTCGTCCGGCTCATTGACCGGGTTCGCCTTGCTCGCGGCGGATTCGGCCTTCTAGGAGCCGGTACACCCACGGGCTGAAGACAGCACCCTGGCTGGCTGCCTTGTACAGAGACGCCCGAAAGCTGGCGGCATCGAAATACTGACTCTTGAGCAATTCATGTGTGCTGGCCATCTGGGCCAGGAGTGCCCCTGGTGACTCCGATTTCATCGCGAGTACGGCCATGCAGACCCATCGGGCAGCCGTGGCGCCGGTAGCGATAGTCCATGTCAGTTGCCTATCGTCGCCGCCGACGAAACTGGCAATCAGATATGTAGCCGATAGCGCCAATCCCTCAAGCAGCGCGTACCCGACCAGCTTAATGACATCGGTAATGGGGAGGCTGAGAATCTTGTCCTCGGAAAACACCGATTCCTTATAGGCAACACACTCCGCATATATCAGCGCATCCATCAGAGCCCATTCCAGCGTCGGCGAGAACAACCTTGGGTCACGTAGAAGCTTGTTGGCGATGGATTTGAGTTCATCGACCTTGGGTTCGAAACCGTACCGTGGAGCGCCAGACTTGCCTTCACCATTTTTCACAATGTGGAACATCCCGAAGTGCCGCCAAAGCTCTTCGTAGTCGCTGGTGAGAGAGGTGCGTTCTAGTTCCGGTCGCGTTGCTACGAGAGCTAGAAAATCAGTCGGCCAGAGACCGAACATGTCGTTACCTTCAAAGCCTTCAATTTTCTTTGGCAAACGAAATGCTGGGCGAATGTCGCGGAGGAATCCAAGTTGACTGATAAGGTCTTCGCGAGCCTCGGGAGACACCGAGAGTCTTGCGGCGGAAGATGCCAATTCGTTGACGATGGTTGGCATCTGACCGATTTCGCCTGCGTGCTCTTCCCGGAGGGCATGTCTTAATTCATCTGCGCGCGAAGACAGAACCCACCACGGCGTTTCTACTCTCCCGGTGATGACCTTCATTCGGATATCGGACAGAGACAGAACCATGTAGCCGTGCTCGTCAGGCGCAATTCCGCTGTCGGCCAGTCCTCGGGGCGTACAGTAGAAATCCATGCTCAGCGGCGAACCGCTATGGACCCAGAGTTCGCGGAACTGGTCCTCTGCCACGGCTATCTCGATTGTGCATTTGGCGAGATGCCAAGAGTAGCCGACCCTTACCCTAAGCAACCCCGACAGTGCGGCCCCGACTAGCGCCCGATGGAGGTCATCGGACGTGCTTTCGTCGCCGGTGGGCGGTTCTTGCAGGTCGGGGTGCGACCCATCAGCACATACGATGCGAAGGGTTGCTAGGTGAGTCCGCAGAGGGCCCTTGACGCCTTCGACTGGCACTGGTCTATCGATATCGATGGGCCAATCGAGCGCAAGCTCGCCACAGAGGGTCGCTTGGCCATTGTCATGGGGAACATGCCATTCCTTCCCCAGTACGCCGCACCAGCCGCGCAGAATCTTAGATGGAGAGTTCTTCATGCTTGGTTCTGGAAAATCTACTTGGCATTGGCATCGAACGTGACCACGAGCATGCACACGCACAACAGCGTTTTCACCATCGGCTCCCCTCAGAAGTAGATTCCCAGTGCGGACAGCAACAGTAGCAGGCGAACCAGCCACCCGCACCTGTTCCCGGAGTTCCCGCGATTCCCGCCACCTATATGGTTGGCGGGAATCGCGGGAAAATCGGGCGCTTCCTGGATTTCCCGAAATTTCCCACTGCGGGAATCGCGGGAACATCTCAGGCGCTCCATACAAACTCCGAATCGACCATCACAAGGCGCCTTGCCTGGAGCCCCGTCAACGCCGCCGTGGCACGTTCGGTGCGCCGCTTCTGCTCACAGGTCAGATGCCGCCGTATCGCGTCTAGCGCATCCTCAAGCGGTACAGCGGGCTTCCCTTGGGGAAGTGAGTCCGGGGCGTCTGTCGGGCGTTCCTTTGACGCTGATTTGAGCAGTTCGGTAATGGCGTCCCATGCGACACGCTGATTCCCGCCCTTCGGTGGCATCGCCCGCTTTACCTCGCTCGGCGTGTCGTTGCGCGTGACGACGCAGGAGGTTATCGGCTCGCCGTCGAGGTGATTGCCGATTTCGACCGGCCAAAGGGCGAACTCATGCGCGATGCCGTCGGCGCCATCCTTGGACTTGTCGATTCTCCAGGCTTGCCCGGTATCGGTCCGGATAACCTCGATGCTGGCGTCGAGGGCCGCAATCAGGCTCGAATGCCCGCGTAGTCCCCGGCTTGCATCCTTGCCGGAGTGGTGAACCAGCAGAACCAACCCGCCGCAGCGACTCTGCAACGTCTTGGCTGCGTCGATGATGTGGCCCATGTCTGTGCTGCTGTTCTCGTCGGCGCCACTGGCGGCGCGGTTTAACGTGTCCACGACGAGAAGCCCCCCCGCGCAACCGGACGCCTGCACGGCATCGGCCAGAGACGTTACGTCATCGCCCGCCAGCAGCCCGAACGGCTGCATCACGAACCGCAGCTTGTCGGGCATGGCCCGGTTCCGATGAAGTTCCCAGGCACGCACCCGCTGAGCGAATCCCGCTTCACCTTCGAGGGCGAGGTAGACGACAGGCGCGGCCATCCCCCGGCAGTCGAACCAGCGGGCACCGTCGGCCACGGCGGCGCACAGGTCAAGAGCAAGAAAGGATTTCCCGCTGCCACTGGCGCCAAAGATGCACGCCAACCCCGTAGCGGGCAGGACGCCACGCACCAGCCATTGCAGGGGCGGCGCCTTCGCAACCGCGTCGGCGGCGAGCAGTCGGTAACGCATGCCGGGCGTTTTGGCATGGTCGAGCAGGTCCGCCAGGGCATCGCTGCCGTGCTCCGCTGCGTAGTCGTTGGCGTCGAAGTTGTTCGCCCTGTCCGATGGCATCACAACCCATGAGCCGTGCACTGCGAGGGCTACCTTTTCGGCGTTGGCTTCCTGGCCACGGTCTGGCACCAGCACCAGCGGCAGAGCGCCATGAGCGTCCCGCAGTGCCCGTGCCACGGTCGCCATGCGCCCAGCCCCGAACGTCACCACGGCAGCGCAGCCCGTCGCGCGCCAGCATGCCCAGGCTTGCCCGATGCCTTCGACGATGAACACGCGGGCGGACTCCGCGATATCGCCCACGATGAACATGGAATCGGCAAACGACGCGCTGGGAAGGTTCAGCTTTTTGGCGGTACCGGGTGGCGGTATCAACTGGACCGTGCGCAATTCGCCATCGAGCGAGCGCGCCGGGACGACAAGCCAGCCCGAGACGCGATGGCCACTGACGTGCAGGGCATCCCCGGCAGGGACCAATCGCAATCCGTCGGCACCGCCGCGCTTCGCGATGACGTACGGGTGCGCCTCGGTTGCGGGTTCGCAGCGCGCCCAGAGTTCGCCGGGCGTCACTCCGGCCGCGTATGCGGGCCTTGGTTGCGATTGCGGGGCGTGGTCCGCGTGACGGTCCCGGCCGCGCTTGCTGGGCGCGTTGTAGCGCGGCTGAGGCGGCCTGCCGGGATGATGCCTACCGACGGACTGAGCCATGTGAATCAGCGTGCCAGCCGTTACGGGGCCGGGGCGCACCGAATGCCAAACGGTCGCGCAATCTCGCGCGGAATGAAAGTTTGACGCAGGTTCCGACCATGCTGTGAAATCATCGAGCGAGAGCCCGGAACTCTTTGCGGCCATGGCAATGACCACCCATTGTTCTCGCGGGCATGCGGGGTCAAGACTGCGAAGTGCGGACAGGGCGGTGTCGCGGTCAATCATGCCCACCTCCGCCATTCGCCATCCAGCGATGCAGCTTTCGACGGTCCGCAGCGGTCAGGTGATAGATGCCGCGTTTCACCTCGAACCCATCGCGGTCGAATACAGGCGTCCGAGTGCAGGGCAATTGCAGGCCGCGTTTGCGCAGTTCCAAGACAAGGTCCGGACCGTTCGAGCAACCTGCCTCGAAGTCGATGTGCTCACGCGGCATCGGGCGGCGCAAAAGTCCGTTCAGCGCACGGAGGTGGCGAGGATTGGTCGTGCCTGTGAATCGACCATTGTCCGCCTGTGCGATAGACTGCGGATTCGGTTCGCGACGGCCACCACCTTCCCCAAGGTCCCCGGTGGCCGTCATCATTTCGTGCTCCCGCTGAGCAGCGCGCGCAGGTCAGACACCCGCCATGCGAGCCGACCGTTTATGCGCAAGGGGGAGATAGGGCCGTTCCCGGAGCAAGCCCACTTCCGCAGGGTTTGGGGCTGCCGGTTGACCGTCCGGGCTGCCGGGGTGGTTGGCAGCGTGTCGCATTTCTCGGCCAATGCAGCCAAGACAGGAAACTTCTCGTCGCTCATCATTTCTCCGTTGAGAGACGCGCCTAGGCGGGATTGCCTATGTCGGCGCGTTGATGAGCGATTTGTGCGTTACGGCATGGCTAGCGGCAGGTTGCTGGAGATTGTGCCGGTACCTAGAACCAGCATTGATGCGGGTCTTGAAGGTGCGTGCCGTATCTGAGGCGACCCCACGCCGGTAGGTGGTGCCGGTTCATAGCGTTTCGGATAGGGAATCCCATTCGGCAGACCAGTCCGGGAAATGCTGGTCGATGAAGTTCCCGATGCGAACCTTGTTTGCTCGTCGCGTCGCCACGAGACACATGCCAACCATGGCGGGATTCCATGTTGACGGGATGTTTCCCGCCTTGCCTATTGTCACGCGCGCGTGTTTGAGCCAAGCAGGCACATCCGATAGGGCCTTGTCGAGGTCGAGCCTTTTCAGTAGCGGCCAATCGCTTGCAATAAGTTCCGCTTTGGTCAACGCACGCTTCTGATAACCGCCATCTGGCGCAACCGCGCCGGCAGAACGAGCGTCGGGCTCATCCAGCAGATACATGGAGAATTCGGACTGCGACGCAAGCCAGCGATTGACCGGCGCAACAGCGGTGACCTCGTGCATCGTTGCAGGATGGCACGTATCACCGGCGTTGTAGCCACGTTGCCGGTCGCGAGGATGTAAGCGCGCCTGCGCCGCAAAGGCGTGTACCTGTTCAGGCACCGGGAAGTCGCTAGGGTCTGCGAAGTTGATTGGATTCCGTAGGGGAATCTTCCTGTCGGATACGGCAATGACCAGTAATTCTCGCCATCGCGGTATCGCTATCGGTGAGAGTTGGGCGAGTTCGGTCGCAACGTCATCGAGGGAGACGATTCCCGCATTCCGTCGCGCTGCCAATTCGGCGGCTTCCTTGTTCCGGCGCTCCACCAATTTGTCCACGAGCGGACCCAACCCCATAGCGCGCAGTATCACGTCGGCATCGGCCGGGGTCACATACCAATCCCAAGGTTCCGCCTCCACTTCGGCGAGGTCTGAAGGCGGGGCATCGTTCTCGATGTGGTGCACATCCATGCTCCCATCTCGGACCAGTTCCAGAATGCGGGGAAGCACGAGCGGAATTCCGCTGTTTGGCTCTGGCGTGCCTTGCTCATTCAATGACGCGATGATTATCTGGTGCAGCCTCTTGTCGAAGCCATCGTGCTGGTAGTCCGGATGCAGGTACGACACTGCTAAGGCAATCTCCATGGCCAACCTGGCAAGGTCAGGGCGGCTGTTGTCGTTCGTCGTATTCATCGCACCCCTTCGAGCGCAAACCTTCAAGAGGGGGCGCCAGACAGGCGGGCGAAGGTGTCCCGCTTTTCGAGCCGTCGCTCTAGTCTGGCGCTTGCTGGTCAGGCGAGCTTCTTCACCAATTCCGATGCCTTGAGGTGCGTGTAGCGTTTCAACATCTGGAGCGTCTTGTGTCCGCTGATGGCGGCAACCTCCATCGGGTTCAACCCGAGTTCAAAGAATCGTGACACGGCTTCATGCCGCAGGTCATGAAAGCGCAAGTCTTCGATATCCGCCGCATGTACAGTCCGGCGCCAGACGTTTTCTAGGCTGTCGGCACGCTTCCAGGTCCAGAACACCCGCCCGTCCTTGATGTGCCGGGGCAGGCCCGACAGGGCAGCAACGGCAGCGGTACTCAGGGGCACCTGACGGGCGTCGCCGGTCTTCGTGTCGTTCAGGGTCGCCACCCGCGCGGACAGGTCCACGTCGGCCCAATGCAGGGAGAGGATTTCGCCCATGCGCATGCCGGTCTCGATGGCGAAGCGCACCACGGGCGCGAGCATAGGCGCACGGGTTCCCTTGCATGCTTCCATCAGATGGGATTCTTCGGGGCCAGACAGGCGACGGTCGCGCCCTCTGGCCACCTGAGGACGCCTAACCAGTTTCGCCGGGTTCGCGACCATCGGGATGCCCCAGTCCTTCACGGCCACGTCGAACAGGTGCGACAGGGTGTTTAGCTCCTTGACCACGGTCGCCCCCGCGAGTCCTGCGGCTAGGCGCGCATCACGGTAGTCGGCAATGTGCGTACTGCGAATTGCGGCAAGTGAGAAGGCGCCGAAGTGTTGGCGTAGCTGGTTCAGCCGTTGGGCCTCGTTGCGGGCGGACTTCTTCATCGGCGTCACTTCCAGCCGGTAACGGTCGATGAGTTCCGCCATGGTCGTGCGTTCGGCCTCGGTGCGGTCAACGAAGATGCCCCGGTCCATCTCTGATTCGAGGGTTCGCGCCCATCGTTTCGCATCTGACTTCGTGTCGAAACTCTTGGCGAGGGGTTTCAGCCCGGCCCGCCTCACCTGCACCTGCCACCTGCCGCTGTCCAGTTTGCGAAGATTTGCCACTTCACACCTCCAACTGTGATGCAGGTGTGATGGAAAGGCTCCGGCGTCATGGTCGAGGCTGTTAACCCCTTGTTTCCATGGCGCCCCGAACACGAATCGAACGTGTGACCTACCCCTTAGGAGGGGGTTGCTCTATCCACTGAGCTACCGGGGCGAACGCCGCGGATTCTAGCCGAAGGGTGCCCTTCCAGCCGCCCGAAATCGGCAATTGTCGCCATCGAATCCGGGAATTGACCCTTGATTGCGAGGATCGGTCAGTGTTGCGGGCGGTAGGCCGTCTATATACTCCGGCGCATTGCTTGCTCTGATCCCGGACTGCACTCGGTTTCCCGACCCGTTCCCGACCCCATCCATGCGCCAGTTCGTCACCCGCTTCCGGCCTTTTTTCCTCTACGCGGGGCTGTTCAGCTTCTTCATCAACCTGCTGCTGCTGGTGCCGTCGCTGTACATGCTGCAGGTGTTCGACCGGGTCATCCCCAGCCGTAGCGATGAGACGCTGGTGGTGCTCACGATCGGCTCTCTTGTCTGCCTGCTGATCATGATGGTGCTCGACCTGCTGCGTGCGCGGCTGCTGACCAGCGCCGGGGTGGCGCTGGATCGCAAGCTCGGGCCGCAGGTGCTGTCGGGGCTGCTGTCGAATGCCCGCCGACCGGGGGCATCGGACTACAGCCTCGGCCTGCGCGACGTGAACACGCTGCGCACTTTCCTGACGGGCACCGGCATCTTCTCGCTGTTCGACGCGCCGTGGCTGCCGGTCTACCTGGTGGTCATCGCCTTGTTCCACCCCGTTCTCGGTATCGTTGCCCTGATCGGCGCGCTGCTGCTGCTGAGCCTGGGCTATCTCAACGAAAAGCTGACCCGCAAGAGCCTCGAAGGCCTGCAGTCCGAAGGACGCAAGGCCGGTCGTTTCATCGACCAGACCGTGCGCAATGCCGAGGTGGTCAACGCACTCGGCATGGTCGGCAACGTCACCCGCAAGTGGGAAGGTCTGAATCGCAGCGTGCTCGGATTGCAGATCTCCACCAGCCAGCTCGCGGGCATGGTCAGCGGCATCACCAAGTTCATGCGCCAGTTCGTTCAGGTTGCCATGCTCGGCACCGGCGCTTACCTCGTGATCGACCTGCATGTGACCGCCGGCGTGATGATGGCGTCCACGATCCTGCTCGGCCGGGCATTGGCGCCGGTGGAAACCGCGATCGCCGGCTGGAAAAGCCTGGTCGATGCGCGCAGCGCCTATAACCGGCTGGATCGGCTGCTGGCGGAGAACCCCAACGAAAGCCCGGCCACCGAGCTGCCGACGCCGGCGGGCGATCTGGTCGTCGACAAGGTGGTTTTCGCGATCCGCGGCCAGGAGCGCCCGATCCTGCGCGGGGTCTCGTTTCAGATCAAGGCCGGTGAGTCGCTCGGTATCATCGGCCCCAGTGCCTCGGGTAAATCCACGCTCGCGCGCCTGATGGTCGGCATCTGGAAACCCGCCAGCGGTGTCGTGCGTCTGGACGGTGCCGACGTCGCGACATGGCCGCGTGAGCACCTCGGGCCCCACATGGGTTATCTCCCGCAGGACGTTGAACTCTTCTCCGGCACCGTCTCGGACAACATTGCCCGCATGGGCGCGGTCGATTCCGACGCCGTGATCGCCGCCGCGCACCGCGCCAACGCACACGAGATGATCCTGCGGCTGGCGAAAGGTTACGACACCGATGTCGGCGATGCCGGCAACACGCTATCCGGCGGTCAGCGGCAGCGGCTGGCGCTGGCTCGGGCGCTCTACGGCAATCCGCGCCTGCTGGTGCTCGACGAGCCCAATGCCAACCTCGATGGCGAAGGCGAAGAAGCGCTGATGCGCACCATCCGCGACATCCGCGTTGACGGCGTCACCGTGATCGTGATCACCCATCGGCCGTCGCTGCTCGCGAACATCGACAAGGTGCTGGTCATGCGCGAGGGCCAGGTCGAGATGTTCGGACCGCGCGCCGAGGTCATCGCCAAGGTCACGCGCGGCGCCACGCCGGCCAATACGCCCACGCTGGTGGGCGGCCAAACAGCGCCTCGCGCCGAAGGCTAAGCTGATGCTCCCGCGTCTGAAGCACTTCTTCCTGCCCGACATCGACGTAGAACACGCCGACGACGCACGCCGCATCGTTCGCGCCGGGCTGGCCGTCATCGCGGTGCTGGTGATCGTGATCGGCGGCTGGCTCGCGTTCGCGCCATTGTCCGGCGCGGTGATCGCGCCCGGCTTTCTGCGCGTCGATACCTATCGCAAGACCGTGCAGCATCAGGAAGGTGGAATCGTCCGCGAAATCCTGGTGCGCGAGGGCCAGGTGGTGAAAGCGGGCGAGCCGCTGCTGATCCTGGGCGACGTGCGCGTCAGCGCCGGATTCGAATCCAACCGTACCCAGCTCGATGGCGAACTCGCACGGCAAGGCCGGTTGCAGGCCGAGCGCGACCTCACCTCCGTAGTCCGGTTCTCCGATTCGTTGGCCAAGAGATCGAAGGACGCCCGGGTTGCCGAGTTGATGCAGCGCGAGTCGGCGTTGTTCCGGGTGCGCCGCTCGGTACTCGACAGCCAGGTGCAGTTGCTTCATTCCCAGACCGGCGAAACCCGTGGCGAGATCGCGGCACTGGAAAGCGAGATCAAGGCCGACGACACCTCGATTCGCCTGCAACAGGAAGAACTCGATGCCAACGAGCAGTTGATCGCGCAGGGCTTCATCAGCCGGGCGCATGTGCTCGGCCTGAAGCGCAACGTCGCCGACTATGAATCGCGCCGCGGCCAGAACATGGCCGAGCTCGCGAAGGCGCGCCAGAAGATCTCCGAGCTGGAACTGCGCATCCTCGGATTGCGCAACACCTACATGCAGCAGGCCGCGGACGAGCTGAAGGACAACACCGCCAAGGTGTTCGATCTGGAGGAGCGCATGCGCGCTTCGCAGGATGCATCCGACCGGCAGACCGTCACGGCGCCGGTCGCGGGGTCGGTCGTCGATCTCAAGGTGACCACGGTCGGGTTCACCGTCGGCCCGCGTGAACCGATGATGGACATCGTGCCGGCCAATCCCGATCTGATCGTCGAAGCTCGCATCCGCCCCGAAGACATCAACAACGTGAGCCAGGGCGCCAGTGCGGATGTCCGCCTCACCTCGTTCAAGCAGCGTCTGGTGCCGGTGGTTGCCGGCAAGGTGAGCTATGTCTCGGCCGACCGCCTGACCGAACGGCAGACCGGCTCTCCCTACTACGCGGCCTACATCCGGATCGATCCGGCGTCGCTCGCGGCGGCCGGCAATCTTCACCTGCAGGCCGGCATGCCGGCCGAGGTCTATGTGCGTACCGTCGCGCGCACGCCGCTGCTTTATCTGCTCGACCCGATCACGGGTTACATCCGCAAGGCGATGCGCGAGCCCTGATCGTGTAGTACGTCCGGGCCGCAAGGGCTCGGACGGCAGCCCCCCAAGGCTGCTTCGGCAACACAAAACTATCAATTAGTTAGATTTTCGGGCTACCATCGCGTGCAGGGTTTGCGGATGGCCCCGTCTCTGCGGTGAGTCCTGACTTTTCGGCGCATCACTCGTGCTGTAATTCGTCCGTTCCAGGGCCGCGTTGTCGGCCCGGGTAACTCCCGATTTCGACCAAGGAGAGCCAACCATGGCCAGCATCTTCGTTCGCAGCCCCTACGCGATCGGTACCGACACCGACGACACCTTCGACCTGAGCGAGTGGAATCTTGCGGCACAGTTGTTCGGCGGTACCGGTAACGACAGCTATGTGCTGAACGCGCCGGATCAGCAGGTCATCGAGACCGCCGGGGCGGGCACCGATACGGTCAGGCTCGAATACGACGCCAACTACACGCTCGGCGCCAATGTCGAAAACGCGATCCGGACGGCCGGCTCCTCGAGCACGGGACGGGTGCTCACCGGCAATACACGCAATAACGTGCTCACCGGCGATGCGCAGTTCGCCGGGGAGTTGATTGGCGGCGCCGGCGCCGACACCATGACCGGCGGCGCCGGCAACGACACCTATGGCGTCGACAACATCGGTGATCGCGTGATCGAGGCCGCGAGCAACGGGGTGGACCTGGTGAATGCGTCGGTGAGCTTCACGCTCGGTGTCAACGTCGAGAACCTGCGGCTGTTCGGCCCGGGTACCAGCGGCACCGGCAACGCTCTGGCCAACAGCATGATCGGCGCGAGCGGCAACGAAACCCTCTCCGGCCTCGGTGGCAACGACTCCCTGGAAGGGGGAACCGGCAACGACACCGTCCTCGGTGGCGACGGCAACGACGAACTCGACGGTGGCACCGGCGCTGATCGGCTCGACGGCGGCGCCGGCAACGATCTGCTGGTCGGCCAGGAAGGTGCCGACACCCTGGTCGGCGGCGCCGGCGACGACAGCTACGTGCTCGACAATCTGCTCGACGCGGTGCCGGACACCGTGACCGAAGCCGCCAATGGCGGCAATGACATCGTGGCGTTCAATGCCAGCAACCCCGACACCTACATACTCCCGGCGAACGTGGAGTCGTTGTGGTTCCGGGGCGCCGCCGCTGTCGTCGGCATCGGCAATGCCAGCGGCAACCATATCCAGAGCGGGGCCGGCAACGACCGGCTCGAAGGTCTTGCGGGCAACGACGTGCTCGATGCCGGCGCGGGCAACGACACCATGATCGGCGGCATCGGCAACGACAGTTATCACGTCGACACGGCGTTCGACGTGGTCGTCGAAGGGGTCGGCGCCGGGACCGACACCGTCTTCTCGCAGGTCAACTGGATTCTCGGCGACAACGTCGAGAACCTGGTGCTCATCGATACGCCCGACGCCCGCGTCGGCAAGGGCAACGCGCTGGCCAACAGCATCACCGGCAATTCGCTCGCCAACCGTCTCGAAGGCGGTGCCGGCAACGACGTGCTCGATGGCGGCACCGGCGCCGACCAGTTGGTGGGCGGCGACGGCAACGACACGTACTTCTTCGACAGCGGCAGCGATATCGCCGTGGAACTGTCAGGTGTCGGCAGCGGCACCGATATCGTCTTCACCAGCGCCAGCATCGTCCTCACCGACAACGTCGAGAACGTCACCCTTCAGGGCGCGCCCGGCACCAATCTGTCGGTGATCGGCAACCGGCTCGTCAACATCATCACCGGCGACGATGGCGACAACTATATCGATGGCGGTGGGGGGGCCGACCGTCTGATCGGCGGCAAGGGCGACGATGTCTACATGAACCGCAGCGGCGCCGCCGTGATCGAGGAAGCGGTCAACGCCGGCCGCGATCTGGTCTACAGCGGCACCAACTACACGCTCGGTGCCAATGTGGAAGATCTGTTCCTGCTGGCCGAAGGCGGCAACATCACCGGTACCGGCAACGCCCTCGACAACCTGCTCCGTGGCACCAGCGGCAACAATGTCCTCGACGGGTCGGCCGGCAACGACGTGCTGTTCGGCAATGCCGGCTCCGACAATCTGAAGGGCGGGCTCGGCAACGACTATCTCGACGGCGGGCGCAACGACGACAGGCTCGATGGCGGTGCCGGCAACGACACCTACATCCTCGACAACCAGTTCGACACGGTGATCGAACTGGCCAATGGCGGCACGGACGTCATCCGCAGTTCGGTCGATGTCGATTTGTCGGTCCTGTCCGCCAACGTCGAGAACGTCGAACTGCTCGACGGCGCGCGCAACGTGGTCGGCAACGCGCTGGGCAATTTCATCATCGGCAACAGCCGCGCCAATAATCTGGATGGCGGCGCCGGCAACGACGTGCTCGACGGCGGTGCCGGTGCCGACACGATGACCGGCGGCGCGGGCAACGACACCTTCGTCGTCGACAGTGCCGGCGATGATGTCAACGACACTGGTGTCGGCGCCGCGGGCGGGGTCGATCTGGTGCGCAGCAGTGTCACGTTCGACCTGAGTGCTGGCGCGGGCGTCGCCAACGTCGAAAACCTTCTGCTGCTCGGCAGCGGCAACGTGAACGGTACCGGCAACGCGCGCCCCAACACGCTCACCGGCAATGCCGGGAGCAATGCGCTCTTCGGTGGCGATGGCGCCGATACCGTGTTGGGGGGAGACGGCAACGACACGCTCGACGGCGGCATCGGCAACGACAGTCTCGCGGGCGGCAAGGGCAACGACACCTACCTGGTCGATGCCCTGCTCGACAAGGTGGACGAGAAGGTCGGCGAGGGCACCGACGAGGTTCGGGTATCGATTGCCAGCGGAACGTACGTGCTTGCCGCCAACGTCGAGATCGGCACGATCGCCGCCGGGGCGGGATTGGGCACGCTCACCGGCAATGCCCTGGACAACGTGCTTACCGGCAATGCCATTGGCAATCGGCTCGAGGGCGGCGCGGGCAACGATCTGCTCAGCGGCGATGCCAATACCCCCTCCAACAATGACGTCGACACCATGGTCGGCGGCGCCGGCAACGATACCTTTATCGTCGATATCGATACCGACGTCGTGACCGAGCTTGCCGGGGGCGGCATCGATGAAATCATCTACTACGGCGGCAACGGCGGCTACAGCCTGAATACCCGCCCCGAGATCGAAAATCTCACGATCCGCTCGTCCGAAAGCGGGATCATCGTCGGTAACGACAAGGACAACGTGATCCGCGAGGAATCAGGCGCATCCGGCACGACCTATCAGGGCGGGCTGGGCAACGACACCATCATCCTGGCGTCCGCGAGAAACGCGAACGTCGACGGTGGCGCGGGCACAGCCGACCGGTTCGAGACCACGACGGCGAGCGGCACGTCGGTGCTCAACATCGGCAACGTCGAAGCGATCGCCATCCGCATCGCGACAGCGGCGTCGACGCTGAGCTTCGCCGGCAGCACCGAGTCCACCACCGGCGGTACCACCCTGACCTTCACCGGTGGCGCCGGCGCCGGTGGTGTCGTCGCCAACAATTTGGCGGTCGACTTCAACGACATCACCATTGCCGATACCTCGCGCGATGTCACCCTCGACTATGCTGGCGCGGCGACCGTTTCGACACTGCACCTCACCCTGAGCAACGCCGGTTTCATCGACCCGCTCGATCCGACCAGCGTCGAAGTCGTGACTCTCAACGACGCCGTCACCGATCTGCAATTGCGCAGCACCGGCAGCGCGGAGAACATCGCCAGTCTGGCGGGCACCACCCCGGGCTCGGTCACGATCTCGGGCGACGCCTCCCTGGCATTGCTCGGGCTCGCCGGGGGTGCCATCTTCAGCACCAACGGCTTCAGCGGCGAATCGCTCACGCTGCTGCTGGCCGATCCCAGCGGGGGAGCCGATACGCTCGATCTGGTCGTCGGCAACGGCGGTGCGTCGGCGGTGAATCCATCGAGCTTCACGCTGGCGCTCGACAGCGGGCCGGGCACCAGCCTGGAGACCCTCAACCTCACGGCCGCCGACGCGATCGCCACCAGCCTGGTGCGGCTCGATGCCGACTACACCGATCTCACGGTGGTCCTGCACGGCACCGGCAACTCGAGTCTGAACCTTCAGACCGGCGATCTGCTCGCGATCGATGTCAACGACCTGGCCGGCGATCTGCAACTCACCACGGAGACCACCACCGGTGGCGGCGTGATCTTCAACGACACCGCCAACAAGGACGATCCCGGCGCCGTCGGCTATGGCATTACCCAGGGGGTGTTCCAGTTGCGCTTCGGTGGCGGCAACGACACCCTGAATTTCGGCAACAACCTCAACGAGAGGGTGTCGATCGACGGCGGCACCGCCGTCGGCGACAACGACGTGCTCAATGCCGACATCTCCACCCTGTTGCCGATCGACGGCGCGCCGATGATCAGCAACGTCGAGACCATCAATCTCACCATCGTGGCCGGCGCCACCGGCAACTTCGATGGTTCGCTGGTGCGCGACGCCGCCGCCGGCGGCACGGTGATCAACGTGAGTGGCGGCAACGGCAGCTCGGTGGTCACCCTGGACGAGATGAACGTCGGACTGGTCAATGGTTCGTCGTTCACCGGCACGCTCAACGTGTTCGCGCGCGATCCGCTCGGCGCCGGTGAGCTGACCGGCGGCACCACGCTGGTGGGGGGCGCAGGCAACGATCAGTTACGCGGCGCCGGCAGCAACGACACCCTGGTGGGCAACGCCGGCAACGACACGCTGGCCGGCGGCGGTGGCGACGATGTCTTCGTGTTCACGGCGTCCAGTCTCGCGGCGCTCGGCGTGGAGACGATCACCGACTTCGCGACCGGAGGCGACACGGTCAAGCTCGACCTGGCGCTGTTCAACGATCTCGGGTCGGGCGTGGTCAGTGCCGGTCAGTTGTTGTTCTCGGCAACGGTGCCCGTGGCGGGCGCGGGCAACGACGGCAAGCTGGTCTACGTCAACGCCGGTGCCGACTGGGGCAAGCTCTACTACAACCCGGCGGGTGTCGCGGACATCGCGCAGATCGCCGAGCTCGGCGGCGGAACCACGCTCACGGCGGCCGACATCACTGTTGCCGTCATCGTGTAACACGACACTGCAACCCTCGACTACCTGAACGAACACGGGGCGCCAGCGACGGGCCCCGTTTTCTTGGGCAACACTTCGCGAGCGGACGGTCCGCCCGCGGATTCACCGGTGAAGGCACATGGCGCGGCTTCACGGACATAGATCAACAGGAGCGACATCATGGCCACCACCCGCATCGGCACCTTCGGCAACGACACCATCATCGGCGCCGTCAGCGGCGACACCCTCATCGGCTTCAGTGGCGATGACGTCTACGACCTCGGGGTCCTCACCTCAGGCAGTTTCTTCATCGTCGAAGATGCCGGTGGCGGACACGACGCCGTCAAGGTCGCGTTCACCTTCACCTTGCCGGACAACGTCGAGGATCTGTTCCTCACCACGCTGACCGGCGGCCCCAACAATTTCAACGGCATCGGCAACGCGCTCGACAACCACATCGTCGGCAACATCGGCGACAACCAGCTCGATGGCGGCACCGGCAAGGACACGCTCGAAGGCGGGCTGGGCAACGACATTTTCGTGGTCGACAACCTCGGCGACAAGACCATCGAGAACGCGGGCGAGGGCACCGATCGCGTCACCGCCAGCGTCACCTGGACGCTCGGCGCCAACATCGAGAACCTCACGCTGTCGGGCGGGCTCGCGATCAACGGCACCGGCAACGAGCTCGACAACCTCATCGTCGGCAACGGCGCCGCTAATATCATCAATGCGCTGCTCGGCAACGATATCGTCTCGGCCGGGTCCGGCAACGACACCGTCGACGGCGGCGCGGGCAACGACTTGCTCGCCGGCCAGGCGGGCGATGACCGGATTCTGGGTGGATTTGGTAACGACACCCTCGACGGTGGCGCGGGCAATAACCAGTTGATCGGCGGCCTCGGCGATGACCGCTATGTCGTGCTCAACGTCAACGGCGGCACCGACACCATCGTCGAGACGGCCAACGGCGGCAACGACACCGTCAGCACCGACCGCTCGGTGTTCACGCTGCCCAACTTCGTCGAGAACCTGATCACCACGCTCACGACCGGCGCCACGCTGGTGGGTAACGCTCTCGACAATGCCATCACCGGTGCGAGCGGTGCCGACAACCTGTTCGGCGGCGCGGGCAACGACCTGCTCGACGGCAAGGGCGGGGGCGACACGATGACCGGCGGTACCGGCGACGACTTCTACCTCGTCGAGCAGGCCGGCGACTTGGTGGTGGAGCAGGCGAACGGCGGCAACGATCAAGTGTTCGTGAACGTCAACGACGCGGGCGCGGGCTTCCTCTACATCGCCACCGCGGAGGTCGAACGCATCACCCTGGCGCAGGGCTCGAGCACGACCAAGGTGCGCGGCAACGCTTCCGACAACATCATCATCGGCAACGCCGCCGACAACACACTCGAAGGCCAGGGCGGCAACGACCGGCTCGACGGCGGCGCCGGCAACGACACGCTCACCGGCGGCACCGGGAGCGACACGTATCTGCTGGATACGGTGAGCGATGTGGTGATCGAGGGCGCAAGCGCCGCCAACGAGAGAGACCTGGTCTTGTTCGCCGGCAGCGGCACCTACACGCTGACGACCAACGTCGAAGACGGCACCCTGACCGGCACCGGCAGCAGCCTCACCGGCAACACGCTGGGCAACATGCTCACCGGCAACGCGCTCAGCAACCTGCTCGATGGCGGTACCGGCATCGACACGCTCGTTGGTGGCCTGGGCAACGACACCTACGTGGTGGACAACCTCAACGACCGCGTCACCGAGGGCCTCGGCGGCGGGATCGATCTGGTGCGCTCCAGCGCTGGTGGGAGCCCGTACATCCTCGGCGCCAACGTCGAGAATCTCGAGCTGCTGACGGCGGCCGGCGCCGTCAACGGCACCGGCAATGCGCTCGACAACAGCATGACCGGCAACAGCAGCAACAACCTGCTCGACGGTGGCGCCGGCAGCGACCTGCTCATCGGGGGGGCGGGCAACGACACCTTGTTGGGCGGTACCGGCAACGATTCGATGGATGGCGGCACCGGCAATGACAGCATGCGCGGCGGCACCGGCAATGACACCTACACCGTCGACAGCGCGAGCGACATCGTTGTCGAGCTTGCCGGGCAGGGCACCGACGAGATCGACACGAGCATTGCCATCGACCTGACCCTTAATGCCGGGCTTGCCGGTATTGATCATGTCGTTCTGGCCAATGTTGCCGGCACGCCAACCAATGTCGATCCTCCAGTCAACCTGAAGGGCAATGCGCTCGACAACATTCTCGTCGGCAACAACCAGCGCAACGAGATCCAGGGCGGCGCCGGCAACGATCTGCTGTGGTCCGACGCGCCCGGCAGCAGCGACGCCTTGGCCGACACGCTCATCGGCGGGGTCGGTAACGACCGCTATGTTGTCAGCAATGACGCCGACGTCGTCACCGAGCTGGCCAACCAGGGAACCGATGTGGTCTTCAGCCGCACCGCCAACTTCACGCTGCCGGCCAATGTCGAACATCTCGAGATGCAGTTCGCCGCCGGCCCGAGCACGGGCACGGGCAACGAACTGGCCAACGTCATTGCCGGCAGCAGCTTCGACAACATCATCAACGGCCTCGCCGGTAATGATCGCCTGCTTGGCCTCGGCGGCAACGATTCGCTCACCGGCGGCACCGGCACCGACACGCTGGAAGGTGGCATCGGCAACGACACCTACAAGATCGACAGCCTCGCCGATGTGGTCATCGAAGCCGCCAACAGCGGTACCGATCTGGTGCAACTGGACGTCAACTTTGCCGCCAACACGCTCTACGATCTGACCGCGAAGCACCTCGTGGCGGTCGAGAACGTTACGGTGCTGGGCGACCACGGCCTTCGCATCAACGGCAATCTGCTTGCCAATGTGATCAATGGCAGCAACGTCGGCAACGACGTCCTCAACGGCAAGGCCGGGAACGACCAGTTGTTCGGCAATGGCGGCAACGACACCCTGATCGGCGGGGACGGCAACGATCTGCTCGACGGCGGTGCTGGCAACGACAGCATGAGCGGTGGGGCCGGCAACGATACCTACCGGGTGGACAGCAGCACCGATGTAGTCACCGAGGCGGCCAACGGCGGTATCGATACGGTGGTACTGCAGTTGACCGGGCCTACGGTGCCGCCACAGTTCGTGCTCGGCGCCAATTTCGAGAACATCTCCATCGATGTGAGCAACAGCGACGCCGTCATCTACAACGTGACCGCCAACAATCTCGCCAACGCGATCGCGATCGATGCCGATGCCATCGCCGGCAGCACGCTGCATGCCCTTGGCGGCAACGACACGGTCACGGCCGCCAGACTCATCGGCGATCTGGACGGCGGCGACGGCACCGACTCGCTCGATGCAACGGTGCTGGTGGGCACGGCGACTGGCAGCCTCACCGACTTCGAGGCGATCACGCTGCGCGGCAGCGGGGCAGGGGACGCCATCTTCACTGGGGCGATCACCGCCCCGACCACGCTGACCGTGACCGGGCTGTCGAACATCAGCGTCGCCGGCCTCGCGTATTCCGCGGGCACGACGGTGCAGCTCAACAACTTCGGCGCCACGCTCACCAGCATTGCGGTCGTGCCGCCTGCAGCGACGCTGACACTCGGGCTCACGGGCGCCAACACTGGCGCTGACCTACTCAACGTCGCTCTGAATGGGACTGATGCGGCGTTGGTCGATACCGACCTCGGTGGTGCAATCGAGAAACTCGCCCTCCAGAGCGCCAGCGGCGTTAACGCTGTCGACGTGTCTGGCCTGGCCGACCTGAATGCGCTCACCGGCCTGAGCATCACGGGCAACGCCAATGTCGTGGTCGGCGGCCTGGGCGGCAACGGGCTCGGCACCGGCGGTCTGACCGAAACGCTCGGCGTCGATCTCACCGGCATCAGCGCCGGCGCGCTCGGACTCAACATCGCGGGTACGCTGTCCGGCGGCAACGACACCCTGACACTGCATCTGGACGGCGTGTTCATCGACGACCTGCGCATCGGCCTGGGGGCGGAAGCGGACGTGCTTACGTTGCTCGCCGATTCTGTCGATCCATCGTTGTCGCGGGTCACGCTCTCTGGTCTCGCAGCACCCAGCACCACCAACATCGGTGGCACTCGTGACATCGACGTGCGCGGCATCGACAGCACCACGATCAACATCACGCACACGGGCAAGGTGTCGGCGACTTTCGACGCCGGCGCTACGGTGGACGTGACCGGTGCGAGCGATGTGACGCTGACCGGTTCGGCGACGCTCGCCGACACGGTCAGCATGCACAACACGCTCAACAACATCGACCGGATCGATCTCGGCGCCGGCAGCGGCGACGTGCTCAACGCCGATGTCGACGGGCTGGACGGCGCGACGACCGGGCGCCTGAGCATCACCAACACCGAGATCATCAATCTCACCTTGTCCACCGGCAGCGCGTCGGTCGACGGCTTCTCGATGAGCGCCGGCACCAAGATCATCCTCGGCGCCAGCAGCGGCTCGCTCACCGTGACCAACGCGCTCGGCACCTACGACGCGACCGGCTTCTCCGGCCATCTGGTACTAAGCGGTGTGGCGCAGAGCTTCTTCGGCAACGTGATCGTGACCGCAGGGTCGGCGCAGGACGACACGCTGACCGGTTCCGGATCGTCGACCGGCGACGCCATCAGCGGCGGCGCCGGCAACGACACCATCTCGGGTCTGGCCGGCAACGACGCCCTCAACGGCAACACCGGCGACGACAGCATCGACGGCGGTGACGGCAACGATACGATCGACGCTGGCGACGGCAACGACAGCGTGACCGGCGGCGACGGCAACGACACGATCGCGGGCGGAATCGGCAACGACACGCTGTCCGGCGGCCTGGGCAACGACTCGTTGACCGGCGGTGTCGGCGACGATTCGATCAGCGGCGGTGACGGCAACGACACCATGCTCGGTGGTGATGGCAACGACAGCATCGACGGCGGAAATGGCAACGACCGCATCGACGGCGGCCTCGGCAGCGACACCTATACCGGCGGAGCGGGTCTCGACCTCTTCGTGTTCGCAGCAGCACCGAACGGCACCGATATCGACACCGTCACCGACTTCTCGTCGGTGGACGATCTGGTGCTGCTCGACAAATCGGTGCTGGCATCGCTCGCGGCGGTGCCGACCGGTGCGCTCGGCACCGATCGGTTCTTCACCGACACGACATTCGTGGACGTGAACACCGCTGGCGACGCGACCACCGGCGCCAACGATTTCATCAAGTACGAATCGAGCACCGGCAAGCTCTATTACGACGCCGATGGCAACGGCGCCGGCGCGGCGGTGCAGATCGCGGTGTTCGGCGTTGGCACCCACCCGGCGCTGACGGCGGAGGATTTCACGGTGACGTGATCGGGGCTCGACGGCATCAGGCGCTTTGATTGGCGACATCGCTCGGCGTCCCTCACCCTCGGTCCCTCCCGAGGGGAGAGGGAGGTCTCCTGCGCCCGAGGGGACAGGGAGGTCTGCTGCGCCCGAGGGAAGAGGGAGGTCTGCTGCGCCCGAGGGGAGAAGGAGGTCTGCTGCGCCCGAAGGGAGAGGGAGATCTGCGGTGCCTGAGGGAAGAGGGAGGTCTGCTGCGCCCGAAGGGAGAGGGAGATCTGCGGTGCCTGAGGGGAGAGGGAGGTCTGCGGTGCCTGAGGGGTTGGGGATGAGGGAAGCCCGAGCGGAGATTGCGCGGTTGTGGGCCAGTCTTGTGATTGATACAGTCATCTTGAGGCGTAGTAGCTGAATTTCATCGCTGATCAGGACGACTATCGGGGGAAGTGACGTGGCGCAGACGATCCAGTTCGGTACCGAGGGCGACGACAGCATCGCCGTCGGCAGCGTGTTTCTCACCTACGTGGGCCTGGGCGGCAACGACACCTACGCGTTGTCCGCCGCGCTCGGGTCTACGGTGCTGGTCGAGCAGGCGGGTGGCGGAATCGATACGGTGATCGCATCCGCCGCTGGCGCGATCACGTTGCCGGACTTCATCGAGAACCTCATCCTGACCGGCGCGGCGGTCGATGCGACTGGCAATGTGCTCGACAACCGGATCGTCGGCAACGTCAACGCCAACACCTTCTTCGCCAGCGGCGGCAACGACACGCTGGTCGGTGGCGACGGCGACGACACCTATTTCGTCGATGCCGCGCTCGACCGGATCGAGGAACTCGCAGGGCCGGGTTCCGGCAACGACCTCGTCAGCACTTCAGTGACTTATCTGCTGCCGGTGAACGTGGAGCAGGGCACGGCAACCGGCGACAGCCGCGTCGACCTGACCGGCAATGCGAGCGACAACACTCTGACCGGGAGCGATGCCGTCAACCTCCTGTCCGGACGGGATGGAAACGACAGCGTCCTGGGGGGAGGCGGCAACGACACCGTCCTGGGCGGGAACGGCAACGACAGTCTGGCCGGGGAAGACGGCAACGATCTGGTCGATGGCGGCAATGGCGACGACATCGTCGGGGGAGGGGCAGGCAACGACACCCTGATCGGTGGCGCGGGCAACGACGAGCTTCGCGGCGGCCTCGGCATCAATACCCTCATCGGTGGCAGCGGCAACGACACCTATTTCGTGACCCTCGCTGCGCTCGGATTCGACACCATCGTCGAAGCGGCCGGTGGCGGCATCGACACCCTGGTCAGCGACGTTCTTACCACGCTGCCGACCAACGTCGAGAACCTCACCTACACCGGCGCGGCCGGTTTCACGATCGCCGGCAACGCGCTGAACAACCGGCTCATTGCCGGGGGTGATGTCGCGCGCGTGGCCAACGACCTGATCGAGGGCTTTGCCGGCAACGACTGGATCGATGGCCGGGAGGGCGCCGACACCATGCGCGGTGGCGCCGGCAACGACGTCATGGTCGTGGACAATATCGGCGATGTCGTGGTCGAGAAGGCGAACGAGGGTACCGATCTGGTCTACACCTCGTTGGCCGACACCACGCTATCGGACAACGTCGAGAACCTCAGCTTATTGGCAGGCACCGCGGCGCGGACAGGACGCGGCAATGCGCTCGCCAACGTCATCACCGGCAACACCGACGACAACTATCTGACCGGCGGCGCGGGTAACGACAGCCTGATCGGCAGTGGCGGCGCCGACAGCCTGTTCGGCGGCGCGGGCGATGATACCTATGTGATCGGCAACCCCACCTCGAGTGGGCAAGTGACGTCCCGCGTGTTCGAGAACAGCGATCCGGGCAGCGGTATCGACACCATCCGGATCGAGCAGTCGACCACCAACTTCACCATGCCCGATAACGTGGAGCGCGTGGTTGCGCTGCTGGCTGAGCGCGTCACCGGCAACCGGTCGGGCAACACCATCGAGGCCGGGAGCGGCGACAACGTCATCGATGGCGGGCACGGCACCGACACGATGATCGGTGGCGATGGCAACGACTACTTTCGGGTGGACGCGAGCAATGTCGGCGGCGCCGCGGGTGACGTGGTCGTCGAACTCGCGAACGGCGGGTTCGACACGGTCGAAACGAAAGTCACGTTCACCCTGCCGGTCAACGTGGAGCAGATGTTCCTGCTCGCCGGTGCCGGTGCCCTGAATGGCACCGGCAACGCGCTCGACAACACGATCGGCGGCAATGCCAGCGCCAATACGCTGTCCGGCCTTGCTGGCAACGACCTCCTGTTAGGTGATCGCGGCAACGACATTCTGTTGGGCGGCGCCGGCAACGACACGCTCGACGGCGGTGGCGGCGATGACAACATGCAGGGCGGTATCGGTGATGATGAATATCGCGTCGATTCGCTCAACGATATCGTCAACGAGGGGGTGAACGGCGGAAGCGACCTGATCCTGTCGACGATCTCGATCAATTTGCAGAACTATGCGCATGTCGAGTCGGCAATGCTACTTGCCGGGAGCCGCGGCCTGACGCTGAGCGGCAGCGCCGCGGGCAACACACTGACCGGTAACGAGCGCAACAACTCGATCACCGGTCTTGGGGGCGACGATGTGCTTCGGGGCGGCGCCGGGAACGATACGCTGATAGGTGGCGCCGGCAACGATACCTACTATGTGGATGCGACCGACGGGGATGGTGCTGGCGGCTTGGCCGACCAGGACACGTTGACCGAAATCACATTGGAAGGCACGGACACGGTCGTGTCGACCGGCACCTGGACCCTGGCCGACAATTTCGAGAACCTGATCCTCGGCCCCAGCAGCGATCAGGTGACCGGCAATTTCAGCGGAACCGGCAACGCGGCCAACAACCGTATCCAGGGCAACAACCTCAACAACGCGTTGAACGGTGCGGCCGGCAACGACACCCTGGTCGGCGGTGCGGGCGACGACAGCTACACCGTGGACGCTGTGGGCGACGTGGTTACCGAGACGGCGAACAACGGTACCGATCACGTCACGCTGGCGAGTGCGGCGGTCGCGGCGAACTACCTGTTGCCGGCCAATGTCGAGAACGTCGACATGGCCTTCGGCGCATCGGCGCGCATCACCGGCAACGCCCTGGCGAACACCATCACCGGCAACGCGCAGAACGACATCATCGACGGCCGCGAGGGCGATGACACGCTCACCGGCAATGCGGGCAACGACACGCTGACCGGAGGCCTCGGTAACGACTCGATCGACGGGGGTGCCGGGCTCGATCTGATGACCGGTGGTGCGGGGGACGATACCTTCGTGGTGAGCACCGGCGATGGCGCCTTCGGCGGCGGTCAGACGGCGCTGGAGGATCGCGTGATCGAAGCCGCCGGTGGTGGCACCGACCTCGTGGTGCTTGCCAACGCGGGTGCCGGCTACGCATTGCCGGATCAGGTCGAGAATCTCGACGTGAGCGTGGCGCTGGCCGACGGTTTCACCCTCTTCGCCAACGTTTTGGCCAACACCATCCGGATGGAAAGCATCGCCGGCGCGTCCAGCGTGTTTGCCGAGGGCGGCGACGACGTGGTCGATCTCGGTGACGTCGCCACCGGCGCATCGCTCACGCTGCGCGGCGGCCTCGGCGAAGATCGACTGTCGTTCACCGCCTCTGGCGCCACCGGTACGATCGACATGAACGGCTTCGAGACGGCGCGGATCGAGACCGGGATCCAGACCGTGTTCGGCGGAGCATCCGCGATCACCGGCCTGCGCGAGCTGACGGTCGTCGGCGTTGGCGATCTGACGTTGCCCGGATCACTCTCCACCAACTATATCCTCGACGGCTACGGCGGCACGTTGACGCTTGCCGTGGCGGACGCCACACCCGGCACCGACACCATTCACCTGCGCGTCGTCGACACCACCGGCGCGTCGATCGGCGGCATGGAGGGGGTCGAACGCGTCATGATCGACAGTGCCACGGCGCAGGGAAGCATCACCAACCTGCTGACGGTGTTTCCGCTGGACGCAACCCCCGGCCGAGTGTTCGAGGTCGGCGGTGCGGCGCCGCTGCTGCTTGCGGGTCTGGCCGACAACGCCCGGGTCGAACTCTCGGGCTATAGCAGCAACGCGTTCGACTTCACCATGGACGACGACGCGGGTGTCGATCGCCTCGGCATCGCGCTCGACGGATTCAACGGGACGATCGGTGCCGATCTCGGCAGCGGCCCGGACGAATTGACGTTGTCGAGTGGCGTAGCGGGGCTGCCGAATGCGCCGTCGGAGGTCCGATTCACGGGGCTGTTTTCGGATGATCAACTGGTGCTCACCGGGGCCGGCAATCTGACCGTGATCGATTCGGTGGCACAGCAGATCGTCATCCAGAATTACACCGGCGATCTCCAGTTCGATCCCGATGCGTTCGGCCAGTCGATCATCGTAAACGCCACAGCAGCAGGGCAAGGTTCACTGGCGCTCTTCGGCACCATCGGCAACGACACCTTCGACATGGGCAACACGCTCGATGGCAGCGACGTGATCGGCGGTCTTGCCGGCAACGACACCCTCACGGCGAACATCACCGGGCTCGTCGCCGGTACCACGGGACGCCTCAACATCCAGGTGGAGAATGTCTTTTTCACCATCGACGCCGGGAGTACCACTACCTCGCTCGACATGGACAGCGTGGTGTCATTCCCGACACCGTCGACGTTCGCTGTGACTGGCGGCGGGGGCGGCGTTGGCAGTGTCAATACCCTCGACGTCCAGAACGCCTCCGACAACTGGAACTTCAACGGGTACACCGGCACGTTGACGTTTTCGAGCCGCAGCGACATAGCGGCAACCGTCACCGGCACCGGTGGCAACGACTCGTTCACCGGGCGCGATGCCGCCGACAGCTTCTCGGGCGGGGGTGGCAACGACACCCTCTCCGGTGGCCTGGGCAACGACACGCTGACCGGTGGCGCCGGCGCCGACATCTTCGTGCTCGGCGATCTGTTCACGTTCTCCGGCGATCCGCAGGCGCCGAACATCGACACCATCACCGATTTCGATGCGGCAGACATTCTGCAACTTAAAGGTGATTCGCTCGATTCGCTCTTCGGCAATCTGCCGAAAGATGTGCTGGGGGTGCAAGCTCCAGGTGCTTTCTTCGCTGCTCCGGGTGCAACCACCGCCGCCGCCGCCGATGACCGCGTCATCTACAACACGACCAACGGCAACCTGTACTACGACGTCGATGGCATCGGCGGCGTGGCGTCGATACAGATCGCCACACTCACGGGTGCGCCAGCACTGACGGCGGCGGATATCGTGGTGACGTAGCCTGAGCAATGCAGTTATGCAGGCCTGACCCCATCAAGATAAAGACCTACGTCTCCGCCCACAACCGCACCAGGTTGTGATAAATCGCGGTCAGCGTCGCCAGTTCTGGTGCGTCTGGTTCGCGCTTGCGCAGGCCGATGATGGCGAGGTCGAGTTCGAACAACAGCTTTCGCTGCTCGGCGCCGCGCACCAGGCTTTGCACCCAGAACACAGCGGCGTGGCGCACGCCGCGAGTGACCGCCGTCACTTGGTGCAAGGTGGTCGACGGATAGATGAACGCGCTGCCGGCGACGAGCTTCACGCGGTGATAGCCATGCAGGGCGTCGCGCATTTCCAGTTCGCCGCCGTCGTAGCTGTCGGGCGGTGACAGGAACAACGTCAGCGATACATCCGAGCGCAACGGGGTGCCGGCGGCCATGATGGCGTTGTCGACGTGAGCGCCGTAGCTCATGCCAGTCTGGTATTCGTTCACCAGTGCCGGGGAGATGTGGCGGGGCAGGGTGGCGGAATAGAACATCGCGCTGGCGTCGAGCGCCCGGCGGACGATGGCCTGCAGGCGTTCGGCTTCGGGCGAGCCGGTGCGCATCTGGCGGTTGTCCTTCACCGGCCGGGCCTGGACGCCGGCGGTGGCCCGCCCATCGTCGAAAACGACTGCCGGCAGGAGCCGCCCGATCTCGGCGAGGGCGTCGGCGGTCAGGACGTTGGCGATCTCGAGCAACACGACAAGGCTCCAGAATGGTAGTCAGGTCGAGTAGCATACGCACCCTCTCATGCCCCTGCTAACCCTCGACGCCGTCAGCCACGCCTACGGCCACGTCCCCCTGCTCGATCACGCCGACCTCGTGATCGATCCCGGCCATCGGCTTGGGCTGATCGGTCGCAACGGCACCGGCAAGTCGACCCTGATGCGGGTGCTGAGCGGCGAACTGATTCCCGATGACGGCAAGGTGTGGCGCTCACCAGGCCTCAGGGTGGCGCTGGTGCTCCAGGAACCCGAGCTGCGCGAAACCGACACCGTGTTCGAGGCCGTTGCCGACGGGTTGGGGGAGGTGAGTGCGGCCATCGTCGACTACCACCATGTGGTGGCCAGCCTGTCAGATGCCGCCACCGATGCCGATGCAGCCCTGACTCACCTGTCCGAGTTGCAAGCCGTGCTCGAAGCGGGTGATGGCTGGCGAGCCAAGTCCCGGGTGGATGCCACGCTGTCGAAGTTGTCGCTCGACGCCGAGCGCACCATCGGCACCTTGTCGGGCGGCCTGCGCAAGCGTGTGGCGCTCGCGCGGGCCATGGTGGCCGAGCCCGATCTGCTGCTGCTCGACGAGCCCACCAACCATCTCGACATCGATTCCATCCAATGGCTCGAAGAGGCGCTCGACAGCTTCCCGGGGGCGCTGCTGGTGGTCACGCACGACCGGCGCTTTCTCGACCGGGTGACGAAGCAGATTCTCGAACTCGATCGCGGCCACTTGACGTCGTTCGACGGCAATTTCAGCGAATACCGTCGGCGCAAGGACGAGATGCTGGCCGCCGAAGCGGTCATGCAGGAAAAGTTCGACAAGGTGCTGGCGCAGGAGGAGGTCTGGATCCGCAAGGGCATCGAGGCGCGCCGCACCCGCAACGAAGGCCGGGTGCGGCGGCTGGAGTCGCTGCGCATCGAGCGCTCGCGCCGGCGTGATCAGTCCGGCCAGGTGAAGCTGGAGATCGACGCGGGAGAGCGCTCGGGCAAGGTGGTGGCCGAGTTCTTCGACGTGGTCAAGAAGTACGACGGCCGCCCCATCATCGGCGGCTTCTCGATGCGCCTGCTGCGCGGTGATCGCATCGGGCTGGTTGGGCCCAACGGCGCCGGCAAGAGCACGTTCATCAAGCTGCTGCTGGGCGAGATCGAGCCCGACGGCGGCAGCATCAAGCGCGGCACCAAGCTTGAGGTGGCCTACTACGATCAGTTTCGCGAGCAGCTCGATCCCGAGGCGTCGGTCGTGGACGTGATCAGCCCGGGCTCCGACTGGGTGCAGATTGGCACCCAGCGCCGGCATGTGATGAGCTACCTCGGCGACTTTCTGTTTGCTCCCGAACGCGCGCGCTCGCCGGTGAAGTCGCTGAGCGGCGGTGAGCGCAACCGGCTGCTGATGGCGCGGTTGTTCGCCCGGCCGGCCAATCTGCTGGTGCTGGACGAGCCGACCAACGACCTGGATGTCGACACTCTCGAACTGCTGGAAGAGCTGATCGACAACTACGACGGTACGGTGTTGCTGGTGAGCCACGACCGGGCGTTTCTCGACAATGTGGTCACGCAAGTCATCGCCTTCGAGGGCAACGGCAAGCTGACCGAGTATGTCGGCGGCTACCAAGACTGGGTACGGCAGCGCCCGTCCGACGGCGCCACCGCGACTGGCCCGAAGGACAAGGGCGACAAGGGCGATCGGCCGTTGCGGCAGCGGCCCGCCAAGGCGACGCTGTCGTTCAAGGAGATCAAGGAGATCGAAGGTTTGCCGACCCGCATCGAGCAGTTCGAAGCGGAGCAGGCCAGCTTGTCGGGGTTGCTGGCCTCGGGAGAGCTATACCGGACCGATCCGGCCGGTGCCAAGCTGGCCGGGGAGAAATTCGTGGCCGTCGAGAAGGCGCTCGCCGTGGCCTATGAGCGCTGGCAGTTGCTCGAAGAAAAGCAGAAGGGCGCCTGATTGCGCAGCGCAGCCTGGGGGTGCCGAACGAAGGGATCCTTGAAACGGAGGGGCAGCGCCCACAGGGTCCCCCGAGGACGCTGCGCCCCCTTCGAGGGGGAAGGCGAAGCGCAGCGCAGCCTGGGGGTGGGCGTCAAAATGTGCCCAAGTGGAGATTGGGCTTTGTGAATCGCCTTCGCTTGGGTAGACTGCGAAGCGTACTGAAAGGTGGCGCAATCGTCACCCTCAGGGCGGAAACCGGCCACCGGTTGCTGCGCCCACACACTTTTGCCGTCGGCCTGCCTTGCGGTCGCCGTGCCACAGCGGAGAAATCACCCTGACACAGTTTTCAGATCTCGGCCTTGCGGACGAACTCCTTCGTGCCGTTTCCGAAGAAGGCTACACCGAACCGACGCCGATCCAGGCCAAGGCCATTCCCGCCATCCTGCTCGGACAAGACGTCATGGGCGCCGCGCAAACCGGCACCGGCAAGACGGCGGGGTTCACGTTGCCGTTGCTGCAGCGGCTCAAGCCGCACGCCAACACCAGCACCTCGCCGGCGCGCCATCCGGTACGCGCACTCATCCTGACACCCACGCGCGAGCTTGCCGCCCAGGTGCACGACAGCGTCAAGACCTACGGCAAATACCTGACATTGCGCAACGCCGTGGTCTACGGCGGCGTCAACATCGACCCCCAGATCAAGGAGCTGCGGGCCGGCGTCGAGATCCTCGTCGCCACGCCCGGCCGATTGCTCGATCACGTCCAGCAGCGCACGGTCAATCTCGGCCAGGTCGAGTTCCTGGTGCTCGACGAGGCCGATCGCATGCTCGACATGGGCTTCATGCCCGACATCAAGCGCATCATGGCGTTGCTGCCCAAGCGGCGGCAGAGCCTGCTGTTCTCGGCTACGTTTTCCGACGAGATCCGCCGGCTGGCCGACGGTCTGCTCAACCAGCCGGTGCTGCTCGAAGTCGCCCGGCGCAATGCCGTCACCGAAACCGTCACCCACGAGATGTACCGGTGCACCGAAAGCCGCAAGCGCGACCTCCTGGCGCGTCTGGTTCAAGAGCGCAACCTGCGCCAGGTGCTGGTGTTCGTCCGTACCCGGTTCGGCGCGAATCGTCTGGCCCACCAACTGGTGCGCGACGGCATCGACGCCACCGCCATCCACTCCGACCGCACGCAGCAGGAGCGCATGGAAGCCCTGGCCGCCTTCAAGGAAGGCAAGGTCAGGGTGCTGGTTGCCACCGACATCGCCGCCCGCGGTCTCGACATCGACCATCTGCCTTGCGTCATCAATTTCGAATTGCCGCATACCCCGGAAGACTACGTGCATCGCATCGGTCGCACCGGGCGTGCAGGCTTGTCGGGTGAGGCCATTTCGCTGGTCTGCGAGCAGGAGCGCGAACACCTCGAGCGCATCGAGAAGCTGCTCAAGGCCAAGATCGAGGAAAAGACGCTCGCCGGCTTCGACGGCAGTGCCCGTGCCGAAGCCGCCCCCGAGCGCGAAGCCCGCCGCGGCGCGCCGGGCTCGGCCGCACCCCGGCGCGAACGAGAGCGCGAACGGGCACCGGCCGCTCGCCCGGCACGCACGGCAACCCCGAAAGATCCGCTGTTCAACCAGCCCTACGAGCCCTCGCAGCCCCAATCCGCGGCACCCGTTGCCCTGGTGCAGCGCCAGGGCGGCCCCAAACGCCAGGTTGCCGCACTCTTCCTGCCACCGGTCGCGGTGGAACAGGAAGGCTGAACCTGACAGGCTGCTAGTCGCCGGGCATGGATTTGCAGATTCCGCCACGCCTGCGGGCCTTGCTCGACGGCCCCGAAGAGGCGGTATGTCTCGCCGAAGCGGCACTGCTGGTGGCTGCCGGCGAATACCGTGATCTCGACGTCACCGACTATCTCGGCCGTCTCCAGACCTATGCCGATGCGGTGTGCGCCCGGCTCGAACCCGATGCCGCCACCGAAGAACGACTGTCGGCCCTGAACCAGTATCTGTTCCAGGAACTCGGGTTCGGCCCGGATGCCGACAACTTCTACGACCCGCGCAACAGTTTCCTCAACGAAGTGCTCGAGCGTCGTCGTGGCATCCCCATCAGCCTGTCCATCGTCTACATCGCGGTCGGGCGCCGGCTCGGCCTCGACCTGAAGGGGGTCTCGTTTCCGGGGCATTTCCTGGTCAAATGCCAAGTCGACGGCGGCGTGGTCGTGCTCGACCCCTATCACGGGGGCGCGTCGCTCTCGCTCGAAGATCTGCAGCAGCGCCTGCGCGAGGCGCGCGGCGGCGAGGTGTCGCGCGCCATCGTCTCCGAGATGCTGGTCGCGGCGGCACCGCGCGAAATTCTGCTGCGGATGCTGCGCAACCTCAAGGGCATCTACTTCAAACAGTCGCTGTGGCCGGCCGCGCTCTGGGTGCTCGAATGGATCGTCGGCGTCGGGCCACACCAGGCCGAGGAGATTCGCGATCGCGGCATCGTGTACGAGGCCCTGGAGTGCTGGCGCCCGGCGGCCGCCGACTACGAGCGGTATCTCGCGTTGTCGCCCAAGACCGCCGATGCCGACACCGTGCGCGAACGCGCGGTCGAGATGCGCAAGCGCATCGCCCGCCTCAACTGATGCCGCTCGCTCGCTGCTTGCCGCGGGTCGCTGCGGCAAGCGCCCCGTTCACGCTCGTGCCGACGCACCGGAGGCTCCGCCTTGCCCGATAACGACGAACTGATCACCGCCTTCGAGAACCGCGTCCGCAAGCGCTATCGGCACCTGTCGCGCTGGGCACAGCGCGAGCACGTCGACTGCTTCCGTGTCTACGATCGCGACATACCCGAGCTGGCGTTCGCCGTCGACGTCTACGGCGAGCGCGCGTTGCTGCAGCAGTATCTGCGCGACGCCGATGCGCCCGTCGACACTGACTGGCTCGAAGCTCTGTGCACCGCCGCGGCGCGCGCTCTCGATCGAACGCCGGCCGCGGTCACCATCAAGCTCCGGCGCAAACTGAACCGGCGTGAAGACCAGCATCAGCCTTCCGGGCACGACGGCGACATCATCGTGGTTCGCGAGGGCGGTGCCAGGTTTCTCGTCAACCTCGAAGCCTATCTCGACACCGGCCTGTTTCTCGATCATCGACGCACGCGGGCCCTGGTGCGCGATCGAGCCGCCGGCCGGCGTGTGCTCAACCTGTTCTGCTACACCGGCAGTTTCAGCGTCCAGGCGGCGCTCGGCGGTGCCGGCGAGACCGTCAGCATCGATCTGTCGAACACCTACCTCGCCTGGGCGAAGCGCAACTTCGATCTGAACGGACTCGATCCGCAGCGGCATCGGTTGGAGCGCGGCGACGTACGCGCGTGGCTCACGGCAGCCGGGATGGGGGGCGAGCGCTTCGGACTGATCGTGCTCGATCCGCCGGCCTATTCGAGCTCGAAGAAGATGGATCGCACGTTCGATGTGCAGCGCGACCACGTGGACCTGGTGCTGGCCGCCGCAGCGCTGCTCGAGCCGGCGGGCGAACTGTTGTTCTCGACCAATCTGCGCGCTTTTCGGCTGGATGCCGCAGCGTTGTCGGCGTTCGTGGTGGAAGACATATCAGCCAGAACGATTCCCGAGGATTTCCGCGACCAGCGGGTGCACCGTTGCTGGCTGTTGCGCCGGGCCGGCTGACCCGATCGACGCCGTGCGGGGTCAGAACACCCGGATGACGCGCCCCACCGGGACTGTTGCCGTTGGGGTCGCGCGCGGGTATTCGCGATCGGCACCACCCGCCAGCGGCGGCTTCGACGGACTCAGCGCGCTGCTATTGTCGTCGATGCTGTCGTCGCCATCGAACTCATGGTCGGTTTCGCGCGGCGGGTTGCCGTCGTAGATGAGATTGCGACGCCGCTGCAGATAGGCATCGCGCAGGAAGTCGTAGCGGTCTACCGCTGCCTGTTCGAACAACTTCTCGGCCGGCAGCAACAGGGCACGGGCATCGAGCAAGCGCAGGCCGGCCGCGACATTGCGCGGCGGTACGTCGGTGACACGCCAGACCGGGTCGATGTACGAATCGACGTATCGGCCGACACTGTCGCGTACCGTGCTCGGGCCCAGGAACGGCAGCACCAGATAGGGGCCGGACGGCAGGCCCCAGACCGCCAGTGTCTGACCGAAATCCTCCGACCGCTTGGTGATGCCGCGCATGCCGGCCACGTCGACCAGGCCGAGGCCGCCGAACACGGTGTTGGCCATGAGCCGCACGCCGTCGCGCGAGGCGTTGGTTGCCTTGCCTTGCAGCAGATCGTTGGCGACCACGATGACATCGTCGAGGTTGCTGAAGAAGTTGTGAACACCGGTGCGCATGAACTGCGGTACCACGGTGGCGTACACCCGCGCGACCGGCTTGAATGCGTATCGGTCGCCGAGGTCGTTGAACGTGTAGACCGCTCGATTGATGGGTTCGAACGGATCCGCCGCGTGGCGGGGACCCTGGGTCGCACAGGCGGACAGGCTCGATGCCAGGAGCAGCGAAGCCAGGAGTCGCCGGGGGCGGGCGGCGGGGAGGCGGCGATGGAGGGACGGGCGCATGAAGTACAAATTATAGCGGGCGGGAGTTTGCAAACCTTTAATGATTGCTTAGCATGCGCCTACGTATGCAGCATTCACGCGTCCTACATCACCGGGCAGAACCTCCGCATCGACGGCGGTTCGTATCCCGGCACCTTCTGACCTCCCCGCGGAGAATCCGATCATGAATGCCCCTCTTCCTCTCGAGACCCTGAAGCTGCGCGATCCGTCGCTGTTCCGGCAGCAATGCCATATCGGCGGCGATTGGCTCGATGCCGACGCGAAGGGCACGATTCCGGTGGTGAATCCGGCCACCGGCGGCGTGCTCGGCACCATCCCGAAGATGGGCGCCGACGAAACCCGCCGCGCCATCGATGCCGCCGCCACCGCGTTGCCGGCCTGGCGCGCACGCCCCGCCAAAGACCGCGCGGCGATCCTGCGCAAATGGTTCGACCTGATGCTCGCCAACGCCGACGACCTGGCCGCGATCATGACGGCCGAGCAGGGCAAGCCGCTGGCGGAATCGAAGGGCGAGATCGTCTATGCGGCGTCGTTCATCGAGTGGTTCGCCGAGGAAGGCAAACGCGTCTACGGCGACGTGATCCCCACGGTCATGGGCGACCGGCGGCTGATCGTGATCAAGCAACCCGTGGGCGTGTGCGCGGCCATCACGCCCTGGAATTTTCCGGCGGCGATGATCACCCGCAAGGCCGGGCCGGCGTTGGCGGCGGGCTGCACGATGGTGCTGAAGCCCGCGACCCAGACGCCGTTCTCGGCGCTGGCCCTGGCGGTGCTGGCCGAGCGTGCCGGCGTGCCGGCCGGCGTGTTCAGCGTGGTAACCGGCGTTTCGGCGGCGATCGGCGGCGAGATGACCTCCAACCCCGTGGTGCGCAAGCTCACCTTCACCGGTTCCACCGAGGTCGGCCGCGTCCTCATGAAGCAGTGCGCCGACACCATCAAGAAAATGTCGCTCGAACTCGGTGGCAACGCCCCGTTCATCGTCTTCGACGACGCCGACCTCGATGCGGCCGTCGACGGCGCCATGGCATCGAAGTATCGCAATGCCGGCCAGACCTGCGTTTGCGCCAATCGCCTTCTGGTGCAGGACGCCGTGTACGACACCTTCGTCGCCAAGCTCGCTGCCAAGGTCGGCGAGCTGAAGGTCGGCAACGGTGCCGACGCCGGCATCACCACCGGCCCGCTGATCGACCAGGCAGCGGTCGACAAGGTCGAGGAACACGTCGCCGATGCCGTGGCCAAGGGGGCGAGGGTGGTTGTCGGCGGCAAACGACACGCGCTCGGCGGTCTTTTTTACGAACCGACCATCCTGACGGGTGTCGACACCACCATGAAGGTGACACGCGAAGAGACCTTCGGGCCGGTTGCCCCGATCTTCCGGTTCAGCACCGAAGCCGAGGCTATCGCCATGGCCAACGACACCGAATTCGGTCTCGCGTCGTATTTCTACGCACGCGACATCGGGCGTGTGTGGCGCGTGGCCGAGGCCATCGAATCCGGCATGGTCGGCATCAACGTGGGCATCATCTCCAACGAGGTCGCGCCGTTTGGCGGCGTCAAGCAGTCCGGCCTGGGGCGAGAAGGGTCGAAGTACGGCATCGACGAATACCTGGAGATCAAGTATCTGTGTATCGGCGGCATGTGACTTCCACCCCCAGGCTACGCTGCGCTTCGCCTTCCCCCTCGAAGGGGGCGCAGCGTCCTCGGGGGGCCCTGTGGGCGCTGGCCCTCCGTTTGCCGAACTTCCCGCTTCGCTCACGCGGACTCGCTACGCTTCTGCGCCGTCAGTCTGTTGGCGGCGAGCGCAGCATGGCCAGCGCCTTCATGAATCGCGTCGCGTTGCCCGAGACTGTCGCTGCTCCGTCGCCCGGACGATAGAGCGCGGACCCGAGCCCGAAACCGCTGGCGCCGGCCTGCCAGTAGCCGGCCATCGTCTCGGGTGTGATGCCCCCGACCGGCAGCACCGGTACCTCCTTGGGCAACACCGCTCTCATGGCTCGCAGCACCGATGGCGGGTTCGCCTCGGCCGGAAACAGCTTGATGCCGTCGGCGCCGGCCGCGATCATCGCGAACGCTTCGGTCGGTGTGGCAAACCCCGGCAGGCACACCATGCCGCGCTTCTTCGCTTCCTCGACCACCGCCGCATCCGCGTGAGGCATCACCACCAGACGGCCACCGGCGTCGGCGATGCGCGCGACCTGGGTGGTGTCCATCACCGTGCCGCCGCCGATCAGCAGGGCTTCGCCGAAGCGGCCCGCGAGCAACGCGATGCTGGTGAACGCATCGGGTGAGTTCATCGGCACCTCGATGACGGAAAAGCCGGCATCCCGCAGCACGACGCCCACGTCCACCACCTCGGCCGGGTTGATGCCGCGCAGGATCGCCACCAGCGGGCAGCGCTCCAGCCAGGGTTGCAGGCGGGCCATCAGGGCAGGCCCGCTTCGCGCACCTGCGCGAGCCGGAAGATGCCGCGGGTCGCAGCGCCATCGGCATCCACGACCGCCACGGTGCGACCCATCGCTTCGAGGGCGCGGCGATAGCGGCGTGCCAGGCCGTGTGTGCCGACCACGTGCACGGGTGAGTCGTCGCCCGCCGCGGCGAGCAGTTCGTGGCCGATCAGCACCCCCGACAGATACTCGCGTGCGGCATTGCCGCCGAGATTGTCGATGAGGGTCCGGGCACGTACGCCGAAGATATGGTGCAGCAACCCGCCCTTGTCGCGCGCCCGTTCCACCCCGGTATCGAATGCGGTGTCGTCATCGTCGCCGTCGGTCATGGTGCGGCCGAGGATGCTGTGCTTGCGCAGTAACGCAAAGGTTTCTCCGGTCATGTGCGTCGAGAACGAGAGGATGCGGCCGCCGGCGAGCGCGGCCCACTTGCTGTGGGTGCCCGGCAGGCAGACGGTGCAGCGGCCGCCGTCGATCGGTTCCATGATGCCCAGCAGTTGCGTTTCCTCGCCGCGCATCACGTCCGGAACACCGGCGGCGTCTTCGGTGGCGAGTCCGGGAACGATCCAGGCCTTGCGCCGCGAGCCCCAGCCGATCTCCTGCATGGCGGCTGCGATCTCGGTCAGACCTGCCGGGACGCGCACGTAGGGAACTTCCTTCCATCCCTGGCGGCTGCCGATCATCCCACTCATCACGATGCGTGGACGACGCGCATCGATCCACTCCGGCAACTGCGAATCGATCACGTCGGCAAACCCGCCGCTGGAGATCGCCATTACCCCCATGGCGGCTTCGCGCCGCTCGAGGATGCGGCCGCCATCATCGAGCAGATAGGCCCGGAACGAGGTGGTGCCCCAATCGATCGCGATCATCGGCCGGTGTCCGGGCGCACCAACTCGTTCAGGGACATCGGGGGAACTCCGGATCGGGGAAACGCGGAGCTTACTTCACCTGCCGGATGAGATGAGAAACGCCCCCCGAGCCTTCGCTGCGCTTCGCCCTCCCCTCAATGGGGGCCAATGCACTTGGCAGCGGCCCGGCGCGCACTGAGCGCGCACCCCGGATGGATGGTACGGCGAAGCCTGGGGGGGGGTGATCACAGCAGAAATGCCTCGACTGCGGTGATCTGGTCGTCGGCCATGAGCATCGGCGCGTGGCCGGCACCAGCGAACTCGGCGAACCGCGAACCGGCGGGGGCCGTGGCCATCATCTGCCGCGCTGTATCTGGTGGCAGCAGGTCGGATTCGGCGCCGCGCACCAACAGCACGGGCGCTCGCACGGCGTTCCACACCGGCCACAGGGCGACGTCGGTGAGCGGTGCGCGCAACGCGTCGCCGATGGCGGGATCGTAGGCGAGGCCGAGCTTCCCGTGGTCGCGCTGGCGAGCGCTGTGGCGCGCGAGATGTTGCCACTGCGCGTCGGTCAGTGGTCCGAATGGCGCACAGATTTGCCGCAGGTACTGTTCCAGTTGAGGCAGCCCGTCGAACGCGGGATCGACACCGACGTAGCTGGCGAGACGTTCGAGTGCCGCTTTCGGAACCAGCGGACCGACATCGTTCATCACCAGGCGCCGTATCGGGTTGCCCGGCTGGGCTGCCAGGAACATGCCGATCAGGCCGCCCATCGACGTGCCCACCCAGTCGACGGTCTCGACGCCGGCGCGGGCGATCAGCGCGGCCATGTCGGAGAGGTACAGGGGATAGCCGTAGTCGCCGGGATGGGGCAGCCAGGGGCTTTCGCCTCGCCCGGCGATATCGGGGCAGATCACGCGGCAACGCTTGGCGAGATGCGCGGCGAGCGGGTCGAAATCGCGGCTGTTGCGGGTCAGACCGTGGACGCAGACGACCACATGCGGATGGTCCGGCTCACCCCATTCGCGGTAGGTGATGCGATGGAACCCGTGAGGGCCAAGGCAGGAGAGAGAGTTGGTACGCATGGCGGATGTCGGCGCTGCCGGCATCAGTCGAGATTCGCCGCGTACTGCGCGAGTCTTTCGAGATCCTCGTCGAACAGGGTGCGCACCACGCTTTGCATATTGCCGGCGTCGTTGGTGCGGCGCTTGTACTTGAAGTCCATCAACTGCTTCAGGATGTAGTCGTAGTGCTGGCCGGCGACACGCGGCACTTCGTTCTGGCCGGAGAATCCGCCCAGATGGCACATCGGGCACAGGGCGTTGTCGGCAACCTTCTTGCCCTCGACAACCTTGGCGCTGTCGGCCTTGAAACCTGTCGACTTCGCTTTCTGCGACGCGAACCAGTAGCCGAGATCGTTCATCTGCTGCTTGGTCAGGTTGGTCGCCTGCGGCGACATCAGCTCGTTCTGCCGGCGCCCTTCCTTGTAGTCCTTGAGTTGCAGATAGATATAGCGTTGCGTCTGCCCGGCCAGGTTGGGAAAGATCGGCGCGACGGAGTTTCCGTCCGCCCCGTGACAGGCTGCGCAGACCGCGGCAGCGATCGCCTTGCCCTCTTCAGCGCCTGCCCATGCACCTGCCGGCGCGAGCGCTACGACAGTCAGAAGTGCTGCGAAGGTGTGCTTCATCGATCCATCCTGGTAGTGTCGACAAGAAAATGGGCTGCCCGCAGGCAGCCCATTTTCGACCTGCAGACCGAGCAACGCTCGATCAGGGCAGCGCAAACACGAAGTAGCTGTTACCGCGCTTGAAGTCGAGCTGCGTGTTGCCACCCGCGGCAACGCCGATATATTGCTTGCCGCCCACGGTGTACGAGATGGGCGGGCTGTTGGCGCCGGCGCCGACGTTGAACGACCACAGCTTGGTACCCAGCTTTGCATCATAGGCATTGAACGAGCCGTTGCCTTCTCCGGTGAAGACCAGGTCGCCACCGGTTGCCAATGCGCCCCCCATCAGCGGCTGGTCGGTGTCGGCCTTCCACGCCATCTTGCCGGTGTCGAGGTTGACAGCGGCCAGACGACCCCATTGCTTCTCGGTCGGGACGATCTTGAAGGCGCCACCGAGCCACAGCTTGTCGCCACCGGGGTAACCGGCTTCCTCGACGTGATACGTCATGGGCTGGTGCAGGTTGGCAGCGTAGGCCAGGTGCAATTTCGGATTGACGGCCATCGGGCTCCACTCCACGCCGCCGTTGGCGCCGGGCAGCATCCGCGCGCCGTTGGCAGTGGGCAGAACCCACATGTTTTCCTGCGGGATCATGGCGTCGGAGAAGCGGATCAGTTCGAGCGTCTTGGCGTCGTGGACGTAGACATGCCCGGTCTTGCCGCCATGGATGACGACCTTCTGCATCTTGCCGTCCTTGCCCTTGGCTTCTGTGATCACGGGCGGGGATACGGCGTCGAGGTCCCAGACGTCGTGGGCCACATACTGGAAGTGGCTCTTGTAGGCGCCGCTGTCGAGGTCGACGGCAACGATGGAGTCGGTGAACAGGTTGTCGCCCGGGCGGATATCGCCGTAAAGGTCGGGCGACGGGTTGCCCACCACGAAGTAGACCGTGCGGCTGGCAAGGTCGACCGCGGGGGTCATCCACACGCCGCCGCCGAGGGTCTGAAAGAAGTCGCTGCCGTTCTTGGCGAGCAGTTCTTTCTCTTTGCCGATGTTGCGCAGCAGATCGCGGCCGGTGGCATCGTGGGTGGCCCAGACGCCTTCATGGCTCTTATCGGGGATGGTGTTGAAGGTCCAGAGCAGGTTGCCGGTCTTGGCGTCGAACGCCTTGACGAAGCCGCGGATGCCGTATTCGCCGCCGTTGGTGCCGATCAGCACCTTGCCGTCGACAACGGTCGGCGCCATGGTTTCGCTGTAGCCTTTTTCGGGGTCGGCGATCTCGGTTTCCCAGACCACCTTGCCGGACTTGGCGTCGAGCGCGACCAGCTTGGCGTCGAGGGTGCCCATGAACAGCAGGTCGCCATAGGCGGCGACACCGCGATTGTTGGGGCCGCAGCAGTAGGTGGTGACCGGACCCATCTTGTGCTTGTAGTGCCAGAACTCCTCGCCCGTCACGGCGTCGATCGCATAGACGTGGTTGTAGGAGGTGGTGAGGAACATCACGCCATTGACCACCAGCGGCGCGGTTTCCATCGATTCCATCACGGCGGTCTGGAAGACGAAGGCCGGGCGCAGCTTGGCGACATTGCCGGTGTTGATCTGCTTGGCCGGGTAGAAGCGGGTCTGCGCGTAGTTGCCATTGGAGTGCAGCCAATGATTGGCGTCGGTGGGCGACTTGTTCAGCAGGTCTTGCGTGACGGTGACCAGATTCTTCGACATCGCCTTGCCGGACACCGTGGACTGACCGGAGATTTCGTCGCCGGCGAACGTGGTGGAACACATACCAGCCAGTGCGAGCGCGGCAGACAGGGCAGTGATACGGGACTTGAGCTTCATGCTGACTCCTCTCGGTAGTTTTAGAAGGCCTGCGTTGGTGGCCGCACGAGATCGGGGCACATCCACGCACCACGGCTGTTGGCTGCGCCCGCGGCTCGACCTTGATATGAGCCGCAATTCCGCCCGCGGCTCGACCTTGATATGAGCCGCAATTCATATGAGTACCGATTGCGGGCGCGAAGACTATAGTCAACAATCCGGCCCCGCACAATCCCATGACAACGTTGGAGTTTTTATCCATGCACCCACCGTCGAAGCGTGCCCTCCCACAGCTTGCAATGTTCGTTTTCGGCATTTTGATCGCGGGGTTTTCATACGCCCAGAACAACATGGGCGGGTCCGATTCAGACGCTGACCAGTACAACCTCAATGCCCAGTTGCTGGCAGTGGCGAAGAAGGGCGATGCCGAACGGGTGCGCGGCCTGCTCGGCCGGGGTGCGGCGATCAATTCCCGCAACCGCAACGGCGAAACCCCGCTCATGCTGTTCGCCAGGAAAGGCGAGGCTGAAATGGTGAACGACCTGCTCGATCGCGGCGCCAGCGTGAATCTGGCGGCCGTGAACGGCACCACTCCTCTGATGGCGGCTGCGTTCGAGGGCTTCGCCGATATCGCCGCGCGACTTCTGGACGCGGGTGCCGACGTGGGCGCGCAAGACCAGTTGCGCAAAACGGCGATGGTTTACGCGGCCGGGGCAGGGCGCACGCCGGTGGTTGCGCTGTTGCTAGACCACGGCGTCGGCGTGGACCAAAGGTTCGACCATGATCTCACCGCGCTGATGTGGGCGGCCGGCTACGGCAACACGGAAACGGTCGGGTTGCTGCTGGATCGTGGCGCGGATACGAGGGCGCGCGATGATCGCGGCAAGACCGCCCTGGACATCGCGACCGACGGCAAGCACGGCGAGGCGATCGGCCTGCTGCAAGCGGCAATGCAATAGCGCGCAGGTCGCGCGGCCCGGTCACACTTCGGGCGGATGCGCCTCGCGTGCGCGATCGGCGGCGTCACGCGTCCGGTTCGAAGGCCCTGCCGATATGGCGGTCGACCGATGGATGCCGGCAGAGAGGAGGCGCAGAATCGAAGGTGCGATGCGCGGGCAACTACCGGCCTCCAGACCCGCCCGATCAGATCAGGTTGTCGGATGATTGTCCGCGCATCGCACCGGACCTTATAGCGAGAGGTGTGCCAACCAGCCCCCCGTCGGGGCCATCCCCGGTCCCGTTCGGGCGTGCCTTGCCCGCGGGCGTCCGGTAAACTCGCGGCCTTTTTCAAGGTACGGGTCCGGTCCAAGGCATGGCACTCATCGTCCAGAAGTACGGCGGCACGTCCGTTGGATCACCCGAACGCATCCGCGCGGTGGCGCAGCGCGTCGCCAAGTGGCGCCGCGGCGGCCATCAGGTGGTCGTGGTGGTCTCGGCCATGAGCGGCGAGACCAACCGGCTGATCGCGCTCGCGCGTCAGATCGATCCCGACCCCGACTCGCGCGAACTCGATGTCATCGCCAGCACCGGTGAGCAGGTCACGATCGGTCTGGCCGCCATGGCGCTGCGCAGCTTCGGCATCGAGGCCCGCTCCTACACCGGTACCCAGGTCCGAATCCTCACCGACAGCGCGTTCGGCAAGGCGCGCATCGTCGAAATCGACGATGCGCGCTTGCGCGCGGATCTCGACGCCGGTGTAGTACCGGTGGTGGCCGGGTTCCAGGGCGTTGACGCCGCCGGCAACATCACCACCCTCGGGCGTGGCGGTTCCGATACCACCGGCGTTGCCCTCGCGGCGGCATTGCACGCCGACGAGTGCCAGATCTACACCGACGTCGATGGCGTTTACACCACCGATCCCCGGATCGTGGCCGAAGCCCGCCGGCTGCACACCGTCACCTTCGAGGAGATGCTCGAACTGGCGAGCCTCGGCTCCAAGGTGCTGCAGATCCGGGCGGTCGAGTTCGCGGGCAAGTACCAGGTGCGGCTGCGGGTACTCTCCAGTCTCACCGATCCGGATCTGCCGCTGGCGGAAGAATCGGTGTCCGGCACCCTGATCACGTTCGAGGAAGACGAGAAAATGGAACAGGCGCTCATCAGTGGTATTGCCTTCGCGCGCGACGAGGCGAAGTTGACGGTGACCGGCGTGCCCGATCGCCCCGGTATCGCCTACGCCATCCTGGGGCCGGTGGGCGACGCCAACATCGATGTCGACATGATCATCCAGAACGCATCGGTCGAAGGCACCACGGATTTCTCGTTCACGGTGCCGCGCGGCGACTACCAGAAGGCGATGGCGATCCTGGAGACCGTTCGCACCCACATGGGCGCCCGCGCGATCCTCGGCGACAACCGCATCTGCAAGGTGTCGATGGTGGGGGTGGGAATGCGCTCGCACGTGGGCATCGCGAGCCGGATGTTCCGCACGCTGGCCGAGGAGGGCATCAACATCCAGATGATTTCCACCTCGGAGATCAAGATCTCGGTGGTGGTCGACGAGAAGTACCTGGAACTCGCGGTGCGGGTGCTGCACAAGGAGTTCGGCCTGGAGCAGGCCGGCTGAGGCGGCCTTTCGGCCGCGCCGGGTAGTCGGGTTTGACCGGCAGGGCGCCGCCCACTACACTTAGCGGGCTTCTGGAGATGTGACCGAGCGGCCGAAGGTGCTCCCCTGCTAAGGGAGTATGCGGGCAAAACCTGCATCCAGGGTTCGAATCCCTGCGTCTCCGCCAGACAGCAACAGCAACAACAGCACATAGCGCCCGTAGCTCAGTTGGATAGAGTACCTGGCTACGAACCAGGGGGTCGTGGGTTCGAATCCTGCCGGGCGCGCCAAACACACATAGGCTTGCAGAAATGCAGGCCTTTGTCGTTTCTGCCGCGGCCAGGATCCGCCCGGCAACGTGCAACACCGGGTCTTGTCGCACGCCACCGGCATCGTCCCGCCTGCACGCACCGGGGTGCTAACATCCTCCGGAGTTGCCGGGGGGCGCATGGCTTTAGAACAACAAGCGCGAAAGACCATCGATCGCCTGCTCGCTGCTGCGGGCTGGGCCGTTCAGGACTTCAAGGTCGCCGATATCCATGCTGCCCGCGGCGTGGCGCTGCGCGAGTTCGCACTGAACGCCGGCTTCGGCTTTGCCGACTACTTGCTGTACATCGACGGCAAGGCTGCGGGCGTCATCGAAGCCAAGAGGGAGGGTGCCACGCTCACCGGCGTGGAAGTGCAATCCGGCAAGTACGCCCAAGGCCTGCCCGCGAGCCTGCCGGCCTGGCGCCGCCCGCTACCCTTCCTGTACGAATCCACCGGCATCGAGACGCACTTCACCAACGGTCTGGACCCCGAGCCCAGGGCGCGCAACGTCTTTGCCTTCCACAAGCCCGAGACGCTCCTCCAGTGGCTGCGAGAGTTGCCACAGGCGACCGTGCCTGAGCACCGGCCCTGCGCCCGCCGCGAACCAGGCCGCCTTTGCCCCTGCCACCTTCCTCACCCGTGTGCGCACGATGCCCGAACTGGTCACGGAGTGGGGCGAACACAAGCTGTGGCCGGCCCAGATCACGGCCATCCGGAGCCTGGAGCAGAGCCTCGCCCAGGGCCGGCCGCGCGCCCTGATCCAGATGGCCACCGGCAGCGGCAAGACCTTCACCGCCATCAGCTTCATCTACCGGCTCATCAAGTACGCCAATGCGCGCCGGGTGCTGTTTCTGGTGGACCGCGGCAACCTCGGCCGACAGACCAAGAAGGAGTTCGACCAGTACGTCTCGCCCGTCAACAATTTCAAGTTCGGTGAGGAATACATCGTCCAGCACCTGACCGACAACACTCTCGACAAGAGTGCACGAGTGGTCATCTGCACGATCCAGCGCATGTTCAGCATGCTCAAGGGCCGCGAGCTGCCGGCCGACCTGGAGGAGGAGTCCGGCGCCGGGCTCGACAGCCTTTTCCGGGCTGCCGACCCCATCGACTACAACCCGCTGCTCCCGATCGAGACCTTCGACATCATCGTCACCGACGAAGCGCACCGCTCCATCTACAACCTGTGGCGGCAGGTGCTGGAGTATTTCGACGCCAGCCTCATCGGCCTCACCGCTACGCCGAGCAAGCAGACCTTCGGGTTTTTCAATCGCAACCTGGTGATGGAATACGGCCACGAGCAGGCGGTGGCAGACGGCGTCAACGTGAACTACGACGTCTACCGCATCCGCACGCAGGTGAGCGAGGCCGGGAGCAAGGTCGAATCCGGCTACTACGTGGACTTTCGCGACAAGCTCACCCGCAAGGTGCGCTGGGAGCAACTGGACGAAGAGTTTGCCTACGACCCTAACCGGCTGGATCGTGACGTGGTGGCCGTGGACCAGATCCGCACGCTGGTGCAAACCTTTCGGGACAAGCTGCCCACCGAGATCTTTCCGGGCCGCACGGAGGTGCCCAAGACGCTCATCTTCGCCAAGGACGACAGCCACGCCGAAGACATCGTCAAGATCGTGCGCGAGGAGTTCGGCAAGGGCAACGAATTCGCGCAGAAGATCACCTACCGCACTACCGGCGAGACGCCCGAACGCCTGATCGCTGCCTTTCGCAACAGCTACCACCCCAGGGTGGCCGTGACCGTCGACATGATTGCCACCGGCACTGACATCAAGCCGCTGGAAATCGTGATGTTCATGCGTGCGGTGAAGAGCCGCAGCTTCTTCGAGCAGATGAAGGGCCGCGGCGTGCGCGTGATCAGCCCGGCCGACCTGCAAAGTGTGACGCCCGACGCCAAGGCCAAGGATCACTTCGTCATCGTCGACTGCGTGGGGGTGTGCGAGCAGGACATGACCGACTCCCGGCCCATGGACCGAAAAAAGACCGTACCACTGGAGAAGCTGTTGCAGGCCGTGGCGCTGGGCAACACCGATCCCGACGTGCTTTCCTCGGTGGCCGCCCGGCTTGCGCGCCTGGAGAAGGACCTCCCGCCTGCTGACCAGGACCGCATCACCCTGGCCGCTGGCGGCCTCACACTCAAGGACATGGCCCGCGGCCTCGTCAACGCGATGGCGCCAGACCAGCCTCCCGAGCAGGCCGTTGCCGCCGTTCAGGCCGCGATCAAGCCATTTTCCAATCCGGCGCTGCGCGAACTGATCGTCACCCTGAAGAAGCAGAACGAACAGGTCATCGACACCGTCACCGAGGACGAACTGATCGAAGCCGGCTTCTCCGAAGCCGCCCGCGAGCGAGCACGCAAGATCGTTGGCACCTTCGAGCAGTTCATCGAGCAGCACAAGGATGAGATCACCGCATTGCAGCTCCTCTACAACCGTCCGACCAGGGCGCCGCTGAAGTTCGAAGACCTGAAGTCATTGGCCGACGCACTACATGCCCCGCCGCACCTGATTAGCGAATCCGCGCTGTGGCAGGCCTACGCCGCCCTGGACAAGTCGAAGGTCAAGGGTGCGAGCACGAGGCGCATCCTCACCGACCTGGTTTCACTGGTGCGGTATGCGATGCATCAGGAAAATGAACTGGTGCCATACCCGGAGCGCGTTGCTGCCAACTTCAAGGCGTGGATGGCGCAGCAGCAAGCAGCGGGCAGGGCGTTCAGCGACGAGCAGCACTGGTGGCTGGAGAAGATGGCCGAGCACATCGCCTCCAACCTCGGACTCGATGCGGAGGATTTCGAGCTGTCGCCGTTCAACCAGCAGGGTGGGTTGGGCAAGGTGCATCAGCTCTTCGGGGCCGAGTTGACTAACGTGATCGAGGCGATGAATCGGGAGTTGGCGGCGTGACCGTAGCAACCGAAGTCATCACGGCGGCAGCCGGCTTGGTTCCGTTGACCCAAGCGGTCGAGATCAATCCGCGTCCAGAGCGCGGCGCGCTTTCCGACGACCTCGAGGTATCGTTTGTACCCATGGCTGCCGTCGGAGCGGCCACTGGGCGGATGGACCCTTCCACGGTCCGTCCATTTGCCGAAGTGAAAAAGGGCTACACGTTGTTCCGGGAAAACGATGTGCTCTTCGCCAAGATCACGCCCTGCATGGAAAACGGAAAGATGGCCGTAGCCCGCGGCCTTCGGAACCGCGTCGGCTGCGGTTCAACCGAGTTCCACGTGCTGCGACCTCGGCCGGGCGTCGACCCGCGGTACGTCTATCACTTCGTGTCGAGTGCGCGTTTCCGAGCCGAGGCTGCGCATCACATGACGGGCGCCGTCGGTCAGAAGCGCGTGCCCACTGCATTTCTTGAGCAGTGTGAGATCCCGTTACCCAATCTGGGCGCGCAGCGTCGCATCGTCGCTGAAATCGATAAGCAGTTTTCCCGTCTCGACGAAGCCGTCGTCAACCTCAAGCGCGCCAAGGTGAACCTTGCGCACTATGAGCGAGCGACGATCCAGCACTTTACGCGACCGTCATCGTTCGAGGTGGCAACGCAGGGAGCTGCCTCAGACGTCGCGGTTTCGCTAGACAACATGCGAGGGCCGGTCAACAAGGCGGAACGGGCAAAACGGTCGGGCAAAGTCCCCTACCTCGGGGCCAACGGACAAACTGGATGGATTGACGAGGCCCGCTTCGACGAAGAACTCGTGCTCGTAGTTGAGGACGAGACCTTTGTCGGACGTACGGCACCATTCAGCTACTACTTTTCAGGGAAGTGTTGGGTCAACAATCACACGCACGTTTTGAGAGCACGGCGGGACGTTGTACTGCCGGAGTACCTGAACTTCGCGCTCTCGTACTACGCGTTCATCCCGCTCACGACGGGATCTACAGGGCGTCGCAAGCTGACAAAAGCTGCGCTTATGAGCGCGCCCATTGCCTTGCCAGATCTGCAAACTCAAGTCCAAATCCTGGAGGAAGTTGAACGGCGAGTTTCGATTGCTCGCAGCGTAAAGTCCGAGGTGGAGACTTGCTTGGCGCGAGCAGAGGTACTGCGGCAGAGGGTTCTTGCCGAATCCTTTGCAGTGACGCGTCGTTCCGAATCGCAGCCAAGGCCCAACGATCGACTGCATGGAGGTAAACATGAAGCTGGTGCGTGCGCGGGGTAAGAACTTTCGGTCTGTTGAAGACAGTGGAGAGATCGAGATTCCCCCGACGACCGGCATTGACTCCGAGAACGTCAAGCGACTACGCGGCGCTCATTGAGCCCAAGGGCTGACGGGCTCCAATCGCGAGGAGTATGGCCTTTCGTTCCTCAAGCCTATGGGAGAGAATGCGGCAGAGGTGCCTGCGATGACTTCAGAACATACGGTTGAACTAGCTACATTGCGCTTCGAGGGGAAACGCTTCGAGGGCCATGCCCTCGACGTCGAGTGTACCCAAGAGCTGCTTGCCTATCGCACGCTGGTGCTTGAGTGTGCCAAGGAACTTTGGCGACGCGAGAACCCGAAGCGCATGCGCCTGCCAAAGCGGTTCGACGACGGTTTTCGCCTCGAATTCGACAAAGTGCTGCCGGGATCGGCCGCATTGCCGCTTCGCCGAGTGCGCGACGTCGTCCAGGTGGAATTCGAGTTCGGTGACGAGTTCGATGAGGCGGCGGCGCTAATCGATCAGGCCATCTCAGCAGCAGATCGCGACGAATTGCTGCCCGAGCGACTTCCGTCGAACGTGGTTCCGCTGTTTCGAGAATTCGGTAGGACGATGCGACCAGAAGAGACGCTCTTCGTTCGATCAGGACGAAGCACGACAGAGGCGGTCTACGGCGAGCGAGCGCGCCGACGCTTGGCCGAGTGGGTGGATCCCACGTTCGAGGATACCGTCAGTCTTGTCGGCGAGGTTCGCATGGCCAACGTTGGCCCAGGCTCATTCAAGTTGCAACTGCCTGACGGTGGCCCTCTGATCGACGGCAGGTTCGACGGCAGCCATGAATTCGTCGTTCTGGAGGCACTGAGGAACCATCGGAGTGCTCAGTTGCGAGTCGAAGGTGTGGCCGAATTCTCGACCCGTGATCGACAGATGAGGCGAATCGTTCGTGTGGATCGCGTGGAGGTCGCCCTGCATTCGACCGCGACGTTCGACGAGTCGGCCAAGCCGATCTGGGAGGAACTGACTTCCATCGGGCAGGGAGCACCCGCAGGAACGTGGGATACCGTACCCGATGATCTTTCGACACGCATCGACGAGGTTGTGTATGGCGCCACGAGCGAGCGTCGTTGAGGTCGGTGTTCGTTGAGACCGGCTACTGGGTAGCGGTTTTAGACCCGAACGACCATCTCCATGAACGCGCGCGAAATGTGTCGGCGGCGCTTGGCAAGGTGAGGCTGGTCACGACGGAAATGGTGCTCTCCGAATTGCTTGCCGCGCTGTCGAGACTGCCGGTTCGGCAATATGCGATCGAAGGCGTCGATCGCATTCGCGCCAACCCCAATGTGGAGGTCATTCCACAGACTTCTCTGCAGTTCGCCCGTGCATACGACATGTACAGACGACGCACCGACAAGGAGTGGAGCCTTGCTGATTGCGCTTCGTTCGAGGTGATGCAGACACGCGCGATCACGGAAGCGCTCGCGCATGACGCACATTTCGAACAGGCAGGATTTGTCGCCTTGCTCCGCGGCGGTTGATCTTGCAGTCAATAGTTGTGTCACTGGCGTGGTTGATCTTTGGTCAACCACGCATGTTCAGGTACCGGAACCGTTCAGGTTTCGTGAACAACGAAGAAATTTGAACAAATCGCAGGTACCGTTCAGAATACCGCGGTGTTCACAAAACGTGAACGAGTTCGAAAAATGAACATAACAGAGGAAGATGCCTGCCTTGATGGGGCCAAGACGGCCCTGGAGCGCATCGGCCTCAAGGTGGCAACGGTCCGGCCGCCGCCAAAAGTGCCACGCGATCGGACGGACGCCTGGCTGCGAATCGGGCGCGGGAAGGAGGGGGCGGGCTATCTGGTCGAGGTCAAATGCGGCTTGACTGCCGGCACTGTGGGAGCAGTCGTCGCGCAACTGCGCGACCGCGCGACCCAGACAGGCTGGCCGACGTTGCTCGTCACTCACCATCTGACCGCGCCCGTGGCCGACGCACTACGCGAGCGCGGCCAGCAGTTCGCGGACGCGGCCGGCAATGTCTACCTCAACGCTCCGGGCCTGTATGTCTATGTGGCGGGGTTTCGGCCCAAAGCGCGGGCAGTCACCGTCAGAGGAGGTGCCACCAACACCGCTAACGGCCTGAAGATCCTCTTCGCTCTGCTCTGCGATCCAACGCTGGCGCAGGCGCCGCAGCGCACGCTTGCCGTGGCAGCCAACGTCGCCCTGGGGGCTGTGCCTGCTGCCTTGCGAGCTTTGCAGGCCGAAGGCCATGTCGCGGCGCTGAACAAGCAACGTCATTTTCGGGGCACCAAACGCCTGCTCGATGAGTGGGCGCATGGCTACGCACGCCGCCTGCGACCCAAGACCTTGCTCGCGACCTACACCACCGAACGCTTCGACACCTGGCCTAAATGGGCCCTCGATCCGGCAGAAGTTCGTTGGGGCGGGGAGTCGGCGGCGGCGCTGCTCACGAAGTACCTGCGCCCGGGCGTTCTGACCCTGTACGCGGACCGGCTCCCGCCGCGCGTCATGGTGGCGCAGCAATTGATCAAGGAGGATCGCCCGCCAGCACAACGCTATGTCGAGGTGCGGCGCCCGTTCTGGGGCGCTCGGCTCAACGAGCAGGCACGGCCGGACATCGTGCCCCTGGTCCTGGTGTATGCAGACCTGCTGGCCACCAACGATGGTCGCTGCATCGAGACGGCGCAGAAGATCTACGAGGATCACCTTGCTCGACTTCTCCCGGCTGCCTGAGCTCGGTCTCCATGCAGCAGTGGTGGCCGATGTTCAGGCTGCCGGTGCCCCGCTGGGCATCCACCCCTTGATCGTGGGGGCGTTTGCTCGCGACCTGCATCTCGTCCACGCCCATGGACTGGCGATCCAGCGGCAGACCGAGGATATTGACCTGGCGCTGGCCGTGCCGGACTGGCAAGCCTTCGACGAGCTGAAGGCCCGCCTGGTGGCCTCGGGCAAATTCGGGGCGTCCGGAACGGCACATCGATTTCGTCATGGTTCGGTCCCGGTTGATCTCGTACCTTTCGGACCGGTGGAATCCGCAGACCGACGGATTGCCTGGCCGCCGGATGGCGACCCGATACTGGACGTTTTCGGATTTCGGGAGGCGCAGCGAACGGCGGTTCCCGCTGCGCTTGCAGGCGGCGTACAGACGAGTGTCGTCTCGCTGCCAGCGCTCGCGCTCCTCAAGCTCGTATGCTGGAACGACCGACACCTGACCACACCGGGGAAAGATGCGTCCGATCAGCAACTGATCGTTGCGAACTATCTCCCGGCCGGCAATCAGGATCGCCTCTGGAGCGAATTCGTCCACTGGACCCAGGCTGACGACTTCGAGTACGAGCCAGCGGGCGCACGGATGCTCGGCAGGGACATCGCCGCCTTGCTGGATGATCGCGGCCACGCACGGATCGCAGCGCTGCTTGCAACCCAGGCAGACGCCACGCATCCTGCCCCGTTGCCCTTCCAGATGAACAATGCTGCCCCCGAACGTGCGCGCGCGATGCTCGCTGCCATGCTCGAGGGATTGACCGAGAACCGCGCATGAACGCTTCCACCCTCGTCTAGAAGCTCTGGAACTACTGCAACGTTTTGCGCGACGACGGGATGAGCTACGGCGACTACGTCGAGCAGCTCACCTACCTGCTGTTTCTCAAGATGGCCGACGAGCGGTCGCGGCCGCCGTACAGCCAGCCGAGCCTGGTGCCTGCGCGATACGCCTGGAGCGAGTTGCTCGCGCGCGACGGCGATGCACTGTTCGACCACTACCGCCACACGCTCGAAGCGCTGGGCAACGAGAAGGGGTCTCTCGCGCTGATCTTCAACAAGGCGCAGAACAAATTCCAGGATCCGGCCAAGCTGCGGCGTGTGATCGTCGACCTGATCGACGCCGAGAACTGGTCGTCGATGAGCGCCGACGTGAAGGGCGACGCCTACGAGGGCCTGCTCGAGAAGAACGCGCAGGACACCAAGAGCGGTGTCCGGCCAGTACTTCACGCCTCGAGCCCTGATCGCCGCGATGGTGGACTGCATCGCACCCCGGCCGGGCGAGCGTGTGTGCGACCCCGCATGCGGCACCGACGGCTTTCTCTTCACCGCGCACAACTACATCGTCCACCATCACCCGAACCTCACCAAGGACGAGAAACGGCACCTGAAGGAAGGCGCGTTCCGCGGCTGGGAGCTGGTGCAGGGCACCGCCCGTGTGTGCGCGATGAACCGTGCTGCTGCACGGCATCGGCTCGGACAAGCAGGTGCCCGTGGCTGTGACCGACGCGCTGGCAGCAGACCCCGGGGAGCGCTTCAACGTGGTGCTCGCCAATCCGCCCTTCGGCAAGAAGAGCAGCACCATGATCGTCGGCGACGGCGGCAAGACCACCACCGAGAAGGACATCATCGAGCGCGACGACTTCTGGGCCACCACGTCCAACAAGCAACTGAACTTCGTGCAGCACATCAAGACGCTGCTCAAACCCCACGGCCGCGCCGCGGTGGTCATCCCCGACAACGTGCTGTTCGAAGGCGGCGCCGGCGAGACCATCCGCCGCAAGCTCCTGCACGAGTGTGACGTGCACACGCTGCTGCGCCTGCCCACGGGCTTGTTCTACGCTCAGGGTGTGAAGGCGAACGTCCTGTTCTTCGACAAGAAGCCCGCTTCGGAATCGCCGTGGACCCGAAAGCTCTGGATCTACGACCTGCGCACCAACAAGCACTTCACGCTCAAGACCAACCCGCTCAAGCGCGAAGACCTGGATGAGTTCGTGCGGTCCTACAACCCGGCCAACCGTCACGACCGCAAGGCCGCGGGGAGCGCCAAGCAACCCGACGGCCGCTGGCGCGTCTACGACTACGACGAGCTGGTTGCCCGCGACAAGGCGAGCCTGGACATCTTCTGGCTCAAGGACGACTCGCTCGCCGAGTCCGACAATCTGCCGCCGCCGGACGTCATCGCTCAGGAGATCGTCGACGACCTGGAGGCGGCGCTGGAGCAGTTCCGGCTGATTGCGGCCGACCTGCGGGTCGGGGCGAAGGCGGCGGGAGAAGGCGGATAAGCCATCCTTGCGATATCCTTCGGTCGCCCGCATTCGGCCGCGCACCAGTTCCGAACCATAAGGACATTCCCATGCCCACCCAGCAACTGATCTACGAAAGTGCAGTCCCGGTTTCCAGCGCCCGCCACAGCGCCTGGTTCGTCGAGGTCGGGGGCAGCTATGCGTTCGCCCGCCACGTCAACTCGCTGCCGTTGATGGCGGTCGAGTTTCCGAACGCCGCCGTTGAATACCCCATCATCTTCGCGGGTGACGACGACAGCATCATGCCGGCGGTGATCCTCGGGCTGCGCACGGGCGAGAACCTGTTCGTGGGCGACGCGGATCAGTGGGCCGGGAAGTACGTGCCGGCGTTTGCACGCCGCTACCCATTCGTGTTCTCACGTAGCGACGACGGCAATACGTTCACGTTGTGCATCGACGAGTCCTTCAAGGGCCTCAATCGAGACAGCAGGGGGGCTGCGCTGTTCGATGCCGAAGGCAAGCCCACCGCCTATGTGCAGAACGTGCTTGCGTTCCTGCAGGAGTATCAGGCGCAGTTCGAGCGTACCCAGGCGTTCTGCCGGAAACTGAAACAACTCGGCCTGCTCGATCCGATGCAGGCGCAGATCACCACCGGTGGCGGCGAGAAACTGTCGCTCGGCGGCTTCCAGGCGGTGAACCGCGAGCGCCTGAAGGCGCTGTCGGGTGACGTGCTGGCCGAACTCGCCAGGACCGACGAACTCGACCTCGTCTATCTGCACCTGCATTCGATGCGCAACTTGCAGGCGATGGTCGAACGCCTGGCCGGCGGAACTACCACCGCGGTCGGCGATGCCCGGCCAGTCGAGCCTGTCGCACCTGCCGACACGGCGGCGCCGAACCTGCACTGAGAGCCTCCCCCAGGTTTGACTGGTCGGCGCCTGGACCATAAAAGTGCGGAAACACCATCCGCCGCGATCAGGGAGGACAAGACCCGCATGTTCAGACTCGCGAGCCTGATGCTGGCTGCCGTGCGCGATCGCGTGTCGGTGTGCTGCGTCGCGGTGTGCGCCGCCATCGTGTTGGCAGCCTGCAGCCGGGCGGAATCGCAGCCGGCGTCGCAGCCGGTCAAGGTGGAGCCCGGCCGCGTGATCTTCGTCCCCGGCAGCCCCCAGTTGTCCGTATTGACTTACGCCGAAGCGGTGGATGCGCCGCCGCTCGGGGCGCGCATCCCCGGCCGCCTCGTGTGGGACGAGGAACACACGGTACGCCTGTTTCCGGCTTTCGCCGGGCGCGTCGTCCACATCCATGCGAAGCCCGGTGACACCGTCAAGGTTGGCCAGGCGCTGGCCGAGATCACGTCGCCCGACTTCGCCGAAGCCCAGGGCGCCGCGAACAAGGCCGCCAGCGAGCTTGCGCTTGCCGAAAAGAATCTCGCGCGCGTGCGGCTGCTGGTCGACAACGGGGTCGCGCCGCAGAAGGATCTCGCGGTGGCGGAAAACGAGCAGGCCACCAAGCGCGCCGGATTGGAGCAGAGCACCGCCCGGGTCAAACTCTACGGTGGCGGTTCGCACATCGATGCGAGCCTGATCCTGCGCTCGCCGATCGCGGGCCGGGTGGTCGATCGCAATATCAATCCGGGCGAGGAACTGCGGCCCGACATGAGCACCGCCAATGCGCCGGCGCTGTTCGTGGTCACCGATCCGTCGCGGCTCTGGCTGCTGCTCGACGCGACCGAGCGCGATCTGCCGGCGCTGTCGGTGGGTGAGGCTGTGAGCTTCGGCTCCACGGCCTGGCCCGGTCAGACTTTTTCCGCCAAGGTGATCGCCATCAGCGATTTCGTCGACCCGCAGACCCGCACGATCAAGGTGCGCTGCATCGTCGACAACCAGGATCGGCGCCTGAAGGGCGAGATGTACGTCAACAGCGAAGTCCAGGGCCCCGCGCGCGCAGGCAGGGCTGTCCCCGCGAAGGCGGTGTTCGTGCTCGGCAAGCAGCACTACCTGTTCGCGGAGGAGGCACCGGGCCGCTTCGTCCGGGTTGCCGTGGAAGCGGTCGAGGATCGGGGCGGTGCCGTGATCGTGATCCAGGGTCTGCCGCAGAAGCAGCGGATCGTGGTCGACGGCAGCCTGTTCCTGCAGCAGATCCTGGCGCAGAAAGGCGGGGATCGAGGCGTTAGATGATGATCCGGCGCCTCATTTCGGTGGCGCTCACGCAGCCGATGCTGGTCCTGATCGGGTTCGCCGTGTTCGTCGTCGCCGGGCTCATCGCGTTCAAGAATCTGCCGATCGAGGCGTTCCCGGACGTGACCGACACGCAGGTGACGGTCATCACGCTTTACCCCGGCCGGGCGGCCGAGGAGGTGGAGCGTCAGGTGACGATTCCGCTGGAGGTGGTGCTGGCCGGCATGCCCAACTCGGTGCGCATGTTCTCGCACACACAGTTCGGCCTGTCGTTCATCATCCTCACGTTCAACGACAAGGCCGACCCGTACTTCGCGCGCCAGCAGGCGATGGAACGGTTGCGCGAGGCCGACCTGCCTCGCGGTGTCACGCCGGCGCTGGCGCCGCTCAGCACGCCCATCGGCGAGGTTTACCGCTACACCCTGAAGTCGGGCACCGCGACCTCGCGCGAACTGCGCACGCTGCAGGACTGGGTCGTGGTGCGCAAGCTCAAGCTGATCCCCGGCGTGGCGGACGTCGTGAGTCTCGGCGGCCTGGTGCAGCAGTACGAAGTGAATCCCGATCTCGCACGGTTGCGCGACTACAAGGTCACCTTGCAGCAGTTGTTCGATGCGCTCGGGCGCGGCAATGCCAACGCCGGCGGCGGCTATACCGAACAGGGTCAGCAGCAGTACCTGATCCGTGGCATCGGCCTGCTGCGCTCGCCCGACGAGATCGGCAATATCGTCGTGGCGGAGCACGGCGGCGTGCCGGTGCTGGTGAAGGATGTGGCCGAGGTGAACATCGGCAACATGCCGCGGCAGGGGATCGTCGGTCTCAACCAGGACGACGACGTGACCAGCGGGATCGTGCTCATGCGCAAGGGCGAGATTCCGGGCGTGGTGCTGGCGGCGGTCAAGGCGAAGGTGGAGCAGTTGAATGCTTCGGTGCTGCCCGCCAGCGTGAAGATCGTGCCGTTCTACGACCGCACCTGGCTGATCGCCAAGACGCTCAAGACCGTGTTCACCAACCTCGTCGAAGGCGCGACCCTGGTCACGCTCGTGTTGCTGCTGTTCCTCGGCAATCTGCGCGCGGCGTTCATCGTGGCGGCGGTGATCCCGCTGTCGCTGCTCGCGACCTTCCTGGGGCTCACCATCGTCGGTATTCCGGCCAACCTGCTGTCACTCGGCGCGATGGACTTCGGCATCATCGTCGACGGCGCGGTGATCGTGGTGGAGAACGTCTACCGCAAGCTCGCCACCGATACCGAGGATCGCACGCCGCGCCTGCAGCGCGTGCTCGCGGCAGTGGTCGAGGTCGGGCGTCCCACG
>JANXYG010000131.1 GCA_025350245.1 Betaproteobacteria bacterium
GGGACCCTGTGGGGAGGTGACGCCCACCCCCAGGCTGCGCTGCGCTTCGCCTTCCCCCTCCAGGGGGCGCAGCGTCCTCGGGGGACCCTGTGGGGAGGTGACGCCCACCCCCAGGCTGCGCTGCGCTTCGCCTTCCCCCTCCAGGGGGCGCAGCGTCCTCGGGGGACCCTGTGGGCGCTGCCCCTTCGCTTCAGGTGGCTCTCCGTTCAACATCGCGTAGCCTGAGGTTGTAGTAAGGGGCTACTACCCGCCCCGCCGGGCCGATGCTACCGTCGTTGTGTTGCCGTGCCCGGTCTGCTGCGATGCCGCATCCGCCCGTGTCGAGCAACGTGCGGCAATGCACCGCCATGACGACATCAAACGAGCTGGGAGGCTTGCGATGAAAGACGAGACGAGAATCGACGACGCGCCGGGTGTGAACCGGCGCGAGTTCATCAAGCGCACCGGTGCCGTGGCCGGCGCCAGCGTGGTTTCCGGCGGCGCCCTGCTGGCGGCGTCGAGCGATGGCTGGGCCCAGGGGCTGGTCGCGTTCGACGCGGCCACCGGCAAGGCGCTGCTGCAGATGTGTCGTGACCTGTATCCGCACGACCGCGTGCCCGATGCCCTGTACCAGAAGGTGGTCGACCTGTTCGACGCTGCCGCGCTGAAGGACCCGGCGATGGCGCAGATGATGAGCGACGGCGTGGGCGAACTGAACGCGGCATCGCGCCGCATCGCCAAAAAAGACTATGCCGCAACGCCGCGCGAGACCGATCGTGTCGCTGCATTGCAGACGATCGAAGGCTCGGCATTCTTCGGCAAGGTGCGTGGCGACATGATCGCCGGGCTCTACAACAATCCCGACGTGTGGGAAGTCCTGGGCTACGAGGGCGCCTCGGCGCATCTCGGCGGCTACATCAATCGCGGCTTCAACGACATCGACTGGGTCTGACCGGTCCGTCCGTTCGCAAGCCCCTGATACCGACAGGCACACCAAGGAGAGACACATCATGGCTGCAAAATTCAACTTCGATGACGACGGCGTCGTCGTCGTCGTGGGCTCCGGCGCCGGTGGCGGCACGGTCGCCAACGAACTCGCCCAGAAGGGCATCAACGTCGTCGTGCTCGAAGCGGGCAATCGCTGGGAGATCGCCGACTTCGAGAACGACGAGTGGGCCAACTTCCTGCGCATCTCGTGGATCGACCCGCGCACCACGTCCGGCAACTGGCGCGTCGCCAAGGACTTTGGTGGACTGCCGGCCTGGATCGTGAAGGCGGTGGGTGGTTCGACCATTCACTGGGCCGGCGCGTCGCTGCGCATTCAGCCGCACGAATTCCAGGGGCGCACCAACTACGGCAATGTCGCGGGGGCCAACCTGCTCGACTGGCCGGTGACACGCGCCGAACTCGACCCCTACTACGATCTCGCCGAAAAGAAGATGGGTACCACGGGCACCAACGGCATTCCGCGCCTGCCCGGCAACAACAACTACAAGGTGCTGGCCGCCGGCGCCGCGAAGATGGGCTACCAGAAGTTCCACACCGGCAACATGTCGATCAACTCGCAGCCGCGCGACGGCCGCGGCTCCTGTCAGCAGATCGGCTTCTGCTTCCAGGGCTGCAAGTCGGGCGCCAAGTGGTCTACGCTCTACACGGAGATTCCCAAGGGCGAGGCCACCGGCCACATGGAAGTGCGGCCGAACGCGATGGTGCTGCGCGTGTTGCACGACGCCAAGGGCAAGGTGAGCGGCGTCGAGTATGCCGACAAGAGCGGCAAGATCCAGATGCAGAAGGCGCGCGCGGTATGCGTCGCCGGCAACTCGATCGAGTCGCCGCGGCTGCTGCTCAACTCGGCCTCGAACCTGTTCAGGGACGGGCTCGCAAATTCGTCGGGGCAGGTCGGGCGCAACTACATGCGCCACCTGACCGCGTCGGTCTACGCCGTGTTCGACCGCGAGGTGCACATGTATCGCGGCACCACCATGGCGGGCATCGTTGCCGACGAGTCACGGCACGACACCAAGCGCGGCTTCGTCGGTGGCTACGAGATGGAGACGCTGTCGCTCGGCCTGCCGTTCATCGCGGCGTTCCTCGAGCCGGGTGCCTGGGGTCGCGATGTGACCTTCGGACTCGACCGCTACGCCAACATGGCCGGCATGTGGATCGTGGGCGAAGACATGCCCCAGGCGTCGAATCGCGTCACGCTCAACGCCAAGGTCAAGGATGCAAATGGCCAGCCGGTGGCGAACGTGCATTACGACGATCATCCGAACGATCTCGCCATGCGCAACCATGCGTTCCAGCAGGGGTCGGCGCTCTATGAGTCGGTCGGGGCCGTCAAGACCTACCGCACGCCGCCCTATCCTTCGACCCACAACCTCGGCACCAACCGCATGAGCGCCAACGCGCGCGACGGCGTGGTGAACAAGTTCGGCCAGACGCACGACATCAAGAACCTGTTCGTGTCCGACGGTAGCCAGTTCACCACCGGCGCCGCCGAGAATCCGACGCTCACCATCGTGGCGCTGGCGATCCGGCAGGCCGAGTACATCGCCAAGCAGATGGCGGCGAAGGAGATCTGACCCCGGCCACAGGCAGCAACGCTGGTCATCGAGGCCCGGGCAACCGGGCCTTTTTTCTGGCGCGTGTCGGTGGATGTCGCGTCGATGCCGCGTGTCGATGCCGCGTTGACGTGGCCGCGGCGGGCGACTACCGTAGCATCTGGAATTCCAGCAGTCATGGCGGCCAACAGCCAACTGCGAGGACGGCGCATTGCTGCGGGAGGAAAGTCATGTGCAACCTGTATTCGGGCCAGGACCCGAATCTTTACGCGCGCGAGAAGCGCTCGCTGCGTCTGTCCGGCTTCGTCACCAGCATCTGTCTCGAGCGCCTGTTCTGGCGCGTGCTCGACGCCGCGGCCACGAACGAGGGCATGTCGACGCCGCGCTTCATCGGCAAGCTCTACACCGAGATGCAGGCGCGCCACGACGAGATCTCGAGCTTCGCTTCGCTACTGCGGGTGGCCTGCGCCATCTACATCAATGCGCATCCGGAGAAGCCGCTGGCGAGTTACGTCCCCGAACTGGCCATGGGGACGAGGGCGGCTGCGGCCTGAGTGCCAGGCGCCGCGCGCCCCGATCCTCGCGCTCACGCCGCCAGCAGCTCCCGCAGCACATACGGCAGGATGCCGCCGTGGCGGTAGTAGTCGACCTCGATCGGGGTGTCGATCCGCAGCAGCACCTTCACTTCCTTGCGCACCCCGACGGCGGTGGTGATGCCGAGCACCACGTCCTGCTGCGGTTTGATGTCGTCCATACCCGTGACGTCGAACAGTTCGTCGCCGCGGATGCCGAGTGACTCGGCGCTGTCGGTGCCCTTGAACTGCAGCGGCAGCACGCCCATGCCGACGAGGTTCGAGCGATGGATGCGCTCGAAGCTGCGGGCGATCACCGCTTTCACCCCGAGCAGTTGGGTGCCCTTCGCGGCCCAGTCGCGCGACGAGCCGGTGCCGTATTCCTCGCCACCGAACACGATGGTGGGCGTGCCGGCCTTCACGTATTTCATGGCGGCGTCGTAGATGAACATCTGCTCACCCGACGGCTGGAAGACCGTCACACCACCTTCGATGCGTGAGCCGTCGGCCGCGAGCGGCACCATGAGATTCTTGATCCGCACGTTGGCGAAGGTGCCGCGCATCATGATCTCGTGATTGCCGCGGCGCGAGCCGTAGCTGTTGAAGTCGGCCTTGCCCACCTTGTGGGCGGTCAGCCACTGGCCCGCGGGCGATGAATCCTTGATCGAACCGGCAGGCGAGATGTGGTCGGTGGTGATGGAGTCGCCGAACACGCCCAGCGCGCGCGCGCCGCGAATGGAGGTGGCACCGGCCGCGGCGGGCTGGAGCGAGAAGCCGTCGAAGAACGGCGGCTTGGCGATGTAGGTCGACACCGGCCAGTTGTAGATCTGTCCGGTCACGCCTTTGATCTTGTCCCACAGTTCGCCGGGGCTGGATTTGATCTTGCCGTAGTTCTTGCGGAATGCGACCGGGTTCATCGCGAACTTCATCAGCGCATGCACCTCTTCGCTGGTGGGCCAGATGTCGCCCAGGAAAACGTCCTTGCCGCCCTTGCCCTTGCCGACCGGCTCGGTCATGAGGTCGCGGGTGATGGTGCCGGCAATCGCGTAGGCCACCACCAGCGGCGGCGACGCGAGGAAGTTGGCCTTGAGATTGGGGTGGATGCGTGCTTCGAAATTGCGGTTGCCCGACAGCACGGCAGCGCATACCAGGTCGTTGCGGGTGATGATCTCGTTGATCTCGGGCGTGAGGTCGCCGGCGTTGCCGATACAGGTGGTGCACCCGTAGGCCGCGACGTTGAAGCCGAGCTTCTCGAGGTAGGGCAGCAGGCCGGCCTTGGTGAGGTACTCGGTGACGATGCGCGAGCCGGGGGCGAGCGAGGTCTTGATGTGCGGCTTGACCGTCAGGCCGGCGGCGACCGCTTTCTTGGCGAGCAATCCGGCCGCCAGCAGCACACCCGGGTTCGACGTGTTGGTGCACGACGTGATCGCCGCGATCAGCACGTCGCCGTTGCGCAGCTCGGTGCCATCAGCGAGCGAATACGGTGTCGCCAGTTTGTCGGCCGGCTGGTTGAAACCATTGGCCGCAACCGGCTTGGAAAACAGCGCCGCGAAAGCCGATTTGACGTTGCCGATCTCGATGCGGTCTTGTGGACGCTTGGGACCCGCCAGCGACGGCGCGACCGTGGCGAGATCGAGGCTGATCGCCTTGGTGTAGTCGATGTCGCCAGCGGCGGGGATGCCGAACATGCCCTGCGCCTTGAAATAACCTTCGAACGCGTCGATCTCGGCCTTGGTGCGTCCGGTACCGGCGAAGTAGTCGACGGTCTTGGCGTCGACCGGGAAGAAGCCCATGGTGGCGCCGTATTCCGGTGCCATGTTGGCGATGGTGGCGCGGTCCGGCACGGCAAGCGAGCCGGTGCCGGCGCCGAAGAACTCGACAAACTTGCCGACCACCTTTTCCTTGCGCAGCATCTCGGTGACGGTCAGCACGAGATCGGTTGCCGTCACGCCTTCGCGCAGCTTGCCTTTCAGTTCGACACCGACGACATCCGGCGTGAGGAGGTAGACCGGCTGGCCGAGCATGCCGGCTTCGGCCTCGATGCCGCCGACGCCCCAGCCGACCACCCCGATGCCGTTGATCATGGTGGTGTGGCTGTCGGTGCCGACCAGGCTGTCGGGATAGTAGACGCCGCCCTTGTGGTGCACGCCGCGCGCGAGGTATTCGAGATTGACCTGGTGGACGATGCCGAATCCCGGCGGCACGACGCCGAAGGTATCGAACGCCTGCATGCCCCACTTCATGAATTCGTAGCGCTCGCGGTTGCGCTGGAACTCGAGCTTCATGTTCAGGTCGAGCGAGTCCTTGCTGCCGAAGTGGTCGATCATCACCGAGTGGTCGACCACGAGGTCGACCGGTACCAGCGGTTCGATCGTTTTCGGATCCTTGCCCATGCTCGCGGCCACGTTGCGCATCGCCGCCAGATCGGCGAGCAGCGGCACGCCGGTGAAATCCTGCAGCACCACGCGCGCCACCACGAACGGAATCTCGTCGGTGCGTTCGGCATTGGGTTTCCAGGCAGCGAGCTGCCGCACATGCTCTTCGGTGACCTTCTTGCCGTCGCAGTTGCGCAGCACCGACTCGAGCACGATGCGGATCGAGACCGGCAGGCGCGACACTGCGCCCAGCCCGGCACGCTCAAGCGCCGCCAGCGAGTAGAACGAGGCGCTGCGGCTGCCGATCTTGAACGATTGCTTGGAGGCGAACAGGTTGTGGCTCATGGCGGGTCCTCGCGCTAGATCATCATCAGGTCGACGAACTCATGCACCGGCGTGGCGCTGAGACGCTTGGCGTTCATGCACAGGTCGAGAATGGCGGCCTGCTGTTTCGCCGGAAAACGCCGGGCGAGGTTGATCTTGAATTTCTCGACCAGCACCGGCATGCCTTCCTTGCGGCGGCGCTTGTGGCCGATCGGGTATTCGCACACGATCTCGGCGAGTTTCTTGCCGTCGGTGAACTCGACCGTGAGCGCATTCGCGATCGAGCGCTTGGCCGGGTCGTGGTAATCGCTGGTGTAGGCCTTGTCTTCGACGCACACGATGCGGTCGCGCAGCTTGTCGATGCGCGGATCGGCGGCGACGCGGTCTTCGTAGTCCTCGGCGGTCAGGCGGCCGAACAGGATCGGCACCGCCACCATGTACTGGATGCAGTGATCGCGGTCAGCCGGATTGTCGAGCGGGCCTTTCTTGTCGATGATGCGGATGCAGGCCTCGTGGGTGCGGATGGTGATCTTCTTGATGTCTTCGGGCTTGCGGCCGAGCTTGGCCAACTGGTCATGGAGCTGCATCGCGCATTCCACCGCGGTCTGCGAGTGGAATTCCGCCGGAAACGAGATCTTGAACAGCACGTTTTACATCACGTAGCTGCCGTAGGGGCGCTGGAACTGGAAGGCTTTGCCCTTGAACAGCACGTCGTAGAAGCCCCAGCCCTTGGCCGACAGCACCGAGGGGTAACCCATCTCGCCGGTGCGCGCGATGAGCGCCAGGCGTACCGCGCGAGACGTGGCGTCGCCCGCCGCCCAGCTCTTGCGCGAGCCGGTGTTCGGCGAATGGCGATAGGTGCGCAGCGACTGGCCATCGACCCAGGCGAGCGACACCGCATTGATGATTTCGTCACGCGTCAGGCCCAGCATCTGCGCGACCACCGCGGTCGATGCCACCTTGACCAGCACGACGTGATCGAGCCCGACCTTGTTGAAGCTGTTCTCGAGCGCGATGCAGCCCTGAATCTCGTGCGCCTTGATCATGCCGGTGAGGACATCGAGCACGGTCAGCGGCTTCTTGCCGGCGGCAACCGCCGAGCGCGACAGCCAGTCGGCCACCGCGAGGATGCCGCCGAGGTTGTCGGACGGATGACCCCATTCGGCCGCAAGCCAGGTGTCGTTGAAGTCGAGCCAGCGGATCATGGCGCCGATGTTGAACGCGGCCTGCACCGGATCGAGCTGGAACGAGGTGCCGGGGACCCGGGCGCCGTTGGGTACGACCGTGCCCGGGATGATCGGGCCGAGCAGCTTGGTGCACGCCGGGTATTCGAGTGCCTCGAAACCGCAGCCCAGCGTGTCCATCAGGCAATAGCGTGCGGTTTCGTACGCTTGCTTGCTGGTGATCTCGACCTTGGTGACGTAGTCGACGATGTCGACCAGCACCTTGTCGGCCTTGGGGCGGACGTTGGAAATGTGTGCGGACATGGCGGGTTCCAGGAAAATGCGAAGTCAGTAGGGCAGGGGACTGCGGATCGGAGCCGGGGCAGATGTCATTTGCGCTTCGCGATCGGCACCCACTTGCGATTCTCCTCGCCGACATAGTTGGCACCGGGGCGGATGATCTTGCCGTCGATGCGCTGCTCGATCACGTGTGCCGCCCAGCCCGATGTGCGCGAGATCACGAACAACGGCGTGAACATCGCGTTGGGCACGCCCATCATGTTGTAGCTGACGGCGCTGAACCAGTCGAGGTTGGGGAACATCTTCTTCTCGCGCCACATCACGGTCTCGAGGCGTTCGGCGATGTCGAAGAGCTTCATGCTGCCGACGTCGCGCGACAGGCGCCGCGCCACTTCCTTGATGATGTTGTTGCGCGGATCGGCGATGGTGTAGACCGGATGGCCGAAGCCGATCACGATCTCCTTGTTCTGCACCCGCCGGATGATGTCGGCTTCGGCCTCGTCCGCCGTGTGATAGCGGTTCTGGATCTCGAACGCGACCTCGTTGGCGCCACCGTGCTTGGGGCCGCGCAACGCGCCGATGGCGCCGGTGATGGCCGAATACAGATCGGACCCGGTGCCGGCGATGACGCGGCCGGTGAACGTGGACGCGTTGAACTCGTGCTCGGCGTAGAGGTTGAGCGAGGTCTGCATCGCATGCACCCAAAGGGCCGATGGCGCCTTGTCGTGCAGCAGGTGCAGGAAATGGCCGGCGATCGAGTCGTCGTCGGTCTCGGTCTCGATGCGCCGCCCGTTGCGGCTCCAGTGATACCAGTAGAGCAGGATGGAACCCTGGCAGGCCATCAGGCGGTCGGCGATGTCGCGCGCGCCGCCGACGCTGTGGTCGTCCTTCTCGGGCAGCATGGTGCCGAGCAGCGAGACGCCGCTGCGCATGACATCCATCGGGTGCGCCGACGGCGGAATACATTCGAGCGCGGCCTTGAGGCTGGCCGGCAGGCCGCGCAGGGCCTTCAGCTTGACGCGGTAGTCGGACAGTTCGGCCGGCGTGGGCAGATGTTCGTGCACCAGCAGATAGGCGATCTCCTCGAACGAGGCGACGTCGGCGAACTCGAGGATGTCGTAGCCGCGATAGTGCAGGTCGTTACCGGTGCGGCCGACGGTGCAAAGGGCGGTGTTGCCGGCGATGATGCCCGACAGGGCGACGGATTTCTTCGGTTTGGGGCCGGCCGGCGGCGCCTCGGTTGCGGTACTCACAGGGTTTTCTCCTTGGAGAACAGGGCGTCGAGCTTGTCTTCGTAGGCGTGGTAGCCGAGATACTGGTAAAGGTCGGCCCGGGTCTGCATCCTGGGAATCAGGTTCTTCTGGGTGCCATCGGCACGGATGGTCTGGTACACCTCGAGCGCCGCAGCGTTCATGGCGCGGTAGGCCGAACAGCAGTAGAGCACGATATCCACCCCGACCGAAGCGAGCTCGGCGGTGGTGAACAGCGGCGTCTGGCCGAATTCGGTGATGTTGGCCAGGATCGGCACCTTGACCGCCTGCTTGAACTGGCGATACATCGGCAATTCGGTCATCGCCTCGGGAAAGACCATGTCGGCGCCGGCTTCGACGTAGGCGCAGGCGCGGTCGATCGCCGCCTGCAGGCCTTCGATGGCGAGCGAATCGGTGCGCGCCATGATCACGAAGCCCGGATCGGTGCGGGCGTCGACGGCCGCCTTGACGCGGTCGACCATCTCGTCGACAGCGACGACTTCCTTGCCAGGGCGGTGGCCGCAGCGCTTGGTGCTGACCTGGTCTTCGATGTGCACCGCGCCCGCACCCGCCTTGATCATCGAGCGGATGGTGCGGGCGATGTTGAAGGCGCCGCCCCAGCCGGTATCGATGTCGACCAGCAACGGCAGCGTGCTCACGTCGGTGATGCGGCGCACGTCGATGAGCACGTCTTCGAGGGTGCTGATGCCCAGATCCGGCATGCCGAGCGAGTTGGCGGCGACCCCGCCGCCCGACAGATACAGTGACCGGTAGCCGGTGGCTTCAGCCATGCGCGCCGTGTAGGCGTTGATGGCCCCGACCACCTGCAACGGCTGCTCGGCGGCGACCGCCTCGCGAAAGCGCGTGCCTGCTGAAGCGGAAAGCGTCATGACGGATATCTCCTCTCATCCGGCGCCAGCGGCGCCGATATCGTGGCCGGCGCCGCCCGCGTGGCGATGGGTGTGCCGGTCGTTGCGTTCAACCCAGCAGGTGCCGGACGGCGTCGCGCTCTTCGAGCAGTTCGCGGTGCGTGGCGTCCATGCGGGCGCGACTGAACTCGGAAATGGCGATGCCCTTCACGATCTGGTATTTGCCGTTGTGGCAGGTGACCGGATAGCCATAGAGGCAGCCCTCGGGAATGCCGTAGCTGCCATCGGCCGGGATGCCCATGGTGACCCAGTCGCCGTCGCGGGTGCCGTGCACCCAGTTGCGGACGTGGCCGATGGCGGCGTTGGCGGCGCTCGCGGCGCTGGACAGGCCGCGCGCCTCGATGATGGCGGCGCCGCGCTTCTGCACCGTGGGGATGAACGTCTGCTCGATCCAGCCCTGGTCGTCGATCAGGCCGGAGACGCTCTTGCCGTCGATCTCGGCGCTGTAGAGATCCGGGTATTGCGTGGCGGAGTGATTGCCCCAGATGGTCATCTTGCGAACGGCATCGACCGGTTTGGCCGTGCGCGCTGCGATCTGCGACAGCGCCCGGTTGTGATCCAGGCGCATCATCGCCGTGAAGTTGGCGGCCGGCAGGTCGGGGGCATTGCGCATCGCGATGTAGGCGTTGGTGTTGGCGGGGTTGCCGACCACCAGAACGCGCACGTCGCGCGCCGCCACCTCGTTCAGTGCCTTGCCTTGCGTGGTGAAGATGGCGCCGTTGGCCTCGAGCAGGTCCTTGCGCTCCATGCCCTTGCTGCGGGGCCTGGCGCCGACCAGCAGGGCGTAGGAAACGTCGCGGAAGGCAACCTTCGGATCGTCGGTGACCACCACGCCCGCGAGCAGCGGAAACGCGCAATCCTCCAGCTCCATCACGACCCCGCCCACGGCCGGCAGCGCCGGGGTGATGTCGAGCAGTTGCAGGATCACCGGTTGGTCGGGCCCCAGCATTTCGCCGCTGGCGATGCGAAACAGCAGGCTGTAGCCGATCTGGCCGGCGGCGCCGGTGATGGCGACTCGAACGGGATTCTTCATGCGGTGCTACCCCTTGATGGCGATGCCGGCGGAAACGATCGGCGCGCAAAACCCGACAAATCCTGCGCCCGGACACGGTTGAGGTGCGGCAACGCGACACTGCTCATCACTGGCCACCCCGGCTGTGCAAGACCAAAATGATACGAACTGACGCTGCGCCGTGTCAACGAAGGTCTTCTGTCTTATAAAAGACAGCGTATGGCTTGGAACCAATGCCCGTGCCATGGTACAAATCGGGGCAATGATGAAACGAGAACCCCTCCCGCCGGCGCCGGCGTTTCAGCCGCTGTACCGGCAGATCAAGGCGCTGCTGACCGAAGGCCTGGCTACCGGCGAGTGGCGGCCCGGCGAGCCGATCCCGAGCGAGATCGAGCTGGCCCACCGCTACAAGGTCAGCCAGGGCACGGTGCGCAAGGCGGTGTCCGAGCTGGCCAGCGAAAACGTGCTGGTGCGCCGCCAGGGCCGCGGCACCTTCGTGGCGACCCACGCTCACGTGGGCACCCAGTTGTCGTTCCTTCGCATCACGCCGGACGGCGAAGCCGTGCGCGATCTCGAACCGACTCTGATCGACCTCAGGCGGCAGCGCGCCGACGCGGCTGCCGCCGGCCTGCTTGGGCTGGCCGCGGGCGCCTCGCTGATACGCCTTCGTCGCACGCTGGCCATCAACGGCCGTTGCGTGGTGTTCGAGGAGGTGCGGTTGCCCGCCGAGCGTTTTCGCGGACTCGACATAGCCACGGTTACGGCACATGGCTGCCTTCTCTACAGCCTGTACGAGTCGGCGTTCGGGGTGAAGATCGTCGCCGGCAGCGAGCGCGTCAAGGCGGTCTGCGCCGACGCCGACACCGCGCAGCGGCTGTGCGTGCAGCCCGGCGCGCCGCTGCTGCAGATGGAGCGCGTGGCCTATACTTATGGCGAGATACCGGTGGAGTTGCGCCGGGGTTTCTGCGACACCCGCATGCACCACTACGCGAACGACCTGGGCTGAATTCCTCCGCCCCCGCGCCGATATTCCGAGTTCCAGACCCGTCAACTCCCGACCCGTCCTCCGAGGGCGCAACGCATGGCCAAAGCCCGCCCCAAACATCTAGACCTGCGGCTGATCAAGCAGCCGATCCCCGCCGTCGTGTCGATCATGCATCGCGTAAGCGGTGCCGGCATGTTCCTGATGCTGCCGTTCGTGTTGTGGCTGCTTCAGTCGAGTCTGCAATCCCCCGCCAGCTACGTGCATTTCATCGATGCCATGTCGCACCCGCTGGTCAAGCTCATCCTGCTCGGCCTGCTGTGGGCATTCCTGCATCATTTCTGCGCCGGCATCCGCTACCTCCTGCTCGATCTCGATGTTGGCACCGACCTTGCGCCCGCCCGCGCTTCCAGCTTCGCGGTAGTGGGAGTGAGTCTGGCGCTCACCGTCGTGTTCGGGGCCTGGCTATGGTGAAGCGCGCCGTCGTCGGTGCCCGTTACGGTCTGCGCGACTGGCTGATCCAGCGCGTCACGGCCGTGATCATGGCCGTGTTCGCGCTGCTGATGCTGGTCGTGGTGCTGTTCCATCGGCCGGCGCACTACGGCGATTGGCACGGCCTGTTCTCGCAGCAGTGGATGCGTCTGGCCAGTCTGCTGTTCCTGTTGTCGTTGTTCTGGCATGCCTGGATCGGCATTCGCGACATCCTCATGGATTACGTGAATTCCGCCGGTGTGCGTCTCGTGGCGCAGGTCGGGGTGGTCCTGCTGCTGGCCGGCTACTCGCTGTGGTCGGTGCAGATTCTCTGGAGCCTTTACTGATGACCATCCCCCGCAGAAAATTCGATGCCGTGATCGTCGGCGCCGGCGGCGCCGGCATGCGCGCCTCGCTGCAACTCGCCGAGGCCGGTCTCAAGGTCGCGGTGCTGTCCAAGGTGTTTCCGACCCGCTCGCACACGGTCGCCGCGCAGGGCGGCATCGGCGCCGCGCTCGGCAACATGGGCGAAGACTCCTGGCTGTGGCACATGTACGACACGATCAAGGGCTCCGACTATCTCGGCGACCAGAACGCCATCGAGTTCATGTGCCGCGCTGCCCCGCAGGCGGTCTACGAACTCGAGCATTTCGGCATGCCGTTCGATCGCAACGACGACGGCACCATCTACCAGCGCCCGTTCGGCGGCCACTCGCAGAATTTCGGCGAGCGCTCGGTGCAGCGCTCCTGCTGCGCGGCCGACCGCACCGGTCACGCCATGCTGCACACGCTGTATCAGCGCAACGTGCGCGCGAACACGCTGTTCTTCGTTGAATGGATGGCGCTCGACCTGATCCGCGACGCGAGCGGCCAGGTGCTCGGCGTGAGCGCCATGGAGATGGAGACCGGCGAGGTCTGGCTGTTCCACGCCCGCGCCACGTTGTTCGCCACCGGTGGCGCCGGCCGCATCTACTCGGCCTCGACCAACGCCTTCATCAACACCGGTGACGGCCTGGGCATGGCCGCCCGTGCCGGCATCCCGCTCGAAGACATGGAGTTCTGGCAGTTCCACCCCACCGGCGTGGCCGGTGCCGGCGTGCTGATCACCGAGGGCGTGCGCGGCGAGGGCGGCTATCTGCTCAACAAGGACGGCGAGCGCTTCATGGAGCGCTACGCGCCCAACATGAAAGATCTCGCCAGCCGCGACGTGGTATCGCGCGCCATGGCCACCGAGATCAAGGAAGGCCGCGGCGCCGGCAAGGACGCCGACTACATCCTGCTCAAGCTCGACCATCTCGGCATCGACGTCATCGAAAAGCGTCTGCCGGGCATTCGCGAAATCGCCCGCAAGTTCGCCAACGTCGACCCGGTCAAGGAGCCGATCCCGGTCGTGCCCACCTGTCATTACCAGATGGGCGGCATTCCCACCAACTACCACGGCGAAGTCGTGGTGCCGTCGGGCGGCGATCCGAGCCAGCCGGTTCCAGGCTTCTACGCGGCCGGTGAATGCGGCTGCGCCTCGGTGCACGGCGCCAACCGCCTGGGCACCAACTCGCTCACCGACCTGCTGGTGTTCGGCAAGGAGTCCGGCGACACCATGATCCGCTTCCTGCGCGAGAACCCGGGCCACAAAGACCTTCCGGCGGATGTCGGCGACGTTTCGCTCGCCCGCCTGGCGCGGCTCGAAACCCAGACCGGCGGCGAAAGCGTGTTCGAGGTCGGCGCCGAGATGCGCCGTACCATGCAGGGTCATTGCGGCGTGTTTCGTTTTCCCGACATGCTCGAATCGGGCGTCGACAAGATCAAGCGCACCGCCGAGCGGGTCCGCCGCACCGGCATCGCCGACAAGAGCAAGACCTTCAACACCGCCCGCATCGAGGCGCTGGAACTCGACAACCTGATCGAGGTGGCGGTGGCGACCCTGGTGTCGGCCGAAGCCCGCAAGGAAAGCCGCGGCGCCCACGACCGTGCCGATTTCCACCAGCGCGACGACGTCAACTGGCTCAAGCACAGTCTGTGGTACCGCGAAGGCAACCGGCTCGAGTACAAGCCGGTGAACCTCCAGCCGATGACGGTGGAGTCGTTCGAGCCCAAGGTCCGCAGCTACTGACATGGACGCCCACCCCCAGCCTGCGCTGCGCTCCGGCTCCCCCTCCAGGGGGCCCGGCGCCCTTCGGGGCGGCCGGGCGGGCGCCGGCCCTTCGCTTCCTATCGGCCCGGCGCGCACGGAGCCCCGCTGATACCTACCGAAACGACAAGACCATGAAATTCGAGATCTACCGTTACGACCCCGAGCAGGACGACAAGCCGTACATGAAGTCCTACGACATCGAGCTCGAGCCAAGCGACCGGATGCTGCTCGATGCCCTGATCCGCATCAAGGCCGTCGACGACAGCCTGTCGCTGCGCCGCTCGTGCCGCGAAGGCGTCTGCGGCTCCGACGCGATGAACATCAACGGCAAGAACGGCCTCGCCTGCATCACCCGCCTCACCGACCTGAAGCAGCCGGTGCAACTGCGGCCGCTGCCCGGCCTGCCGGTCATCCGTGACCTCGTGGTCGACATGTCGCAGTTCTTCAAGCAGTACCACTCGATCAAGCCCTACCTCCAGAACGCCGAGGTGGCGCCGGAGAAGGAGCGCATCCAGACGCCGGCCGAGCGCAAGGAGCTCGACGGGCTCTATGAGTGCATCCTGTGCGCGTGCTGTACCACGGCATGCCCGTCGTTCTGGTGGAATCCCGACAAGTTCGTCGGTCCGGCCGGGTTGCTCGTTGCCTATCGCTTCATCGCCGACACCCGCGACCACGCCACCAGCGAGCGCCTCGACGACCTCGAGGATCCCTACCGCCTGTTTCGCTGCCACTCCATCATGAACTGCGTCGATGTCTGCCCGAAGGGTCTGAACCCGACCCGCGCCATCGGCAAGATCAAGGACATCATGATCAAGAGAATGGTGTGACGCCCGCGTCCGGGGGGCAAGTCCGGTGAGTGACTTCGACCGCCTGCGCTGGCGCTGCCGCCGCGGCTTGCTCGAGCTCGACCTGGTCCTGACCCGTTTTCTCGACCAGGGCTACGCTGATCTCGATGCCCGCGAGCGCGAAGTCTTCGTCGCCCTGCTGGCGCACGCCGACAACGAGTTGTGGGATCTCATGTCCGGCCGTCTGCGCGCCGATAACCTCGAGGAAGAGGCGATCCTGGACCGCTTGCGTGTGGCCTGATCGCCCATGAAGTCTTTGATGCAAAGCAGCATCCTGCGTCGAAAATCCCTAGAATGCAGTCTCCCAGAACCATGGAGAGGTTAATGAGCGACGCCCCGAAAGCCACGGTCACCTTCAGCGACGGCACCCCCACGGTGGAACTGCCCATCGTCAGGGGCGCCGTCGGCCCCGACGTGATCGACATCCGCAAGCTCTACTCCTCCACCGGCAAATTCACTTACGACCCCGGATTCCTCTCCACGGCGTCGTGCAACTCGACCATCACCTACATTGATGGCGACAAGGGCGAACTGCTCTACCGCGGTTATCCGATCGAGCAACTGGCCGGGAACTGCGATTTTCTCGAAGTGTGCTACCTGATCCTCAAGGGCGAGCTGCCGAACGTCACCCAGAAGCAGGACTTCGTAAGCCTCGTCACCAATCACACCATGGTGAACGAGCAGATGCAGTTCTTCCTGCGCGGCTTCCGCCGCGATGCGCACCCGATGGCGGTGATGACCGGCCTGGTCGGCGCGATGTCCGCGTTCTACCCCGACTCCATCAACCTGCACGACGCCGGGCAGCGCGAGATCTCGGCGATCCGGCTGATCGCCAAGATGCCCACCCTGGTGGCCATGGCCTACAAGTATTCGTCCGGGCAGCCCTACATCTACCCCCAGAACAAGCTCTCGTACACCGCCAACTTCATGCGCATGATGTTCGCGACCCCGTGCGAGGAGTACCAGGTCAACGACGTTCTGGTGCGTGCGCTCGACCGCATCTTCATCCTGCATGCCGACCACGAGCAAAACGCCTCCACCTCCACGGTGCGGCTGTGCGCGTCGTCCGGCACCAACCCATTCGCGGCGATCGCGGCCGGCGTGGCCTGCCTGTGGGGGCCGGCGCACGGCGGCGCCAACGAAGCCTCGCTGCACATGCTGGGCGACATCCAGGCCATGGGTGGCATGGCGAAGATCGGCGAGTTCATCGCCAAGGTAAAAGACAAGAACTCGGGCGTGCGCCTGATGGGCTTCGGCCATCGGGTCTACAAGAACTACGATCCCCGCGCCAAGCTCATGCGCGAGACCTGCCACGAGGTGCTGAACGAACTCGGGCTGCATGATGACCCGCTGTTCAAGCTCGCCATGGGCCTCGAGAAGATCGCCCTCGAAGACGACTACTTCGTATCGCGCAAGCTCTACCCGAACGTCGACTTCTATTCCGGCATCGTGCAGAAGGCGATCGGCATCCCGATTCCGCTGTTCACTGCGATCTTCGCGCTGGCGCGAACCGTGGGCTGGATCGCGCAACTCAACGAGATGATCGCCGACCCCGAATACAAGATCGGACGTCCGCGCCAGCTCTATCAGGGTGCGCCGGCCCGGCAACTCACGCCGTTGGCCGATCGCGGCTGACCGATCGTAATCGCGCGCGGCGAGTCGCACGACAACACCGACTGCAACGCACGCGCCGAACAAGGCTTCCCCGGGGAGGACCCAACCTGTGATGAAAGATCAGTTGTCCGGTTCTTATCTGTTCGGCGGCAACGCGCCCTACATCGATGAACTCTACGAGAGCTACCTCGAAAACCAGGATACCGTCACGCCCGAGTGGAAGCGGTACTTCGACCAGATTCAGGTGCTGCCGGGTCCGCGCGATGTGCCGCATGAACCGGTGCGCGAGCTGATCGGGCGCATCGCCAGGGATCGCAGCCGGACCAGTGCCCAGGTCGCGCCGGGCGAGCTCGCCGAACTCGGCCGCAAGCAGGCGGCGGTGTTCCAGTTGATCAGTTCGTACCGGTTTCTCGGTGCGCGGCATGCGGCGCTCGATCCGCTCAAGCGGCTCGAGAAACCCGACGTGCCGGAGCTCGAGCCGGCCTATTACGGCTTCACCGCGGGCGACATGGATCGCGTCTTCAACACCGGCACCCTGGTGGGGCCGGAGCAGATGACGCTGAAAGACATCTTGCAGGCGCTCAAGGAAACCTACTGCGGCAGCATCGGTCTGGAGTACATGTACATCACCGACACCGCCCAGAAGCGCTGGCTGCAGCAGCGCTTCGAAGGTGTCCGCTCACGGCCTAGCTATTCGCCGGACGAGAAACGCCACATCCTCGAACGCCTCACCGCGGCCGAGACGCTCGAACGCTACCTGCATACCCGCTATGTCGGGCAGAAGCGCTTCTCGCTCGAAGGCGGCGACAGCCTCATTCCCATGCTCGACAACCTGCTGCAGCGCGCCGGCGAGAGCGGTGTGCAGGAACTGGTGATCGGCATGGCGCACCGCGGCCGCCTGAACGTGCTGGTGAACACGCTCGGCAAGTTGCCGAAAGATCTGTTCTCCGAATTCGAGGGCAAGCACGCGGATCTGCCCGCGGGAGACGTCAAGTACCACCAGGGGTTCTCGTCCGATGTGCTGACCCCGGGCGGGCCGATGCATGTGACCTTGGCGTTCAATCCTTCGCATCTCGAGATCGTCAACCCGGTGGTGGAAGGTTCGGTGCGGGCACGCCAGCATCGGCGTCGCGACCGCGAAGGCCGGCAGGTGCTGCCGGTGCTGATCCATGGCGACGCGGCCTTTGCCGGGCAGGGCGTGATCATGGAGACCATGAACCTGTCGCAGACGCGCGGCTATGGCACCGGTGGCACCGTGCACCTGATCATCAACAACCAGATCGGGTTCACCACCTCCGATCCGCGCGACACGCGTTCGATGATCTACTGCTCGGACGTGGCCAAGATGGTCGAGGCGCCGGTGATCCACGTGAATGGCGACGACCCCGAAGCCGCCGTGCTGGCCACCGAGATCGCGCTCGATTTTCGCACCGCGTTCGGAAAAGACGTCGTGGTCGACCTGGTGTGCTTCCGCAAGCTCGGCCACAACGAGCAGGACGAGCCGATGGTCACCCAGCCGCTGATGTACAAGATCATCAACCAGCATCCCGGCACCCGCAAGCTGTACGCTGACAAGCTGCTGCGCGAAGCCATCATTCGTCCCGGCGACGAAGATGCGGTGGTGAAGACCTATCGGGCGGCGCTCGACGGCGGGCACAACACCAACAAAAACATCATCTACAACTTCAAGCCGCCGTTCCATGTGGACTGGGCGCCGTTCCACGGTGTGCCGTGGACCCAGCCGGTGCAGACCGGTGTCCCGGTAGAGGTGCTGCAATCGATGGCGGAACGCCTGACCACGCTGCCGCCCGACTTCAAGCTCCATCCGCGTGTCGAGAAGGTCATCGCCGACCGCCGCCAGATGGGTCTGGGCAAGCAGCCGCTGGATTGGGGCATGGCCGAGACGCTGGCGTACGCGACCCTGCTCAAGGAAGGCCATGGCGTGCGGCTTTCAGGGCAGGATACCGGTCGTGGCACGTTTTTTCACCGTCACGCGGTGCTGCACGACCAGAGCCGCGAACGCTGGGATTCCGGCACCTACGTGCCGCTGCAGAAGATCGCCGAGAACCAGCCCGATTTCGTCGTCATCGATTCCACGTTGTCCGAAGAGGCCGTGCTCGGCTTCGAATACGGCTACGCCACCGCGGAGCCGAGCGAACTGGTGGTGTGGGAGGCGCAGTTCGGCGACTTCGTCAATGGCGCGCAGGTCGTGATCGACCAGTTCATCGCGTCGGGCGAAGTGAAGTGGGGCCGTCTGTGCGGGCTGGTGCTGATGCTGCCGCACGGCTACGAAGGCCAGGGCCCCGAGCATTCGTCGGCGCGCCCCGAACGCTTTCTGCAGTTGTGCGCCGACTACAACATGCAGGTGGTGGTGCCGTCGAACCCGTCGCAGATGTTCCATCTGCTGCGGCGCCAGATGCTGCGCTCCTACCGCAAGCCGCTCGTGATCATGAGTCCGAAGAGCATGCTGCGCCACAAGGAGTCGGTGTCGTCGCTCGACGATCTCGCCAAGGGCCGCTTCATGCCGGTGATTCCCGAGGTCGAGGCGATCAAGCCCAAGGACGTCAAGCGGGTCGTGTTCTGCAGCGGCAAGATCTTCTACGACCTGCTGGCCTCGCGGCGCGAACGCAAGATCAAGGATGTCGCGGTGGTGCGCATCGAACAGTTGTATCCGTTCCCGCACGAGGACTTCGCGGCCGAGATCGCGCGCTATCCGAATGCGGTCGAGATCGTCTGGTGCCAGGAAGAGCCGGGCAACCAGGGCGCGTGGCACCGCATCCAGCATTACCTGCTGCGGCACATGCGCGCAGACCAGAAGCTGCGCTATGCGCTGCGGCCGTCGAGCGCATCGCCGGCCGGCGGGTATCTTGCGCTCCACAACCAGCGGCAGAAGGCCGTCGTGGATGCCGCGCTCACCATCGGTGTCTAGATGACAACCCCCCCAGGCTTCCTGCGGTCGCCACCCCCCAATGGGGGGCCAGCTCGCTTGGGAGCGGCCCGGCGCTCGCTGTTCCGCCGCATGATCATCGTCACTCAATCTTGTCGCACCGCAAGCGCATACCGGGTGGATCGCGCGCGGGCGACGGGCGGTCGGCCGTGCGGTTGCACGGGTTCCCGGTCCGCATACCCGAAACTGGAACCCCGGACCACGGAGCATTCATGCTGATCGAAGTCAAAGTACCGGCGCTGTCCGAATCCGTCGCCGAAGCCACGCTTGTCAGCTGGCACAAGAAGCAGGGCGAGCGGGTGCAGCGCGACGAAAACCTGATCGATATCGAGACCGACAAGGTGGTGCTCGAACTGCCCGCACCCGACGACGGGATGCTGGTCAGCATCGTCAAAGGCGATGGCAGCCTGGTGGTGAGCAACGAGATCATCGCCATCATCGACACCGAGGCCAAGGCATCGGTGGTTGCCGCCGGACCGGCCGCAGCCGAGCCCGTCAAGGCGTCCCCGCCGCCTGCGGTTGTGGCAGCCGCGGTGGTGCCGACGGCGGTGGCGCACACGACCGACGTACCCTCGATGCCCGCGGCCCGCAAGGTTGCGGCCGACCAGCAGATCGACCTCGCACAGGTCGCCGGCACCGGTCGCGGCGGCCGCGTCACCAAGGAAGACGTGAACGCCTTCGCCCAGAGCGGCGCGCGAGCCCCCGGTCGCCCGGCGGTCGTGCTGCCGTCGCCGGTCGACATCGACAAGCTGCTCGCCGACCGGCCGGAGAAGCGCGTCGCAATGTCGCGGCTGCGCCAGCGCGTGGCCGAACGCCTGGTCCAGTCGCAATCGACGGCGGCGATCCTCACTACCTTCAACGAAGTGAACATGCAGAGCGTGATGGACCTGCGCAACAAGTTCAAGGATCGCTTCGAGAAGGAGCACGGGGTCAAGCTCGGATTCACCTCGTTCTTCGTCAAGGCAGCGATGGCGGCGCTCAAGAAATACCCGGTGCTCAATGCATCGGTCGACGACAACGATATCGTTTATCACGGCTACTTCGATATCGGCGTCGCCGTCGGCAGCCCGCGCGGTCTGGTGGTGCCGATCATCCGCAACGCCGATTCCATGTCGCTCGCCGAGATCGAGAAGCTGATTGCCGACTTCGGCAAGCGCGCGCAGGACGGCAAGCTCACCATCGAGGAACTCACCGGCGGCACGTTTTCGATCTCCAACGGCGGCGTCTTCGGTTCGATGCTGTCGACGCCGATCATCAATCCGCCGCAGAGCGCGATCCTGGGCATCCACGCCACCAAGGACCGGCCGGTGGTGGAAGATGGCCAGATCGTGATCCGGCCGATGAACTATCTTGCGCTGTCGTACGACCACCGGATCATCGACGGGCGCGAAGCGGTGCTCGGGCTGGTGGCCATCAAGGAAGCGCTGGAAGATCCGGCGCGGCTGCTCCTCGATATCTGATGACCATGACCAGACAATTCGACGTTGCCGTGATCGGCGCCGGTCCCGGCGGCTATGTCGCCGCCATCCGCGCCTCCCAGCTCGGCCTGAGCGCCGTCTGCATCGACGACTGGAAGCATCCGGCGACGGGCAAGGCGAGCCTCGGCGGCACCTGCCTCAACGTCGGGTGCATCCCGTCGAAGGCGCTGCTCGAATCCTCCGAGAACTACGAGCGCGTCCTGCACAAGTTCGGCGAGCACGGCATCGGCGTCAAGGACGTGACCCTTGACGTCGGCATCATGCAGGCACGCAAGGACAAGATCGTCGGTGACTTCACCAACGGCATCGGCTACCTCTTCAAGAAGAACAAGGTGACGTCGGTGCACGGTCACGGGCGCTTCGCGGCATCCGGGCCGAACGGTTACAGCATCGAAGTCGCGGGGGACGCCGGCACCGAAACCATCGCCGCGAAGTACGTGGTCATCGCCACCGGGTCGGTGGCGCGTCCGTTTCCCGGCGTCGAGACCGACAACAAGCTGGTCTGCGACAACATCGGCGCACTCGCCTTCGATGCCGTGCCCAAGCGCCTCGGCATCATCGGCGCCGGCGTCATCGGCCTCGAGATGGGCAGCGTCTGGCGTCGCCTCGGCGCCGAAGTGACCATTCTCGAAGCGTTACCCGGCTTTCTCGCGCTCGCCGACGAGCATGTCGCCCAGGAGGCCTTTCGGGCCTTCACCGGGCAGCTCGGGCTCAAGATCTACACCGGTGCCAAGGTGTCGGCGATCACCCCGGCCAAGGCCACGGTCAAGGTCGAATACGAAGACCGCAACGGCACCAGGCACCGGGTCGATTTCGACCGGCTGGTGGTGGCGATCGGGCGGATTCCCAACACGGCCGGCCTCAACGCCGAAGCCGTCGGCCTGAAGCTCGACGGCCGTGGCTACCTCGATGTCGACGCCCAGTGCCGTACCAACCTGCCCAACGTATTCGCCATCGGTGACGTCGTGCGCGGACCGATGCTGGCGCACAAGTCTTCGGAAGAAGGGGTCGCGGTCGCCGAAACCATCGCCGGCCAGTCGCCGCACGTCAACCTCGACACCGTGCCATGGGTGATCTACACCTCGCCCGAGATCGCCTGGGTCGGCAAGACCGAGCAGGAGCTCAAGGCGGCTGGCATCGAATACCGCGCGGGCCAGTTCCCATTCGCGGCATCCGGGCGTGCTCGAGCCCTGGGTGAAACCGGCGGCTTCGTCAAGATGCTGGCCGACGCCAGGACCGATCGCATCCTCGGCGTGCATATCATCGGGCCGTTCGCGTCCGAGCTCATCTCCGAAGCGGTGGTGGCGCTCGAATTCGGCGCCAGCAGCGAAGACATCGCCCGCATCGTGCACGCGCATCCGTCGCTGTCCGAAGCGATGCACGAAGCTGCGCTCGGCGTGGACAAGCGCGCGCTCAACATCTGACGCCGGCGGGCGCTGCCCGATGATTGGTTCCGCAGCGTTGCCGGCCGCGCCGTGCGGCATGGTCGAGGGCGAGATCGAGCGCCGGGTGGCGGCGCAGGCACGGCAGCACGGCTTCGCGCTCGATGCCGCCCAGCGCGACGCGTTGCGGCACTTCGAACGCATCGCCGCCGACCTTGCCGGCGGCGCAGCCAATCGCGGCTGGCTCGGCTTCCTGCAGACGCCCAGGCCGGTACGCGGCCTCTACCTATGGGGCGGTGTGGGTCGCGGCAAGAGCTTCCTGATGGACGGCGCGTTCGAGCACATGCCGGTCGAGCGCAAGCGGCGCGTGCATTTCCATCGCTTCATGCAGGAGGTGCATCACGACCTGCGGCACCTGCAGGGTCAAGCGGAGCCGCTCGACCAGGTTGCCGCGCGCATCGCCGGAGAGGCCAGGCTGCTGTGCCTCGACGAGTTCCAGATCACCGACATCGGCGACGCGATGCTCATGCGCAAGCTGCTCGAAGGCCTGTTCGCGCGCGGCGTCACGCTGGTCACCACCTCCAACACCGCGCCCGCGTCGTTGTATCTGCACGGGCTGCAGCGCAGCCAGTTCGTGCCCGCGATCGAGCTGATCGAGCGCGAGCTTGACGTCGTGCACCTGGATGCCGGCATCGACTACCGGCTCCGCGCCCTGGAGAAGGCGGGCACCTGGCATCACCCGGCCGATGCGGTTGCCGAATGCGCGCTGGACGAGGCGTTCCGGCAGGTTGCCGGTGCCGCCGGCAGCGCCGGCGCGCTCGACATCGAAGGCAGGACCATCGATGCACGGCGTATCGAAGGCGGCGTCGTGTGGTTCGATTTCGCCGCCCTGTGCGACGGTCCTCGTGGCCAGGCCGATTACATCGAGCTTTCGCGCCGGTTTCACACCGTGCTGGTATCCGGGTTGCCACGCTTTGCGCCCGATCAGGCCGACACCATGCGGCGCTTCACCTGGCTGGTCGACGAGTTCTATGATCGCCGGGTCAAGCTCATCGTGGCGGCGGCGGTGCCTGCCCTGGAGTTGTTCGGCGCGGTCGCGGTCACCAGCGAGCAGGAGCGTACCGCGAGCCGGCTCGTGGAGATGCAGACTCTGCAATATCTCGGCGCCGAGCATCAGGCTTGATGCCGCGAGGTCTCCGCGTGCGCTGATGTCGCGCGCGAAGCGGCGAACGACTTAGAATCACGAAAAAACCATCTTCAACGGAGATACCACCATGGCTGAGCGCTTCAAGGCATTTCGCATCTTCAACGAGGACGGCAAGGTCGCGAGTCGCATGGTCGACATGGCACTGGACGAACTGGATCCGGGCGAGGTGGTGATCCGCACGGCTTACTCCAGCATCAACTTCAAGGACGCGCTGGCGGCCACCGGCACCGGCAAGATCATCCGCCGCTTCCCCTGTGTCGGCGGCATCGATGGTGCGGGCACCGTCGAGTCGTCCACCGATCCGGCATTCAAGCCCGGCGACGCGGTGATCTGCACCAGCTACGACACCGGTGTGGCGCACGACGGCGGCTACGCCGAGCGCATGCGCGTGCCGGCCGCGTGGGTGGTGCCCATGCCCAAGGGCATGACGCCGTTCGAGGCGATGGCGCTGGGCACGGCGGGCTTCACCGCTGGTCTCGCGGTCGAGCGCATGGAAGCCAACGGCCTGAAGCCCGCCAATGGTCCGGTCATCGTCAGCGGCGCGACCGGCGGTGTCGGCTCGGTCGCGATCGACATCCTGACCCGCCTTGGTTACCGCGTCGTCGCCTTGACCGGCAAGGAGGCCGAGACCGACTATCTGAAAGGCATCGGCGCCGCCGAGGTCATGCTGCGCTCGAGCCTCGATCTGGCGAAGATCCGCCCGCTCGGTTCCGAGACCTGGGCCGGCGCCGTCGACAACCTCGGCGGTGACGTGCTGTCGTGGATGGCGAGCACGGTCAAGATCGGCGGCACCATCGCCTCGATCGGCCTCGCCGCCACCCATACCTTCAATACCACCGTCATGCCGTTCATCCTGCGCGGCGTCACGCTGTGCGGCATCGACTCGGTCAACTGTCCGATGCCGCTGCGGCGCCGGGTATGGGAGCGCCTGGGCAGCGACATGAAGCCGGCGCATCTGGTCACCATGACCCGCACCATCGGCTTCGACCAATTGCCCGGTGCATTCGATGCCTTCGTGAAGGGGCAGGTGCGCGGCCGGACTGCCGTCAAGATCGCGTAAGACATGGGGCAGATCTACGACGCCTTCCACCGGCGATCGATCGACGACCGCGACGGGTTCTGGAGCGAGCAGGCACAACTGATCGACTGGCACCGGCCCTGGGATCAGGTGCTCGACTACTCGCGGCCGCCGTTCGCGCGCTGGTTCGTCGGCGGCGAGACCAACCTGTGTCACAACGCGGTCGATCGTCATCTCGCTGCGCGCGGCGAGCAGGCGGCGCTGGTCTATATCTCGACCGAGACCGGCATCGAATCGACGCTGACCTACCGCGAACTGCACGCCGAGGTGAACCGGTGCGCGGCGATGATGTTATCGCTCGGAGTCGCGCGCGGCGAGCGGGTCCTGCTCTACATGCCGATGATTCCGGAGGCGGTGGTGGCGATGCTCGCCTGCGCACGCATCGGCGCCATCCACTCAGTGGTGTTCGGCGGCTTCGCGTCGCACAGCCTCGCCACCCGCATCGACGACGCCGCACCGAAGCTGATCATCAGCGCCGACGCCGGCATGCGCGCGGGCAAGGTGGTGCGCTACAAGCCGTTGCTCGACGAAGCAATCGCGCTGGCAAACGCAAAGTCGGCACGCGTGCTGCTGGTGAATCGCGGTCTCGATCCCGAGTTCATCACCGTGCCGGGTCGTGACATCGACTGGCAGACCTTGCGCCAGCAACACCTCGATGCCCACGTGCCGGTAGCATGGTTGGAATCGAACACGCCATCGTACATCCTCTACACCTCGGGCACCACCGGCAAGCCCAAGGGTGTGCAGCGCGATGTCGGTGGCTACGCTGTTGCACTGGCCGCGTCGATGAAGCACATCTTCTGTGGTCATGCCGGCGAGACCATGTTCACCACCTCCGACATCGGCTGGGTGGTGGGTCATTCCTACATCGTCTATGCCCCGCTGATCGCCGGCATGACGACCGTGCTGTACGAAGGCACGCCGATCCGGCCCGATCCCGGCATCTGGTGGGATATCGTCGAGCGTCATCGCGTCACCGTGATGTTCTCGGCGCCCACCGCGATCCGGGTGCTGCGCAAGAGCGACGAGTCCTTCATCACGGGCCACGACCGGTCGTCGCTGCGGCACCTGTTCCTGGCCGGCGAGCCGCTCGACCAGCCCACGCATCGCTGGATCGCCGGGGTGCTGGGCAAGCCCGTGATCGACCACTACTGGCAGACCGAAACCGGGTGGCCGATGCTCACGTCGGCCCCGGGCGTCGAGCAGACGCCGATCAAGTTCGGCAGTCCGTCGTTTCCGGCGTACGGCTACGACCTGCGACTGCTGCGCGAGACCGATGCCACCGATGCGGGACCCGACGAAAAGGCCGTCGTCGTGGTCGTGCCGCCGCTCCCGCCAGGGTGTCTGAGCACCGTCTGGGGGGACGACGCGCGATTCGTGAGCACCTATTTCTCGACCTTCCGCGATCGTCTGGTTTACGCCTCGTTCGATTGGGGTATGCGCGACACGGACGGCTACTACACGATCCTGGGTCGCACCGACGATGTCATCAACGTCGCCGGCCATCGCTTGGGAACGCGCGAGATCGAGGAGGCGGTGCAAGGCCACGCGGCCGTCGCCGAGGTGGCGGTGGTCGGCGTGGCGGATGCGCTCAAGGGCCAGATGCCGCTGGCGTTCGCCGTGGTGAAGGATCCGGCACGCATCGCCACCGCCGAGGGCCGCGCATCGCTCGAGAAGGAAGTGATGGCAACCGTCGACGCCCAGCTCGGCGCCATCGGCCGACCGTCACGCGTGCACTTCGTCTCGATGCTGCCGAAGACGCGCTCGGGCAAGCTGCTGCGCCGGAGCATCCAGGCGTTAGCCGAAGGCCGCGATCCGGGCGATCTGACCACTCTCGAGGATCCGACGGCGCTGGATCAGATTCGCGGTGCGGTAGACGAAAAGTAGGTGCCGTATTGGTGTTGCCGTGCCGCGATTGTGCGGCACGTCTGGGCCTCAAGCTGAGAACTCTCGCTTGCGAAAGCAATCCGCCGTATGGTCGTCGATCATCCCAGTCGCCTGCATGAAGGCGTACAGGATGGTCGTGCCCACGAAGCGGAAGCCGCGCTGCTTCAGGTCCTTCGACAACGCATCCGACACCGGCGTGCTGGTCGGAACCTCGGCGCGCGAGCGCCAGGTGTTCACGATCGGCCGGCCATCGACGAACTGCCATACATAGCTGTCGAAACTGCCGGACACCGCCTGGACGTCGAGAAACGCGCGGGCGTTCGAGACGGTCGATTTCACCTTCAGGCGATTGCGGACGATGCCGGGGTCGAGCAGCAACTTCTCGATTTGGGCGGCATCGAATCGCGCCACCTGGCGCGGGTCGAACCCGGCGAAGGCCTTGCGATAGCCTTCGCGCTTGGCCAGCACCGTGGACCACGAGAGGCCGGCCTGGGCGCCTTCGAGCGTGATCATCTCGAACAGGCGCACGTCGTCGTGCACCGGGACGCCCCATTCCATGTCGTGGTATTCAACATCGAGAGGTGAGGCGCCGGTTGCCCAGCCGCAGCGCTTCAGCTCGTCGCCGGGCCTGGCAGTCATGCATCGACGTAGTTCGAGACTTCGACGAGATTGAGGTCGGGGTCGCGGAAGTACACCGAGCGGATCTCGCCGATGGCGCCGGTGCGCATCACCGGGCCCTGGAGGATGGCCACGTCTTCGCGGTCGAGGTGCGCGATCACCGCATCGATCGGCGTGGTGGTGATCAGACAGATGTCGATCGTTCCGGGTTTTGCGAGGTCTGCCTTGGGTTCGAACTCGTGGCCTGCCTGGTGCAGGTTGAACTTCTGCCGGCCGAACGTGAGCCCCTTGCGGCCGCCGAACTCCACCGGCGTCATACCCAGGACTCGCGAGTAGAAATCGATGGTGACAGCGAGATCGCGCACGGTAAGCACGAGGTGGTCGATGCGGTCGATGATGATCATGAAGCCTCCGTTGATTCGTCAGCGCAGGTCTTTGGCGAGGCGAACCCCGCTGAATTGCCAGCGCGCGTGCGGCGGAAAGAAATTCCGGTACGTGCCGCGGACGTGCGACTGCGGCGTGGCGCATGAACCGCCTCGGAGCACGAACTGGTTGACCATGAACTTGCCGTTGTATTCGCCGAGCGCGCCGGGTGACGGGCGATAGCCGGGGTAGGGCAGATAGGCACTGCCGGTCCACTCCCAGACATCGCCGAACATCTGCTGCAAGACGTCGCTGTCGGAGACCGTCGCCGTCACCGGCCGCAGCCGCCCGCTCTCGACGAAATTGCCGGTGACGGGCAAACCCTTTGCGGCGATCTCCCATTCGATCTCGGTCGGCAGTCTGGCGCCGATCCAGCGCGCATAGGCATCGGCCTCGTACCAGCTCAGGTGACAGACCGGTTCGTCGGGTGCGATCGCGTGCAACCCCGACAGCGTGAAAGCGAGCCAGGTGCGCCCGTCACGCCCCCAGTAGAGCGGCTGTTCCCACCCGTTGGCCTGGAGCGCCTGCCAGCCGTCGGACATCCACAGCTCCGGTCGGCGATAGCCGTTGTCGTCGATGAACTCGGCGAACTCGGCATTGGTGACCAGCCGCGATGCCAACTCGAACGGCTCGACGAAGCACCGGTGCGCGGGACCTTCGTTGTCGAACGAGAAGCCGCCGCCGTCGTGCCCGATGCGATGCAATCCTTCGAGATACGGATACCAGCGCAGCGGTGCCGACGATCCCGTCACCGGTAGCCGTGTCGGGCGGTAAGCCGGTCGCAGCGGATTGAACGAGAGCAGATGCTTGAAGTCGGTGAGGATGAGTTCCTGGTGTTGTTGCTCGTGATGCAGGCCGAGTTCGAGCACCTCGAGCGCGCGTGGCGACAACGGCCAGCGCTGCGCGAGCAGTTGCTCGACGCCCGCATCCACGTGCCGCCGGTAGGCCAGCACTTCGTCGAGCGGCGGGCGCGACAGCAGCCCGCGTTGCGGACGCGGATGCCGCGGACCGATCGTGTCGTAGTAGGAATTGAAGAGGTAGCCGTAGGCTTCGCGAAACACCCGCGCATCGGTGCCGTGCGGCTGCAGCAGGAAGGTCTCGAAGAACCAGGTGGTGTGGCCCAGGTGCCATTTCACCGGACTCGTGTCCGGCATCGACTGCAGCGCGCAGTCTTCCGCGGACAGCCCGGCCGCAAGTGCATCGGTGGCGTGCCGCACCTGCAAAAAGCGCTGCGCGAGCTGCCGGGCTTCGAGGCTCAGCACCGAACCGTTCTGGTCGGTGCCGTGCGGGACGCGATCGTTGGGCATGGTTGAAATCGCCGTCAGGGGGTGACGACGACGCCTTTCCAGAACGCGATGCGGCCGGCGATCTGTTTGGCGGCATCCTTCGGGGTCGGGTAGTACCAGGCGGCTTTCATCGGGGTTCTCCTGATTGGTTCACGAAATGGAAGTCGGTACATGACCCACCGTGTGGTGCGAGAGTTCCCTGCGAACCATCGTCGCCGGCCACGACAGCCCGACCTCGATCGGATAGCTGCCGGCGCCGAAACCGGAGGCCTCGACGTCGATCACGGTCGGAAGATCGGTCACGATCCCGGCGTCTGCTGCTTGCAATCCTGCAGCGGCGGCAGGCCGACGCGATCCAGTGTTGCCGTTTTGCCCCTGGTGAACAGCGTGGTCTTGCCATCGGTGTATCTGGCGCCGGATGCCGACGGAACGCCCGCCAGGAGCAGGCGATCGCCGGTCATCAGGAGCGTGGCCGAATTCGCGGCCTGGTCGAAGGAGACGGTGAAGCGCATGCCGTTGTCGCAGCGGTAGGGCAGGTTGGCGGTGAGCGAACCGGGCAACGAGATGCAGCCCGTCATGCCGAGCAGCGGCAGCAGGAGGGCCAGGTGCGAGCGATGCATGGGGTGATCTCCGGAAGGGTAGCGTCAGGATGAAGGATCGAGAGCGTGGCGTTCGAGCAGCTCGAGCGGCACGAATTCCAGCGTCTTGCGATGCGTCGACGCCAGCACCACCGGCGGTGCGACGCCGGCATCGAGGGCTTCGCGCCAGCGCACTGCACACAGACACCACTGGTCTCCCGCCACCAGACCCGGAAAGCTGAACTGCGGCGCCGGCGGCGACAGGTCGTTGCCACGCGAGCGGGAGTACGCCAGGAACTCGTCGGTCATCTCCGCGCACACCACATGCGAGCCGGTATCGCCCGGGCCGGTGAGGCAACTGCCGGTGCGATAGAAACCGGTCATCGGGTCGGTGCAGCAGGGCTGCAGGGCAGCGCCCAGGACGTTGATGGTGTCGTTCATGATCTCGCGAGGCGGACAGGACAACGCATGATAACTGGCCCTGCGTCAGCCTCTTGTAGGCCGCGTCGCCCGCCACGACAGCCAGGCGAATCCGACCGCCAGCGGCACGGCGACCAGCGCGACCAGCCGGGCCACCTGATCGTCGTGTCGAAAGCCATGCCACAGGCCAAACGCCGCCAGGCCCGCGAAGGCGATGGCCGCCGCGGCGAATAGCGTCTGCCGGAATGCGACTCGCATCGCCCGTCGGCGCTGGACGATTGCGGTCTGCGAGCGCCTGGGCGTGAAGGCGGCGAGCACGAGGCCGATGATGGCGGCGATGATGATGAGGCGGAGGATCATGGGGATTCCTGATTGGCGACATTGCTCAGCGCCCCTCACCCTCGGTCCCTCCCGGGGGGAGAGGGAGGACTACTTCTCCCTTCTCCCCCGGGAAAGGGCTGGGGATGAGGGAAACCTGAGCGTCGATTGCGGGGTTGCGTTGTTGTGGGCCAGCCTTGTGGTTGTTGCCGTCATCTGCTGCATGGAAGTACCCGGAGGTCCGGCCCGATTTCCTGATGGGGGGGCATGGCATCGGATGAGTATCTTTACGACATAAACGACAACCAACGCCGGCGACGCTATGTACCACAGCAAGCGAACCAGCCATTGAGATTCTGACTTCTCGGGGAGATTCAATAGTATTTTCGTCCGTGGCGATTTGCCGTCCGCAATCGAACAGGTCACTGTGCGGTGCCTCGGTCCGGCAAGCTCATGCCTTCATTGAGGATCTCTGCATAGCGCGGGTAGCTGAACACACGGCCTCGCTGCCGGCGGGTGATCTCGGTGACCACGCCGATACGTTCCAGGTGCGCGAGCGATTTGTTGATCGTCGGTGGCGTGAGTCCGGTCGCGGCGGCCAGCGACGCAGCCGTGGCGATTGGCTGGCGCTGCAGCATCCGGTGGGTCGCTAGCGCGGAAACCGCGGCACGCCGCGCGCTTCATCCAGGAGGCAACCTAAATTAGCGATGGACGCTATTTTAGGATGAATAGATTTAGTAAAACAATCCGCGACCTGGTGGCAACGTCGAAATGCAGTAGCATCGACCGAAGATCAGTCTCGATGCCGAGGATGCGCCAGCGTGACGCGGTGGCGTCGGAAGACCGCTGGAAAGCAGTCCGGCAACCGGAGCCGGACCATGGCACGTCGAGGGCGCAACGGATGTTGAAGGCGGCGTTACTGGAGATCATCGCGACCGGTGGCTTGCTGCACAGTGAAGCGCTGCCGGTTTCCGGCACGGCATTCGATTCCCTCGATCGCGAGCGCTTGCAGGATTACCTGCTCAACCTGGTCGGTGACCGTGAACTGCCGGGCACCGAAAAGGCCTGGACCAGCCGCATGGTCGGGCTGGGCTTCATGACCGAGCGGGGCGAAGCGGCGCCGGTCTGCACGATCGCCGGCATCGTCGCACGCCACGGCGGTTTCTGCGCCAGGCAGGCGTCCGCTGGATGGCATTCAACGGCGTCGATAAAGGTTATCAGGCACTCGACGACACCACCCTCGATGGCCCGCTGGTCGCACGCTTCCGGCAGCAGGACGGCGGGGCGCGCGAGCGGTTCGAGCGTGGCCTGATCGAGAATCTGATGGATCGCATTCAGCCATTCGTGAGCATCGAAGGTGACACGCTGGTCGATGGCCTGCGCCGGCAGCGGGTCTGGCGCTATCCGGCCGCGGCGCTGCGGGAAGCGTTCATCAACGCGCTGGCACACCGCGACTGGACTCGCGCCCTCGATGTTGAAGTCGTTGCCTATTCCGATAGGCTCGAGGTCATGAGCCCTGGGGCCTTGCAGAACGCCATGACCATCGAGAAGATGCTCGCCGGGCAGCGGTCGCCGCGCAATCCGCTCATTGTCGAGGTGCTGCGTGACCATGGCTATGTCGACGCGCGTGGCATGGGGGTGCGCAACAAGATCGTTCCGCTCGTGCGTGAAGCGAGCGGCTCGGAACCTCGTTTCGAGGCTACCGAAGACTACGTTCGGGTGTCGCTGCCGGCGGGCCATTCGGTGCCGGGGCCGAACACTTCTTACCGCTCGGCGCGGCTGGACATCATGGCCTCCTAGCAGCCTGACCGCGTCGTGGATGGTCAGCGGCCGCAGGCGCAGGCGATCGGTATCGAAGCCTTGCGGGATCTTGTGGGTAAGCGGCAACCACGGTGTCTTCATGGAAAAACCCTTACCCGACCAGACCGCGTTCGCGAACCGTCATCATTGTCGCGAGCATCTGCGCCACCTGTTTCTCGCCGCTGGTGGTGCGCATCCAGGCTTCGCCGTTGCACACGGTGACATTGCGCCCCGCGCGCACCACGCGACCCCGGGCGATCAGGGTATGGCCCTGCGCCGGGGCGATGAGGTTGATCTTGAATTCGACCGTGAGCACGGCGGCATCGGCGGGCATCAGGGTGAATGCCGCGAAACCGCAGGCGCTGTCGACCATGGTGGTGACGACGCCGGTGTGCAGGAATCCATGCTGCTGCGTGAGGTCGGCGCGGAACGGCATCTCGATGTCGATCTCGCCGGTGGCGATGCGAGCCAGGGTGGCGCCCATCAACGTCATGACCGCCTGCCGATCGAAACTGGCGCGAACATCGCGCTCGAAATGTTGGTTCTGTGGTTTCGCCATGTTCTTGTTGGTTTGAAAATATCAGCCTGTCAGTTTACGCAGGTTGTCCGGCCAACCGATGCACCCCCTACAACGCCTCCCCGGCGGCGTGCCCCGATGCCCAGGCCCACTGGAAGTTGAAGCCACCGAGGTGGCCGGTGACATCGAGCACTTCGCCGATGAAGTAGAGGCCGGGCACGGCGCGGGCTTCCAGGGTCTTCGATGACAACCCCGCAGTGTCGACCCCGCCCAGGGTCACCTCGGCCTTGCGATAGCCCTCGCTGCCGCCGGGGCGCACCTGCCAGTCGTTCAATCGGCTGGCCAGCAACCGCAGCGCCGTCGCATCCATACGTTTCAGCGGCTGCGTGGCGTCATGGGCGGCGCACCACTGCTGCGCCAGGCGCTTCGGCAGGTGATCGGCCAGCACGGCGGCGGGTGTGCTGTCGCGGAGTCCTGTTGCCGACAGTATCTCGAAGGCATCCCGGTCCGGCAGCAGGTCGATATGCAGCGGTTCGCCCGGCAGCCAGTAGGACGATGCCTGCAGGATCGCCGGGCCGGACAGGCCGCGATGGGTGAACAGCAGGTTCTCGCGGAACCTGCCGTCGCCGGCGCTCACGATGGCATCGGCCGACAGACCGGACAAATCGCCATAGCGCGCCAGCTCTGCGGCGTCGAAGGTGAGCGGCACCAGGCCGGCGCGCGGCGGCACGATCGCGAGACCGAACTGCTCGGCGATGCGGTAGCCGAACGGTGTGGCGCCGATCTTCGGAATCGAGAGGCCGCCAGTGGCGATGACGAGCGCGCTCGCGGTGAAAACGCCCTGCGAGGTCGTGACCCGATAGCCCGACGCGAAAGGATCGACACGCTCGATCCCACAGCCGATGCGCCAAGCCACGCCACCCGTATCGCATTCCGATTGCAGCAGGGCGATGATCTGCGTCGCACTCCCGTCGCAGAACAACTGGCCGAGCTTCTTCTCGTGCCACGCGATGCCGTGGCGCTCGACCAGCGCCAGAAAATCCTGGGGGCCATAGCGCGCGAGCGCCGACCGGCAGAACGCCGGGTTGCGCGAGATGAAGTTGTGCGGGCCGCAATGCAGGTTGGTGAAGTTGCAACGGCCGCCGCCGGAGATGCGAATCTTCTCGCCGACCACCGGTGCGTGATCCACCAGCAGCACCCGGCGCCCGCGCGCGCCCGCAGTGGCCGCGCACATCATGCCGGCCGCGCCGGCGCCGATGACGATCGCGTCGAAAGGGGCGGCGGTGTTGGTGCTCAGGCCTTGGCCGCCTTCGCGGCGAGACGCTGGTCGAAACGGTCGCGCTGGATGACGAAGCGCTCGTGTCGGCCCTTGCTGATCACGTCGACGCCGTCGTGCGCCTCGACCTCGAACACCAGCCGGCGACCGTCGACCTCGATGAGCTTCACCTTCGCCACCACGTCGAACCCGGGTGGCGTCGCGGCCGAATGGCTCACGTCGATGTGGGTGCCGACGGTCTGCTCGGCCGGCCAGTCCAGGTGCGCCTTGATCGCATCGACGCACGCCCATTCGAGAAACCCGACCATGAACCCGGTGGCGAACACCGCTGGCATGGCCTGAAAATCGGGCGATTCCGGATACAGCGCGGGCACCGTCTTGGCCGCGGATACCCGCAGGCGGAACTCATGCTCGATACCGGGTTTGAGGGTGTCTTTCAAGGTGCTGCCTCCGATGAGAGTCGACGGGTGTCCATGAGGGCGGGGGCGGGCGACGCCTGTGGCCGGGTCGACAACCAGGCGCCGAGCAGCAGCACGCCACAGGCCGCGACCGATGGCCACAGAAAGCTGCCGCTGCCGGCGGCCAGATAACCGGCGAAGATCGGGCCGAGGATCTGGCCCGCGCCGAACACCACGGTGAGGATACCGATCGACCGGTTGCTGGACATCGAGGTGATGGCGCGCCCGCGGGCGATGATGAGCGACGAGATGCCGACGAAGGTGCCGCCGAGGCCGACAGCGGCGATCGCGACGCCCGCCACCCCCAAGCCGGCAAACGGGGCCAGCGCCGCGATCGCCTCGGCCACGAAAGAGATGGCGATGGCGCTGCGCAGACCGAGTATGTCCGACAGTCGCGACCAGATGAAGGGCGACGGCGCGGCCGCGACGCCGACCACCACCCACGACCACGTTGCCCAGTGCTCCAGCGACGGCACCGACCGCACCAGGGTGGGCAGATAGGTGGCGTGAATGATGTAACCCATGCCGAAGCAGGCATAGCCCAGCGACAACGCGATAAACGGCCACGCGGATCGATTCGATGCCGCGGGTTCCTGAGCGCCCGATGTCGGGGCGGACGCCGGCACCGCGACCGCCACACGATCGAAGCCCCAAACCGTGACGCCGAACACCGGCAGCGCGAGCACGCTCATGCCCCACCACAGGTCGCGCCAATCGGCGCCGATGGCCTGCAGGCCGGCGATGAGCAGGCCGGAACCCGAAATGCTGATGCCGATGCCGAGGAAGATCAGCAGCGTATGGCGCTGAGCACCGATGCGGGCCATGGTGTCGATGGCGATGGCGATGCCGTACACGAACGCGATGCCGCTGGCGATACCGGCCGCAAACCGGATCGCGATGAAGTCGCCAGCGGACGTGCCGAGCGCCATCGCTTCGGTGGTGAGCACCAGCAGCACCAGGCTCGCGATCAACAGCCGCTGGACGGCGAGCGGTGCCGACACCGCGGTCGCCAGGACCGCCCCGGCGAAATAGCCGGCGAAGTTCGCGCCGGCCACCAGGCCTGCACTGCGCAGAGATAGCGCCCCGGACGCCAGCATGTCGGGCAGGATCGGGGTGTACGCGAACCGGCCGATACCCATTGCCAGGATCAGCACGCCGGCCCCGGCCGACAGCACCAGGGCGAACGACAAGGGGGCCGACGCGGCCGGGGGCGCGTCGTTCACGCGGCAACTCCTGTCGGATCATGGAGAGCGTCTATTCTGCACCGCGCGCCGCGGCTCATCGCGAAGCCGCGGCGCGGAAGCCGCCATTGAGCACCAGCGCGGCCAGCACCCCGGCGACCAGCCCCCAGAACGCGGAGCCGACGCCGAACAGGGTCACGCCCGATGCCGTCACCATGAAGGTGATCAACGCCGGCTCGCGCTGACGCTCCTCGCTCAACGCGGTGACCAGCCCGTTGCCGATCGTGCCCATGAGCGCGAGGCCGGCGATCGACATGATCAGCTCGCGCGGGAATGCGGTGAACATCGCCGTGACGGTGGCGCCGAACAGGCCGATGAGGAGGTAGAAGACACCCGCCGAGACCCCGGCAACGTAACGCCGCGCCGGATCTTCGTGCGACTCGCGGCCCATCGAGATGGCGGCCGTGATCGCCGCCAGGTTGAGCGCAAAGGCGCCGAACGGGGCCAGCACCAGCGTGACGGCGCCGCTCCAACCCACTAGTGGCGACACCGGCGTGTCGTAGCCCGAGGCGCGGATCGCCGCGACACCGGGGACATTCTGCGAGGCCATGGTGACCACGAAGATCGGCAGGGCAACGCCGACGATGGCGCCGAGCGACCACTGTGGCGTGGTCCAGATCGGCCGTGCCATCTTGAATCGCAGGGCATCCAGGTGCAGCAGGCCCAGGGCTGCGGAAATGGCGATGCCCGACGCCAGCGCCAGCAGCACCGCATAGCGCGGCTTCCAGCGGCGGCCGAGCAGATACACCGCGAACATCGCGCCCGCCAGCAGCATCTGGGTCTTCATCGCGACGAAGGCATCGAGCCCGAAACGCAGCAGCAGCCCGGCGAGCATGGCGGCGCCGAGCGAGAGCGGAATGCGGCTCATCGCGCGCTCGAACCAGCCGGTGAACCCGACCACGGCGGTCAGCAGACCCGCCACCATGAAGGCGCCGATCGCGTGCGGCATCGACACGCCGGCCGCGCCGGTGATCAGCAGTGCCGCCCCGGCGGTCGACCAGGCGGCGACCACCGGCTGGCGGTAGCGCAGCGACAACACGATCGACAGCAGGCCCATGCCCAGACCGAGCGCCCACCACCACGAGGCGAGTTCGGCCGGCGTGGCACCGACCGCCGTGGCGCCCTGGAACACCACCACGGCGGAACTGGTGAAGCCGACGAGAACCGTGACGAACCCGGCGATGACGGCCGAGGCCGAAAGGTCGTTGAGGAAGCGCATAGCCCCCGAGGATGCCATGAGGGGCGGGGAGCGGGGAAGGGGTTGCATCGGCAGGCGTTCGCATCGGGTTGGGTAGGGTCACTGGGTCGGTGCTCGGGCAAGCCGCCGGTCGAGGCTGACACAACCCACGCGACATTCTTTGCGCAGACAAGGCGGTTCTGTAAGTCCCGGCGCTTACAATTCGGTCGCAAATGACCGATCTCCCGCACTGGTTCTCCGAGTCCGGACCGCTCGCCGCCGCGATTCCCGGCTACAAGATGCGCGCCCAGCAGATCGAGATGGCGCAGGCGATCGCCGACACCATCGAGGCGCGCTCGGTGCTGGTGGCCGAGGCCGGCACTGGCACCGGCAAGACCTTCGCCTATCTGGTGCCTGCGCTGCTGTCGGGCGGCAAGGTGATCGTCTCGACCGGCACCAAGACCTTGCAGGACCAGCTCTTCGGCCGCGACCTGGTGGTGGTGCGCGAGGCGTTGCGGGTGCCGGTGACGGTGGCGCTGCTCAAGGGGCGCGCCAATTACGTGTGCCACTACTACCTCGAGCGCGCCAAGCAGGATGGCCGCTTCGCCTCCCGGGCCGATGTCGGCTACCTCGGGCTGATCTCGAGTTACGCGCGCACCAGCAACACCGGTGACCGCGGCGGCCTCGGCGAGGTGCCCGAAGACGCCGGCATCTGGGCGCAGGTCACCTCCACGCGCGAGAACTGCCTGGGCGGCGAATGCCCCAACTTCAAGGACTGCTTCGTGATGAAGGCGCGCAAGCAGGCGCTCGAAGCCGATGTCGTGGTGGTGAACCACCATCTGTTCTTCGCCGACGTGATGCTGCGCGACGAAGGTGTCGCCGAACTGCTGCCGTCGTGCAACACCGTGATCCTCGACGAGGCGCACCAGTTGCCCGAAACCGCCAGCCTGTTCTTCGGCGAGACCACGTCCACCACGCAAATGGTCGAACTGGCACGCGACACGCGGCTCGAAGCGGCGGCGCACGCGAGAGATTTCGCGGCGCTGCCGGCCGCCGCTCAGGCGCTGGAGAAGGCCGCGAAGGATCTGCGCCTCGCGTGGGACGGCGAGACCGCGCGGGTGCCTGCGCAGCAGGCGCTGGGGCGGAAGGATTTCGTGGCCGCGCTGGAAACGGCGATCGGCGCTCTTGCCGCTCTCAACGGGGTGCTCGAATTCCAGGCCGACCGCAGCGAAGGCCTGCAACGCTGCTGGGAGCGTAGCTGCGATCAGCTCGAGCGGCTCAAGCGCTGGCATGAGCAACCCGACCCCGATTTCGTGCGCTGGGTCGAGGTGTTCGCGGGGTCGGTGCAACTGCACGCCACGCCGCTGTCGGTCGGCGGTATCTTCGCCCGGCAGGTGGCCGAGACCGCGCGCGCCTGGATCTTCACTTCCGCCACGCTGTCGGTGAAAGGTGATTTTCGGCACTACGTCGAGCAGCTCGGCCTCGGTGAAGCACGCACCCAGACCTGGGAGAGTCCGTTCGACTATCCGCATCAGGCATTGCTGTACGTGCCGGCGTCGATGGCCGAACCCAACACCGAGGGCTATACCCGCGCGGTGGTGGCGGCGGCGCTGCCGGCGATCATCGCCAGCGAAGGCCGGGCGTTTTGCCTGTTCACCAGCCTGCGCGCGATGCGCGAGGCGCGCGACCTCATCGAAGAAGGGTTGAAGAAACGCGGCTTCGACTACCCGGTGCTGATGCAGGGTGACGGCTCGCGCACCGAGTTGCTCGAACGCTTCCGGCGCCTGGGTAACGCGGTGCTGGTGGGCAGCCAGTCATTCTGGGAGGGCGTGGACGTGCGCGGCCCGACCTTGTCGCTGGTGGTGATCGACAAGCTGCCGTTCGCACCGCCGGACGACCCGGTGCTCACCGCCCGCATCGCGCGCATCAACGACACCGGCGGCAACGCCTTCATGGAGCATCAGTTGCCGCAAGCGGTGATCCTGCTCAAGCAGGGCGCAGGCCGCCTGATCCGCGATGAGACCGACCGTGGCGTGCTCATGATCTGCGACCCGCGCCTGATCACCAAGGGCTACGGCAAGCGCATCTGGCAGAGCCTGCCGCCGATGCGGCGCACCCGCGAGATTGCCGACGTGGAGGCATTCTTCGCTGACGTTCCGGTGGCGACCGAGGAGGTCGGGATGCGCGAATTCGAAAGCAATCCGCGGCGTGCGGAGCCGGCCGACAGCGCCTAGATTGACGACGGTAGCAACATCCAGTCAACCGTCGGAGGACAGTCACATGAACACCGCACAACGTCAGGCTCCGCTCGCCGCCGCAACCGTCGGCGATCCGCGATGGACCGCGGTCGTCGCGCGCGATGCCGCCGCGGACGGCACCTTCTTCTATTCGGTGAAGACCACGGGCGTGTACTGCCGTCCGTCATGCGCCGCGCGGCTCGCACGACCCGAGAATGTGAGCTTCCATCCAAACCGTGCCGACGCCGAACGCGCCGGCTTCCGTCCCTGCAAGCGCTGCAAGCCCGACCAGCCGCCGCTCGCCGAGCAGCACGCGGTAACCGTGGCCGGGGTTTGCCGACTGATCGAATCAGCCGACCCGGTGCCGAGTCTCGAACAGCTCGCGCGACACGCGGGCATGAGCAGCTGGCACTTTCTGCGCGTGTTCAAGGCCGTTGCCGGCGTGACGCCGCGGGCCTATGCAGCAGCGCATCGCGCCCGGCGTCTCCGCGATCAACTCGACCAGGGCGGCACCGTGACCGACGCGATCTACGACGCCGGCTACCACTCCAGCAGCCGCTTCTATGCGCAGGCGGACGCGGTGCTGGGCATGACGCCGTCGCGCTATCGGGCGGGCGGGGCCGACACCGTGATCCGCTTTGCCATCGGCGAGTGTTCGCTCGGCGCGATCCTCGTTGCCGCCAGTTCCCGCGGGGTGTGCGCGATCCTGCTCGGCGATGATCCGGACGCGCTGGCGCGCGACCTGCAGGACCGGTTTCCACGAGCCGACCTGATCGGCGCCGACGCCGATTTCGAGCGGATCGTGGCCCGTGTCGTGGCCACGGTCGAAGCGCCGGGGTTGGGTCTCGATCTGCCGCTCGATGTGCGCGGCACGGCTTTCCAGCAGCGGGTATGGCAGGCGCTGCGCGACATCCCGGCCGGCGATACGGCGAGCTACGCCCAGGTCGCGCAGCGCATCGGCATGCCGAAAGCCGCCCGCGCTGTGGCGCAGGCCTGCGCGGCGAATGCGCTTGCCGTGGCGATCCCGTGCCACCGGGTGGTGCGCAACGACGGCAATCTCTCCGGCTATCGCTGGGGCGTCGAACGCAAGCGCACGCTGCTGGATCGGGAAGCGAAGCGGTGAAGCTCAGCCACTACGGCGCAACCCCGCAATCAATGCCCAGGTTTCCCTCATCCCCAGCCCTCCCAGAGGGAGAAGGGGGCCGGAGACAACTCGAGGAAGGGAGCGGTAGACATCCCGGAGAAGGGAACAGGAGACATCCCGGAGAAGGGAGCAGTAGACATCCCTCCCCTCGGGAGAGGGACCGAGGGTGAGGGACGCTGAGCAATGTCGCGAATCAGGTGACCCTTTGATGCTCCATCTCGATTGGCAGGTCATCGGCGACGACCTGCACGCGCGCGGCTGCGCTCTGGTCGAGCGTCTGCTCGCCCCAACCGAGTGCAGGGCGCTGGCCGCGCTCTACGCCGATGATCAACAGTTCCGCAGCCGCGTCGTGATGGAGCGGCATGGTTTCGGTCGCGGCGAGTACCGCTACTTCACGTATCCGCTGCCGGATATCGTGGCCGGGTTGCGGGCCGCCTTCTACCCGCAGTTGGTACCGATCGCCAACCAGTGGAATGCCGCCATGGGCATCGACGTCCGTTTCCCGGATGCACATGCGGATTTCCTCGCCCGCTGCCATGCGGCAGGGCAGGTGCGGCCGACACCGCTATTGCTCCAGTACCGAGCGGACGACTACAACTGCCTGCACCAGGATCTGTATGGCGAGCATGTGTTTCCGCTACAGATTGCGATCCTGCTTTCAGCCCCTGGCGACGACTTCACCGGTGGCGAGTTCGTGCTGACCGAGCAGCGCCCGCGCATGCAGTCGCGGGTTGAGGTGGTGCCACTACAGCAGGGCGACGCGGTGATCTTCGCGGTCCATCATCGTCCGGTGCAGGGCACGCGCGGCGCCTATCGCGTCAATCTGCGGCATGGTGTGAGCCGGATCCGCAGTGGCCAGCGGCATACGCTGGGGGTGATTTTTCATGATGCGGCGTAGGGGCCTGACCAAGGCCACAAACAGGGGGACATCGCCTATCGGCGAGACCGGGGTAGCATGGGGCAACGGCCCTTACGTTGACACACATATGTTCAAATTGGCATAATACTTTCGATGTCGACGCAGCAGCCTCGCAAACCCATCAAGTGGGTCGGCTCCGCCAAGCGCGATCTGGATCGCTATGCCCGAGGAGGTCAAAGACGTGTTCGGGCACGCCATCGATCTGGCACAGGCCGGCGGCAAGCACCAGGACGCCAAGGTGTTGAGCGGCTTTGGATCAGCCGGCGTGCTGGAGGTTGTCGAGGACGATCGTGGCGACACCTACCGCGCCGTCTACACCGTCAAGTTTTCGGGCTTTGTCTATGTCCTGCACTGCTTCCAGAAGAAGTCCAAGAGCGGCATCACGACGCCGAAAGAGGATATGGACCTGATCCACGCCAGACTCAAGGCCGCGAAGCTGGACTTCGAGGCTTCGCAGACGAAACCAGGAGCCCGCCGATGAGCCGCAAGACCGAGATGGTGATCGAAGAAGGCAGCACCAACGTCTACACCGACCTGGGCTACGTCGACGCCCCCGAGATGCAACGCAAGTCGCAACTCGCCGCCGAGATTGCTCGCGCCATCAAGGCCCGCCGACTGACCCAGCAAGGCGCGGCCGAGCTGCTTGGCATGGACCAGTCCAAGGTGTCACGCATCACCCGCGGCCAGTTTCGCGGCGTCAGCGAAGCCAAGCTGCTGGAACTGGTGACGAAGCTTGGCCACGATGTCGAGATCGTAGTTGGCCCGGTGCGCCGCCGCGCCGGCAAGATCGAGCTCAAGTTCGCCTGATTGCGTCGGCGAGCCGCTGCGGCGGTGTCGGTCAGCGCCTGAAACGCGCGCAACAGGACTACGAGAGCAAGGGGCCACTATGAGCACAAGGCAGGACATCGCGGTCACCCACGGCACGGCGAACGTATTCGCCGATCTCGGTTACCCGGACGCGGCGGAGCGCCAGACCAAGACGCGGCTGGCCCTGGCCGTCAACACTTTTCTGAAGGGGCGCAAGCTCAAGCCGCGTGAGGCTGCCGAACTGCTGGACATTCCCCAGCCGAAGGTCTCGGCCCTGAAGAACTATCGGCTCGATCAGTTCTCGGTCGAGCGGCTGCTGGGGTTTCTGACCGCCTTGAATCAGGATGTCGAAATCATGATCCGGCCGCGTCAGGCGACCGCGGGTGCTGGACAGATTTCCGTCTTTGCCGTGCAGTAAGCCCGGCGGGAACCAGCATGCAAAGTGAGTCCATGCCCGGGCTGGCTGCGACAACCTGGAATGGCCTATCGCCGTCGGCGATGACCGACGCGCAAATGGATCTCAAATTTGTCACGTCAGAGAGTTGGGCACGGTGGATCGACATGTCCTCAATGCGATCCGCGTGAAAACTTGATCCTGGCCCCTTTGATACGTTCCTTTGATCCTTTGGGAAGCGCCCGTCGACCAGCAGACGCGGGCACTTCGCTGCTGCCTGTGTGCCTCCAACGAGGGAGGGCGCGTTCCGGTCGAACGCAATCAAAGGCCGGGTAAAGACTTTAGGGAGGTATGTCCAGAGACGGTCAGTTCTTGGCCAGAACGCGAGCGTTCTGGACGTGTGCCAGTCGCCATTGGCCACCTTGGTTGACGTAGATGGCGCTGTAGCGCAGGTCGTACTTGGCTGGATTGCCTTTGTTGACCAGGTCCAGATGTACCAGGCCCGTGACAACCATGACATCGCCAATCTGCCGTACCTGGATGCCCTCCCCATCGAAGCGCGAGATTTTGACTTCTCCCGAAGCGACTCTCTGCAGTATCGCCGACTTGGAATCGGACACGCCGGTCGAATGGATGTAGACCAGGTCGTCTGCAAAGATTCTCTCGAGCGCAGCGACGTCGCTCTGTACGTAAGCCGTGAAGCGTTCCTGTTCGAGCGTCTGGATATCGCCGGCGGCATCGGCAAACACTTGACCTGTGCTCAGCAGCAATAGCAGGCAGACAAACAACCGCAAGGTAGATTGAACGTGCATGGTTTCCTCCTGTTGGCAATCAATCCCGTTGTCGCGGTGCGTCTGACGAGGGAGCGAAAGGGACCAGACTCAAATTTGTGGACGCATCAGAGAGCCGGGCAAAGTAGGTCGACGTGTCCTCGATAGAGGTTACGATTTCAGGACTTCAACCATGGTAGATTGGTGCCATGCCGATGGGATTGTCAAGGGACGACCGTGGTCCTCTTCCCAAGTGGTGGCAGGCCAGCGATGCACACAAGACGGCAACTCTGCGCTGCGGCGAGGTTCATGCAACCGTCAATGTCAGGCGGCCGGGCCGCTTGGACACAGGTCGAACCTTGATCTCGATGTCATAGCCAAGGCGGCTCAGGCAGTCCATCAGCTTGCGCTCCGACAAATTCGAGAAATCGCCACGCATCATGTCGGACACCTTCGGCTGAGTGATGCCCATGCGCTTGGCAGCTTCTTGTTGCGTCAGATTCAGGCGACGCATCGCCTTGCGGATCTCAACCACCAGGCCTGTCTTGATCTGTAGCTTTTCGGCGTCGGGCAGCCCGAGGTCGGCGTAGACGTTGCCCGAACCACGATGCACTTCAACGCCGTCAACGATCCGTTTCTCCATTGCGTAACTCCTTTGCCCGGGCTTCGGCCACCTTGAGCCTTGCACGAACCAAATCCATATCAGCTTTTGGGGTGGCGATTCCGCGCTTGCTCTTCTTCTGGAAGCAATGCAGAACGAACACGGCTTCCTCGAACTTAACCGTGTAGACCGCTCGGTATGTGCCGCCTACATCGTCTTCCACTACTTCCAACACGCCTGCGCCGCCGAAGCCTTTAAGCGCCTTCGCTGCCTCATGCTGATCACCGAATTGAGCCAAAGGCAGCGCGTACCCGAAAAAGCGCCGAACGGCCGCAGGCAACGACATCAAGTCCTTGTGACTGCTTCCGACCCACTCCAGCGGCTTGTTTCGGTTGGTTTGCGCCACCACCCAGGTTATACATGAACATATATTGACTCGCCAAGTCTGTACGTCGAACTCTTCTTCGGTTCAACGGTACGCGAGCGAGGCCTGTTGTGTGGGTGCGGGGCGCTCAGCTCAACCGCTCCCTCAGAAAATCGATGAACGCCTGATTCCGTGACAGCCGCATCCGGTCCGGCGCGACCACGGCGATCACCTGCGCGCAGAACTTGGTGACCGGCACCCAGGCTGGCAGCAGCTTCACCAGTCGACCTGCCGCGATGTCGTAGAGCGGCAGCAGGGCGGATGCCACTGGCGCCAGCACCCGCTGGCCCCAGGAGAACGGGGCGGTCAGGCGGATCTGGCCGGTGAGGTCCGAACGCAGCGTGCGCAGGCTCTCGTCGGCCGATCCGATCGCCGCCAGGGCCGCCCGGGCGAAGTCGCGGTAGGTCTCGCCGGCCGGGGTGAGGGCGATCTTGCGGGTACTGCTGCTGAAAGTTTGCGTGGCGCGGGCTGCGCCGGTGCCCCGGATTCTGTAGTCTGGCGGTGGGAAAGTCGGGCGTTCGCAAGACCCGCCATTTTCCCAACGACAATACACCGGGAGGAAACATGAAGATTTACGCTGATCCGATTACCGTGAACTGTCGCAAGGTTCTGGCTGGCCTCGATTTCCTGGGCGTGCCCTACGAACTTGCTCACACCGACTACTTCACGGCGCAGCAGAAGTCGCCCGCGTACCTGGCGATCAACCCGAATGCCTCGTTGCCTGCCATGGAAGACGACGGCTTCGTGTTGTGGGAGTCGAATGCCATCCTGCAATACGCCGCCGACAAGGTCGGCAACGAATCCGCCTATCCGCGCGACCTCAAGACCCGGGCGGACATCAACCGCTGGCTGCTGTGGGAGTCGTCGAGCTGGTTTCCGAGTGCCTACGTGTATCTGGTCGAGCATTGCGTCAAGCCGCTGTTCAGTCAGGCGCCGGACGCGGCGGTGCTCGCAGCGCAGGACGTGAATTTCCACAAGCTCGCCGGCATTCTCGAGACGCGGCTCGGCACCAGCGCCTGGCTGGCCGGCCCCAACCCGACCATCGCCGATATCGCGGTCGCGGCGCCGATGCACATGCATTCCCTGCAGAAACTGCCGCTGGAAAACTACCCGAACCTGCGGCGCTGGATGACCGAGCGCGTCGAGAAGCTGCCGTGCTGGGAAAAAACCTACGTTGGCCCGGGCTTCACCCTTGGCCGAGCTGCTGCCTGAGCAGATCTCGTCGGCGGCGGCGTTACGCCGCCTTTTCCCTCTCGCTGGAAACCACCATGGAAAACTCAGTCAGAGCAACCCTCAACTACTCGGTCGACAACGGCATCCCGCCGGACTACTACTTCTACGAGCCCGATGAGCCGGTGGAAAAGAACCCGCCCGGCACCGACAGCCAGGAAGTCTCGATTAACGACGGCTGGCCCAAGGCGGACCAGTTCTCGCTCGACCGCGAGGGTTTCATGCTGCGGCCGTTTCCGGCTAAGTTCACCGCCTTCGACGACGACGCGGCGGTCAAAGCCGTGTTCTACGCGCAGATCGTCGAATTCGTGAAGCTGCAGACAGGCGCCAAGCGGGTCGAGGTCTTCGACCACACCATCCGCAAACGGCTGCCGGCGGACCTGAGTGCGCAGACCACCGTGCAGCGGCCAGCGGTGTTGCTGGTGCACAGCGACTACACGGTCGCTTCGGGCCCGCAACGGGTGCGCGATATCGTTCCCGACGATGCCGATGAACTGCTCAAGGGCAGGGTGGCGTTCTACAACGTCTGGAAGCCGCTCTATACGCGCGTGGAAGAATTGCCGCTGGCGATGTGCGACGCCACCACTCACGACCCCGCCGACATGCTGCGCATGGACTTGAAGTATCGCGAGCGCACCGGCGAGATCTACGTGATGCGCTATTCGCCGAAGCACCGCTGGTACTACTTTCCGAAGATGGAACCGAACCAGGCGCTGCTGCTCAAGACCTACGATTCCGAGACCGACGGCCGCGCGCGTTTCATGGGGCACACCGCCTTCGAAGACCCGACCTCACCGCCCGACGCGCCCAAGCGCGAGAGCATCGAGGTGCGGACGATGGCGTTCTTTTAGGGAGGGGGAGGGACCGCCCCCAGGCTGCGCTGTGCGCCGCCTTCCCCCTTGAGGGGCTGGATCAGCCCCTTGAGCGATCCACCTCGATGTCAGCGTGCCCGACGGCGCCTTGCCACCGCACCGAGACCGCCCAGGCCGGCCAGCAGCATCAGCCAGGTGCCGGGCTCGGGCACCGCCCCCGGTTGCACGGCATTGAAGCCGACGATCTGCGCACCGGCAAAGGCGCCGAGCCCGCCGCAGTTCGCGGGCACGTCGGCAACGCCGTTGCCGCCGCAGTCGACCTCGCCTTCGGGGGTGAAGTTACCCACATATTTGTAGAATTCGTAACGCACGACCAGGGCGGCATCGGCCGGATTGAGCATCAGGTTTGCCTGTTTGTTGCCATTGACGTTCGCGTTTGCTCCCCTCGCGGCGGCGCCACCACCCGCCTGAAACAACTCGAATTCGGCCTCCAACTCGTTATCTTTCGGCACCACTGCGTTGCCCTTCAGCAGATCGTCGATGTTCACGTTGTGATCAACGTGATGAGCAAACACCTTCACCCAGAACGCCGGTCCGAACAGTTCGTTGGCGTCCTTTTCGGCATTGATCTCGGCGATCACCGGCTGGGGTTCCAGGATGGGGCCCGGTGCGGGTTGCTGGTAGATGAAGTTGACCGGCGGCAGGGCCGCGGCCACCGGCGACAGGGCTCCGGAGTTGGTCGGGTCGACCAGCCATTTGTACGTGGTCTTGGCTGGACTGCCGAAAGTGCCGACGCCGAAGTGGTCGCAGGCCAGGGTGCCGCTGTTATACGCGGCATTGCCGAGCGGCCAGCAACTGTCGCCCGCGTTGGAATAGGTGCCGGTCGGGGTACCGACGCTCCAAGCCTGCCCGCTGAAAGTAGCGGCGTAACGGATGGTGACGCCAACGCCCGGGTTGTCGACGATGGTCGGGGCGCCGTAGCGTTCCACCGACGTGGGCGGCACACCGAAGTTGCGATCGAGGCCGAACACGCTCTGAATCTTGCTGCGATCGAACAGCGGATCTTCGATATCGATCTCGAAGCCGTGGGCCTCGTGGCCGGTGTCGTTGACGGCGTCGAAGTTGGCCAGACTGCCGAACACCCCTGCGTGAGAGGGTTGCGCGGCGACGGCGAGCAAGGCGGCCGCGAGCAAAGTGGCATGGGTTGCGGGTCTCATGATGTCTTGTCCTTGTCGTTCGCGGTTTGACGCGCGCCTATGAACATGCGGGAACATCGTCGCCAGCGAAATCCCGGCCACCGGAGGAAGATGACGCTCCGAGCTTTAGTTTAAGTCCGCACCCGCGAAAAAAGTTAAATTTGTGAGATTTTTGCGCTGGCCCGCTGGCCCGCTGGCCCGCTGGCCCGCTGGAACGTGCCTGGGCCGTGGAGCAAGGAAGCCCGGGTGCAACCATCAGATCAACCCCTCGAACGGCTGCACCTCGACCAGTTCGCCGGGGGCGGTGTTGCCCTGCGCCACCGGCAGCACCACGAAGCAGTTGGCCTGGCTCATCGACGACAGAATGCCGGAGCCCTGGTCCCCGGTCATGCGCACTTCCCACTGGCCGTCGGCACCCGGTGCCAGGATGCCGCGCTGGAACTCGGTGCGTCCCGGGGCCTTGCGGATGGGTGAGGCCAGGCGCGCCTTGAAGGTGGGCATCGGCTTGACATCCGTCTGTCCGGCGAGCGTGAGCAGGGCTTCGCGCACGAACTGATAGAAGGTCACCATCACCGCCACCGGATTGCCGGGCAGACCGAAGAAATGGGCCTTGCCGATGCGGCCGTAAGCCAGAGGTCGGCCCGGTTTCATCGCGATCTTCCAGAACAGCACGTCACCCAGGCGGTCGAGCATCTGCTTGACGTAGTCGGCATCGCCGACCGACACGCCACCGCTGGTCATCACCACGTCGGCGGCGGCGGCGGCTTCGGCGAACGCGGCTTCCACCGCCTCGGGGGTGTCGCGGACAACGCCCATGTCGAGCACCTCGCAACCCAGGCGCGTGAGCATGCCGTGCATGGTGTAACGGTTGGAGTCGTAGATCTGCCCCGGGCCGAGCGTGCCGCCGATCGAGACCAGCTCGTCGCCGGTGGAGAAGAAGGCCACGCGCAGCCGCCGATAGACCCGCACCTCGCCGATGTTGAGCGAGGCCAGCAGGCCGATCTCGGCCGGGTGCAGCGGCTGACCCTGGCGCAACACCACGGCGCCGACCTTGATGTCTTCGCCGACCTTGCGGGTGTTCTGCCCCGGCTTGACGCCGGCGCCGAGCTTGACCTTGCCGTCGACGACGCTCGCCCGCTCCTGCATGACCACCGTGTCGCAGCCCGCCGGGATCACGGCGCCGGTGAAGATGCGTACCGCCTTGCCGGATGCGACCGAGCCGGCGAACGGCTTGCCGGCGAACGAGGTGCCGATCAACGTGAGGGTGACATCGGCTTCGGCTTTCAGGTCGGCGTGCCGCACGGCGTAGCCGTCCATGGCCGAGTTGTCGTGGCCGGGGACGTCGATGGTCGAGATCACGTCGGTGGCGAGGATGCGGCCGAGCGCGCTGCGGATAGGGAGTTGTTCGACGGCGGTGACGGGGGTGAGGATGGTCCGGATGTACGTCCGGGCCTGGTCTACCGGCATCGAATTCGGGTCGTAGTCGTCGGCGGTGGTGATGTCGCGCAGTGTGCTCATTGGGGGCGGGCAGGATGGAACGGGTTCGATGGTGGCAATGGTGGCAATGGTGGAGGGCACGCGCTATAGCCTGGCGCAGGCGGCGTGACGCCGCCGTAGGGCCTTCAGCCGCCGATGTAGGACATCTCCACCTTACGCAGTTTGGCGGTAGCCTCGGTGCGAATCTCGGAGTAGCGGTCGGTGCGGCTGCTCCACACCCGGCCGATGGCGGCCGACAACTCGTCGTCGGAGGCGTCGCCACGGATCAGCGAGCGCAGGTCGGTGCCACGGGTGGCGAACAGGCAGGTGAAGATCTGGCCCTCGGCCGACAGCCGGGCGCGCGTGCAGTCCTTGCAGAACGCCTGCGTCACCGACGAGATGAAGCCGACTTCGCCGGTGCCGTCCTGGTAGCGCCAGCGCTCCGCGACTTCGCCGCGATAGTTGGGGTCGGCCGGCTCGATCGGGAACTCGGCGTTGATGTGTGCCACCAGTTCGCGCGAGGGCACCACGTGTTGCAGGCTCCAGCCGTTGGTCGAGCCCACGTCCATGAACTCGATGAAGCGCAGGATGTGGCCGGTGCCCTTGAAGTAGCGCGCCATCTCGATCACCGAGTGGTCGTTGACGCCGCGCTTGACCACCATGTTGATCTTGAGCGGCGTGAGGCCGACGCGATCGGCTTCCTCGATGCCTTCGAGCACCTTGTCGACCGGGAAGTCGACATCGTTCATGGCCATGAAGGTGGCGTTGTCGAGCGAGTCGAGGCTCACCGTGACCCGGCGCAACCCGGCGTCCTTGAGCGCGCGAGCCTTCAGCTTGAGCAGCGAGGCGTTGGTGGTGAGCGTGAGGTCGAGGTCGTCGTAGAAGGCGAGCATCTCGATCAGCTTCTCGAGCTTGCGGCGCAACAGCGGTTCGCCGCCGGTGATGCGCACCTTCTCGATGCCGTGATCGCGGAAGATGCGCACCAGGCGGTGGATCTCGCCGAAGGACAGCAGTTGTTCGCGTTCGAGGAACTGGAAGTCCTTGCCGTAGATCTCCTTCGGCATGCAGTACGTGCAGCGGAAGTTGCACCGGTCGGTAACCGAGATGCGCAGGTCGCGCAGCGGGCGTCCGAGGGTGTCGAGGAGCAGGGGCTGGCCGCTGAAGGAGATCATGGCGTGGGGCAAGGCGCCGGCAGGCGCTGGAATCGAGTCGGCATTATAGCGGCCGTGACATAGCGGCAACGGGTGTGCCCGGGTCATGCCATGCATTCTATGGACTCTGTCGAGCCCGGCGGGCTGGCATGATTATTCACTTGGCAAAACGTGCAGCCACCAATTAGTGTTCGATCGGTGACACCCCAGGCGGGCGATCCGGCGGCTTGCGGGGAGGCGATACTGTCGCCCGGCAGGTCCGCATCGCGCGCCAGAGAGTTTTCGACCCGAGACCCGAACGTGGAGGCGGCAATGAAGAAAGTGATTCACTGGTTGATGGCCGCCATCCTGGCCGGATGCGTTCCGGTCGGCCTCGTCAGGGCGGCCTCGGAAGACGACATGCTGAAGCAGATCCAGGCCCTCGGATGGAAGCAGGGGCCGACCAGGAGCGCGCTCGGTACCCGGGCGAGCATCGACGTTCCTGCTCATGCCGCGATTCTCGGCGAGGCCGACAGCTCTAAGTTTCTGGAACTGACGGGCAACCTGCCCAGTCCGGAAACCAACATCCTCTCGTCCGACACCTGGTGGGCCACTTTCGAGTTCGACCCGGTCGGCTACGTGAAGGACGACGAAACGATCGACGCCGACGCGTTGTTGAAGCAGATCAAGGAAAGCGATGGCCCGGGTAACGAGGAGCGGCGCAAGCGCGGCCTGACCGAACTGACCACCGACGGCTGGCATATCCCGCCGCACTACGATGCCGCGTCCAGGCACCTGGAGTGGGCTTTGAAGCTGCATGCGTCGGACAACTCGCAACCCGTCATCAACTACACGGTCCGCCTGCTGGGCCGAACGGGCTACGAGCGCGTCACGCTGGTGTCGAGTCCGGAGCACCTCGACGAGGACGTGAAGACATTCAAGGCGACGTTGAACGGTTTCGATTTCAACGCGGGCGAGAAGTACTCGGAGTTCAAGCAGGGCGACCGGGTGGCCGAGTTCGGACTGGCGGCGCTGGTCGCTGGCGGCGCCGCAGCCGTGATAGCAAAGACCGGATTCTGGAAGGTGATTCTCGCGACGCTGGTTGCTTCCTGGAAGCTGATCATGGTCGGCGGGGTCGCCGTGCTGGCAACGCTGGGCAAGGTCTTCAAGAAAAACCGCCCGCAGTGAGGCTCAGCACCGAGGCGTTGCTGATGATGCTCACCCTGGCGCTGTATTGGTACGACTCGTTCCTGTTGCTTGCCAGGAACGAAGCCGTGCTCGTGCGCGGCTGGCGCAACCGCTGGCGAGCCGGATTTGGTGCCAACGGCTTGAAGCTCGGCGCGCGCGAGCCTTACCTGCCGAATCCCCTTACGCCGCACTGGCCGCTGTTCCGGCTCTCGTGGTCCCTGGAAGGGGACTCGCCCGAAGCACGCGTGGCCAGGCCACTGCAGGTGCCTGACGAGATCGCACTGCTGCAGCCGTTCGCGATGGGCTCGGGACTGCTGCTCTTCATGGTGCTGCCGATCGTGCTCTTTCTGCCATTGGGCTTTGCGTTTCTGGTGGGCACGGTCGCGGCGCTATACCTGAACATCCTCGTCGCGCTCGGACTGGTGTTCTGGCGGCGACGCCGATTGCATCTGTCCTCGAAGCAGTTCGCAGGGCAGGCATTCGAATGCCTGGTGTGCCCGCCGTTTTCGGTCAACCTCGTGCGCAGGCTCTGCGCGAAGATGCCGGTCGACGAGTCGTTCACGGCCGCCACGGCGCGGCTGGTTCCTGGAGAAGGGCTTGCCGCGGTGAATGCCCAGTGCCTGATCAGGCTGGAAGAGCAGATGGATTTCGAACCGGAAGGCAGTGCCCGCATGTCATCGCTAGAGGCGGCAAAGGCGCGGTTCACGCAGGCGATTCGGCCATGAGCGGGGCGGAGATCATCACCATCGTGGTGGGTCTCATCGTCGGCTACTGGGTGATCTCCTTCTTCCTCGGCAAACGAGGGGGCGCGCCGACCGGTTCCGGAGCAGACCAAAGCGGGTCGGATCGCGTTGAAGCGCCGGACGTGGAAAACGAAGTGCCCGGCGCCGATTCTGCGTCATCGCCTCGGCCCGGCCTGAACAGGAGTTCCGGGATCGACCCATGAAGCTGCTGCT
>JANXYG010000026.1 GCA_025350245.1 Betaproteobacteria bacterium
ATCGACTCCAACGCATACCCCAAGGGCGTGACCGTCAGCGATGCCGATTTCGCCACCATCAAGATCGACGCCGATGCGTTCCACGGCGAATGGAACTACTCGATCAACCCGGCGTGAAGTCATCAACTTGTTTCGGAACGAGCCCTAACGACCGCCTCACTGCGGCCCCCAGAAGTACAAACTCCCCTATGAAATCAGCTTCTCGTGCCACATTTGCACAATCAAACAGACTCACAAAGTGCCGAATCTTCGTGTCTGCATTTTAGATGCAATCGATTGATATGTATAGTAAATACTGCTTTTCGATCAGGCACTAATTAACCGCGACGCGGGACTGGGAGCGAAGAACCGCGTCCAGCATGCGCAAAGGTCAGCTCCCGGGGGGAGAGGGATGATTACTGCTCTGTTCTCCTTCCGGGAGGGATGTGTACTGCTCCCTTCTCCCCCTGGGAGAAGGGGCGGGGATGAGGGAAGCCTTGGCGCTGATCGAGGATCCAGCGCGTCATTGCTGACCTCCCAGAAATGGGTGCGACCGCCTCGCCAGTTCGGTTGACCGTCGCACCGAAGGTGCGTGCTAGCATTGCCGATTGATCGGTCGAGCACTTTGCGATGTCGGGCAACACCTTCGGACGTCTGTTCTGCGTCACTTCCTTCGGCGAGAGCCACGGCCCCGGCATCGGCTGCATCGTGGATGGTTGCCCGCCCGGCATGGCGCTGTCAGCCGCCGACATCCAGGGCGACCTCGATCGCCGCAAGCCCGGTACCTCGCGTTTCGTCACGCAGCGCAAGGAAAGCGACACGGTCGAGATTCTGTCGGGCGTGTTCGAGGGCCGCACCACGGGCACACCGATCGGCCTGCTGATCCGCAACACCGATCAGCGCAGCCAGGACTACGGCAACATCGCCGAGAGCTTCCGCCCGGGTCATGCCGACTACACCTACTGGCAGAAGTACGGCATCCGCGATCATCGCGGCGGCGGGCGGCAGTCGGCACGCGAGACGGCGGTGCGCGTCGCCGCCGGTGCGATCGCGAAGAAGTGGCTGCGCGAGCGCCATGGCGTGGAGGTGCGCGGCTATCTCTCCCGGCTCGGCCCGATCCCGATGGGCTTCCGCTGCTGGGATGGCGTGGGTGCCAATCCTTTCTTCAGCGCCGATCCGGACATCGTTGCTGAACTCGAGGCGTTCATGGACGGCCTGCGCAAGACCGGTGATTCGGTCGGCGCGCAGGTCACCGTCGTCGCGAGCGGCGTGCCAGTGGGTTGGGGAGAACCGGTCGACGACAAGCTCGATGCCGACATCGCCTACGCGATGATGAGCATCAACGCGGTCAAGGGCGTCGAGATCGGCGCCGGCTTCGCGTCGGTTTCGCAGAAGGGCACCGAGCACAGCGACGAGATGACGCCCGAGGGGTTTCTCTCGAACAACGCGGGCGGCATTCTCGGTGGTATCTCCACCGGGCAGGATGTCGTGGTCAACGTCGCGATCAAGCCCACGTCGAGCATCCGTCTCGCGCGGCGCTCGATCGACAAGAGCGGCAATCCGGTCACGGTCGAGACCTTCGGTCGCCATGATCCTTGTGTCGGCATCCGCGCGACGCCGATCGCGGAGGCGATGCTGGCCGCGGTGCTGATGGATCACGCGCTGCGCCACCGTGCCCAGAACGCTGACGTTGAGACCATCACGCCACGGATCGCCGCACAGGCCCCGGCCGGTGCCAGGGAGAGGTTTCCGCTGAACCCGTCGCGGACCTCGACCGATCCCGACGCGCAGTAGTGGGCTTTGGCGACCGGTGGCGTGAAGTCGCGGCTGCCGACTGGAAGCCGGTCTCCACGCCGGCGATCGCGGGCGCCTGTGTCTTCTCGCTCTATTGCGCGTGGTTCGCCCATACGGGGGAGGAGTGGGTCCACCTCCTCGATGGCGCGAACCTCGCGTTTCACGAAGCCGGACATCCATTCTTCGGCCTGCTGCTGGGCGAGCGCATCACCGTCTACGGCGGCACTCTCGGACAACTGGTTTTTCCCGCGGTGGTGGCGGCGAGTTTCTGGTGGCGGCGCGAGACCGCGTCGTTCGCGGTCGCGCTGCTCTGGCTGGCGGAGAATCTCTGGAACATCGCGCGCTACATGGCCGACGCCCGCGCGCACGAACTGCCGCTGGTCGGCGGCGGCGAGCACGACTGGACCGAGATCTTCTCGCGCTGGGGCGTGCTCACCCACGACACCGGCGTAGCCGGTTTCACCCGGATCATCGGCTGGGTGCTGATGGTGGCGGTGCTGGTGTGGCTGGTGCGCCGCCGGATCGCCGATCGAGAGTTCGAATAGGCCCGGTCCATGCCCAACACGGTTGCGGGCTTCCGCCTCGCCATCTTCTACTTCTGGTACTTCGCGTTTCTCGGCGCCTACGCGCCGTTCTGGCCGCTGTACCTCGAGTCGGTCGGGTTGTCGGCATCGCAGATCGGCACGCTGCTGGCACTGGTGCCGGTCACGCGGATGCTCGGGCCGGCGTTCTGGGGATGGCTGGCGGACGCGCGCGGTGCTCGCGCGCCGATCGTGCGCGCCACCACGGTCGCGACGCTGGTGCTGTTCTGCGGGGTCTTTGCCGGCCACTCGTTCGCCTGGCTGTTTGCCGTGATGCTGGCGATGAATCTGTTCTGGTCGGGATCGCTGCCGCTGGTGGAGGCGACCACCATGGCGCATCTCGGTGCACGCGCCCACGGCTACGGGCGCATCCGGGCGTGGGGTTCGGTCGGCTTCGTGCTGGTGGTGGCGGCAGGCGGGTTCCTGCTCGATGCTGCCGGCGTGCGCTCGCTGCCCTGGCTCATCGTCGGGCTGCTGCTGGTTCATGCCGGCACCGCATTCGTCCTGCCCGAGGCGCACAGCGCTGCCCGGCACGACGACGATACCGGCGTCGGTGCCATCGTGCGACGACCGGAGGTGCTCGCGCTGTTGTGCGGCTGCTTCCTCATGTCGGTCGCGCACGGCCCGTATCACACGTTCTATTCGATCTGGCTGGTTGGCCACGGGTACTCGAAAGCCGACGTCGGCCTGCTGTGGGGGCTCGGCGTCGTCTGCGAAATCGCCGTGTTCACGGGATGGTCGCGGCTCGTCGGTCGGTTCGGCGCCAGGTCATTGCTGCTGTTCGCGTATGCGGCCGCGGCCTTGCGCTTCCTGCTGATCGGCTGGGTGCCCGACTCGGTGACCATCGTGATCGCCATGCAGGTGCTGCATGCGGCCACGTTCGGCTGCTTCCATGGTGCCGGCGTGGCACTCACCCACCGCTACTTCGGCGGGCGTCACCAGTCGAAGGGTCAGGCGCTCTATTCCGGGGTCGGGTTCGGGGCGGGCGGCGCGGCGGGCGGCCTGGCGAGCGGCATGCTCTGGGAGCGGGTGGGTGGCGGGTGGACCTTCACTGCCGGGGCGGTTGCCGCCGTGGTCGCGGTGCTGGTCACGGCCCGCTGGTTGCGCGAACCGGTCGCCGTCTCCGGCGAAACGGCTGTGACATAATCACCGGCTATCCGGAGCTTCGACATGTCAGCCTTAACACTCTACGACAAGCTGTGGTCCAGTCATGTGGTGCGCGAGGAAGCCGACGGCACGGCGCTCGTCTACATCGACCGGCACCTGGTGCATGAGGTGACCAGCCCGCAGGCCTACGAAGGCCTCAAGCTGGCCGGGCGCAAGCCGTGGCGCATCGATTCGATTGTCGCGACCGCTGATCACAACACCCCCACCCGCGACTGGGACCAGGGCATCCGCGATCCGATCTCGCGGACGCAGGTCGAGACGCTCGACGCCAACATCCGCGAATTCGGCGCCAAGGCCTATTTCCCGTTTCTCGATGAGCGCCAGGGCATCGTCCACGTCATCGGCCCGGAGCAGGGCGCGACGCTGCCGGGCATGACCGTGGTGTGCGGCGATTCCCACACCAGTACCCACGGTGCTTTCGCCGCCCTCGCGTTCGGCATCGGCACCTCGGAGGTGGAGCATGTGCTGGCCACCCAGTGCCTGAACATGAAGAAGGCGCGCTGCATGCTGGTGCGCGTCGACGGGACGCTGGGCCGCGGCGTGACCGCCAAGGACATGGCGCTGGCCGTGATCGGCCGCATCGGCACGGCGGGCGGCACCGGATTCGCCATCGAGTTCGGCGGCAGCGCCGTCCGCGATCTGTCGATGGAAGGGCGCATGACGTTGTGCAACATGGCCATCGAGGCCGGCGCGCGTGCCGGCATGGTGGCCGCCGACGAAACCACCATCGCCTATTTGCGTGGACGCACGTTCGCGCCGTCCGACACTGGCTGGGCGCAGGCCGTGGCTTACTGGAAGACGCTGCACAGCGATGTTGGCGCCGGGTTCGATCGCACCGTCGAGCTGCAGGCCGAGGACATCGCGCCGCAGGTCACCTGGGGTACGTCACCCGAGATGGTCGACACGATCGACGGCCGGGTTCCGGATCCGGCGCTGATCGCCGATCCGTTGCGCCGCGCGTCGGTCGAACGCGCCCTCGAGTACATGGGTCTCGCGGCCAATACCGCCATCACCGACATCCGCATCGACAAAGTCTTCATCGGCTCCTGCACCAACTCGCGCATCGAAGACCTGCGCGCCGCCGCGCTGGTCGTAAAGGGCCGAAAGCTCGCCGCCAGCGTCAAGCTCGCGATGGTCGTTCCGGGCTCCGGGCCGGTCAAGCGCGCCGCCGAGGCGGAAGGGCTCGACCAGGTCTTCATCGCCGCCGGCTTCGAATGGCGCGAACCGGGGTGTTCGATGTGCCTGGCGATGAACGACGACCGGCTCGAACCGGGCGAACGTTGCGCGTCTACGTCGAACCGCAATTTCGAAGGTCGCCAGGGCGCCGGCGGGCGCACCCATCTGGTGAGTCCGGCGATGGCCGCGGCGGCGGGGATCGCCGGTCACTTCGTCGACGTGCGCAAGGCCTTCTGATGCAAGCGAGAGTGAAGCTCGTGTGCGCTGATCTGCTCGCACTGGTGGTTCCGGGCCTGTCCGCCTGCAATACCTGGGAAGGCATCAGGAAGGACGCCAGGGCGGTCGGCGACCAACTCAACAACGGCAAGAAGAAGTGACATGGAAAAGTTCGTTCCCCTGAATGGTCTGGTGGCGCCCCTCGATCGTGCCAACGTCGACACCGACGCCATCATCCCCAAGCAGTTCCTGAAGTCGATCAAGCGCACGGGCTTCGGGCCGAACCTGTTCGACGCCTGGCGCTATCTCGATCACGGCGAGCCCGGCATCGACAACTCGACGCGCCCGCTCAACCGCGACTTCATCCTGAATTCGCCGCGTTACCAGGGAGCGCAGATCCTGCTCACCCGCGAAAACTTCGGCTGCGGCTCGTCGCGTGAACACGCGCCGTGGGCGCTCCTCGATTTCGGTTTTCGTGCGGTGATCGCACCATCGTTCGCCGATATCTTCTTCAACAACTGCTACAAGAACGGGCTGCTGCCGGTGGTGCTCCCGGCACAGACCGTGGATGCCCTTTTCGAGGCGACGATCGCGACGCCCGGCTACCGACTGACGGTCGATCTGGCCGCGCAGCAGGTGACGACGCCGCAGGGCGTCGGCCATGGCTTCGAGGTCGGTGCTTTCCGCAAGCACTGCCTGCTCGAAGGGCTCGACGAGATCAGCTTGACACTTGCGCACGCGGAGGCGATCCGGACGTTCGAGCAATCGCATCGCGCGGCGCAGCCCTGGCTGTTTGGCTGAGGTGACTCCCACCCCCAGCCTGCGCTGCGCTGCGGCTTCCCCCTCCAGGGGGCGCAGCATCCTCGGGGGGCCCTGTGGTGCTACTGTGACGCCCACCCCCAGCCTGCGCTGCGCTGCGGCTTCCCCCTCCAGGGGGCGCAGCATCCTCGGGGAACCCTGTGGTGCTGCCATGCGCGCCCGCGGCATTTCCATTCGCGACTCCGGAACCGAACCATGAAGATTGCGGTATTGCCCGGTGACGGCATCGGGCCCGAGATTGTCGAGCAGGCGATGCAAGTCCTGCTCGCGTTGCGCACCGACGGTGTGCGTGTCGAGATGGAGACGGCGCCGATCGGCGGCGCGGCTCACGATGCGACCGGCGATCCGTTGCCGGCATCGACGCTGGCGTTGGCCGAAGCGGCGGATGCGGTGCTGATGGGTGCCGTTGGCGGCCCGAAATACGACACGTTGCCGCGGGCCGAACGGCCCGAGCAGGGCCTGCTGCGCATCCGCAAGGCGCTCGGGCTGTTCACCAACCTGCGTCCCGCCATCGTCTATCCAGAGCTCGCCGACGCGTCGTCGCTCAAGCCCGAATTGGTCGCGGGTCTGGATCTGATGATCCTGCGCGAGCTCACCGGCGACATCTATTTTGGTCAGCCGCGCGGCCGGCGCACGCTCGACAACGGTGAGCCCGAAGGCTTCGACACGATGAAGTATTCGGCGTCGGAGATCCGCCGCATCGCCCACGTGGGCTTCGCGATCGCGCGCAAGCGGTCGCGACGCCTCTGCTCCGTGGACAAGGCGAACGTTCTCGATACCAGCATCCTCTGGCGCGAAGTGGTGACCGAGGTGGGCGCGGCCTATCCCGATGTCGAGCTGTCGCACATGTACGTCGACAATGCGGCGATGCAACTGGTGCGTGCGCCCAAGCAGTTCGACGTGATGCTCACCGGCAACATGTTCGGTGACATCCTGTCCGACGAGGCGTCGATGCTGACCGGGTCGATCGGCCTGCTGCCGTCGGCGTCGCTCGACGCGAACAACAAGGGACTATACGAACCGATCCACGGTTCGGCGCCCGATATCGCCGGCAAGGGGGTCGCCAACCCGCTCGCGACCATTCTCTCGGTTGCCATGTTGCTGCGGTATTCGGGCAACGACGAGACCTCCGCCGATCGCATCGAGCGTGCGGTGCGCCAGGTGTTGAGCGACGGTCTGCGCACCGCCGACATCGCCCGCCCGGGCGAGTCCACGGTCGGGTCGGCGCAGATGGGGGCCGCCGTGGTGGCGGCGCTCGCCCGGCAGCATCGATAGCAGACAGCGGTTGTCGCGGAGAACGAAAATGGCGGATATGCGGGTAGGGTTCGTGGGGTGGCGCGGCATGGTCGGCGCCGTGCTGATGCAGCGCATGGTCTGGGAGCGCGATTTCGAGGGGATCGAGCCGATGTTCTTCAGTACCTCGAATGTCGGCGGCGCCGGGCCGGCGGTCGGTCGCGACACCGGGCCGTTGCTGGACGCCGACGACATCGCCGCTTTGGCCACCATGGATGCCATCGTCTCCTGCCAGGGCGGCGATTACACCAACGAGGTGTTCCCGAAGCTGCGCGCGGCGGGGTGGAACGGCTACTGGATCGACGCCGCGTCGGCGTTGCGCATGCGCGACGACGCCGTGATCATCCTCGACCCGGTCAATCGTGGCGTGATCGACGCGGCGCTGGCAGCGGGGGGCCGCAACTTCATCGGCGGCAACTGCACCGTGAGCCTGATGCTGATGGCGCTCGCCGGGTTGTTCGAGGCCGGGCTGGTCGAATGGGTGTCGGCGATGACCTATCAGGCCGCGTCGGGTGCCGGCGCCCAGAACATGCGCGAACTGGTGCAGCAGATGGGCGCCGCCCACGCCGCCGCGGCCGATCTGCTCGAGCGTCCCGACGCATCCATCCTCGAGATCGACAGCGTGATCGCGCAGGCGATCAACAGTTTCGATTTTCCGACGGCGCAGTTCGGCCACCCGCTGGCGGGCAGCCTGTTGCCCTGGATCGACAAGGACCTGGGCAATGGCCAAAGCCGGGAAGAATGGAAGGGCATGGCCGAGACCAACAAGATCATCGGCCGCGCCGGTGCCGACGCGATCCCGGTCGACGGCATCTGTGTTCGCATCGGCGCCATGCGCAGCCACAGCCAGGGGTTGACCATCAAGCTCAGGCGCGATGTTCCCCTGGCCGACGTCGAAGCGCTGCTGGCGGCAGCCCATGAGTGGGTGCGGGTGATCCCGAATACCCGTGAAGCCAGTCTTGCCGCGCTGACCCCGGCAGCCGCATCGGGAAAACTGGAGGTGCCGGTAGGGCGATTGCGCAAGTTGCCCATGGGACCCAGCTACCTCTCGGCCTTCACGGTGGGCGACCAGTTGCTCTGGGGGGCTGCCGAACCTCTGCGGCGGATGCTGCGCATCCTGATCGAACGCTGACACCGTTTGCCGCCGAGCCGTAGTCAGCGGGCCCTCACACTGGATTCAGGCCATGCCCGCCAGGGATATGCTTGCAAGCTGGAGCGAGTTTTGTGATCGGTTCGGGCGGTGCGTCGAAGGGGGGCGTTCAGTTCGAGGCGAAACCACCGTCAAATCCCAAAATCAGTCGAAAAAAGAACCCTGAACCGGGGCTTTCATGAGAGGCGAGATTAGCTTGCATCTCTAACCCCATGATGTTAATTTTGTTATACATCTCGACATCCAAGGGTGGTCCGGTGGGCAAATCTCTGGTTCGCGCGATCGCCTTGGCGATGGCTCTCGGCGCGTGGTCCGCGGCGACCTATGCGGCAGGGCTCGGCAAACTCAACGTCGTGTCGTCGCTCGGCCAGCCTTTCCGTGCCGAAATCGATCTGGTTTCGGTCAAGAAGGACGAAGCGTCGTCCCTCGCGGTGAAACTGGCTTCTCCCGATGCCTTCAAGCAGGCCGATCTGCCCTTCGTTGCCTATGTTTCCGGGCTCAAGCTGTCAGTCGAAAAGCGCCCCAACGGCGACTCCTACGTCAAGGTGGTTTCCTATCAGCCGCTGAACGAGCCGTTCATCGACTTCCTGGTCGAATTGTCATGGACTTCCGGCCGTCTGGTTCGCGCCTACACGGCGTTGGTCGATCCTCCCACGATCACCGATACCGAAGCGGCGAAGCCCGCCCCCGAAGTCAAAGCTGCTCCTGCCGCGCCCGAACCCAGGGCCGAGCCGGCACCGGCCAAACCGGCGCCCGGCGCCGTCGAAGCTGCTCCATCGGCCTCCGTGCCGGCAACAGGTTCCACGCCGAAACCGATCACCGGCGGCGAGGTCAAGGTCAAGCGCGGTGATACCCTCGAGAAGATTGCGCAGACCCACAAGCTTGCGGACGTTTCCCTGGACCAGATGCTGGTGTTGTTGTACCGGAACAATGCCGAGGCTTTCGTCGGCAAGAACATGAATCGTCTTCGCGCCGGTCGCGTGCTTCGGCTGCCCGACGCCACTGAAGTTGCTGCGGTCACTGCTGCGGATGCGCACAAGGAAGTACGGGTGCAGGCCGCTGACTGGAATGCCTATCGGGAGCGCCTCGCCGCGGTCGTAGGCGGCGCGGCGGCCGCCGAAGCGGGGTCGGGCCGGTCGGCGTCCGGGTCAGTGACAACCAAGGTGGAAGACAAGGTTTCCGCATCCCCCGAAGCCCCCAAGGAAGTCCTGAAGCTGTCCAAGGGCGAACCCGGTAAATCGGCCGGGCCGGCGAAGGACGGCAAAGCCGGTGCCGACCGGGTGCGCAGCCTCGAAGAAGAAGTGGTGGCGAAGAACAAGACGGTCGAAGAAGCGAACATGCGCGTCGCCACGCTCGAGAAAACCGTCAAGGATATGCAGGTCTTGATGGAAATGAAGTCCAAGAGCGGCGCAGAAGCATCGAAGCTCGCCGCCGCCCCATCGCCGCCAGCGGCGGCCAGGGAAGAGAAACCGGTTGCGATACCACCGGTGGAACCGGCGAAGACGCTACAACCGGGTACTGCCGCCGCGCCGGTTCCCGCCGTGCCCGGTGCGACCCAGGAGCCGCTGCCGCCGCCGAAACCCCAACGCAAGTTCGTGCTGCCACCCCCGCCTCCGCCAGCGAACCTCGTCGACGAAGTCCTGCAAAATCCTGCCCTGCTCGGTGGCGGTATCGTCGGCCTGCTGGGGCTGGGCGGTGTCGGCTACATGATGGCAAAGCGTCGTCGCACCGGTGTCCCGGACACCCCGGCGACCAAAGCCGCCGGTCGCGGCATCTTCAAGAAAAACCCGGTCGCGGATGAGACGGTCGCCGTCGCGGACAACGCGCGACGGACCGATGAGGCATCTGCCATTTCCGCTGACCCCGATGAAGAGGGCGACGCCCTTGCCGAGGCCGAGATCTTCCTGACCTACGGGCGCGACAATCTGGCGGAAGAGCGGCTCAAGGAAGCGATTGCGGCCACCCCGAAACGCTACGAACTGCATGGCAAACTGCTGGAGCTCTACGCCAAGCGCAAGGACGTCGCCGCATTCGACCAGATCGCCAAGGAACTCCAGATCGGTACCGGCGGGCGCGGTGAACTCTGGAACAAGGCGGTCGCGCTCGGCCACCAGATCGATCCGGAGAATCCGCGGTATGCATCGGCACGTCCGGGAGCCGGTTCGGACGATGGCGGCGCGACGACGGTCGTTACCGGCGTTGCGGGTCTCGCTGCCGCCGCGGCAGCGGCCGATGCTGTGGCCGCGTCCGCCGAGAATCTCGATTTCAACCTCGGGTTCGACGAAGCCGAGGGCGGTCCGACCGGCACCTCGACCGACATCGATCTCGGTAGCCTCAGCGGCGAAGCGACCTCCTCGAGCCTGACCGAGACCGACTTCGATGTCAGCTCGGCCGACAGCACGCTGCCGCCTTCCGCCGACAATGCCGCCTTCGACCCCGGCGCCACCCTCGCGGGTCTCGGCACCGAAGCGACGGTACGGATGTCCGCGCCGGTGGCGGGCACCACTGCCGCCACCGCGGCCGGCGGTGATCTCGACTTCGACTTCGACGTGAGCGGTGATTCCGCCCTCTCGGGCACACCCGAAGCGGCATCGGCCGCCACTCCCGAAGACGATGGCGGCATCATGTTCGACCTGTCGGACATGGACATGGACATGGGGACCGGCAGCCCGGTCACCGCGGCACCGGACATCGACCTTTCCGGCATCGACCTCGACCTCGGCGGTGGCAGCTCGCCCGCAAGCGGCGAGAAGGACGAAAAGTGGTACGACGTCCAGACCAAGTTCGATCTCGCCAAGGCATACCAGGAAATGGGCGACAAGGAAGGCGCGCGCGAGATCCTCCAGGAGGTACTCGAGGAAGGTGATGCGGAGCAGAAGAAGTCGGCGCAGACGGTGCTCGCCGCCCTGAGGTGACGTCCACCTCCAGGCTGCGCTTCGCCTTCCCCCTCCAGGGGGCGCCCCGTTCCTCGGGGGACCCTGCGGACGGGGTCCCTTCGCTTCGCATTTCCCTTCGTTCGCCACCCCCAGGCTGCGCTTCGCCTTCCCCCAAGGGGGCGCCGCGTCCTCGGGGGACCCTGTGGGCGCTGCCCCTCCGCTTCAGAGATTGCCTCGTTCGGCATTGCCGCGCTTCGCCTTCCCCATCGAGGGGGCTCAGCATTCCTTCGGGGGGGGGCTGCGGATGTTGTGCCCGCTCGCTTCGCCGATCTGAGGCGGTCCGGGGCTCGCTGATCCTCCTCTAGGCATCGAGCGGCGCCACTTGGGCGCGGCGGTTTCTGACACCAATGCGCATCGCTCTCGGCATCGAATACGACGGTCGCACCTTCTGTGGTTGGCAGACGCAGCCTGCGCGCTGCGGTGTGCAGGACGCCCTTGAGGCCGCCCTGTCGGTCATCGGTGGCGCGGCGATCACGACGGTGTGCGCGGGCCGCACCGATGCCGGGGTACATGCCTGCTGGCAGGTGGTCCACTTCGATGCCCCCAACCTGCGCCCGGGTTCCGCCTGGACCCGAGGGGTCAACGCGTTGCTGCCCGCCGGCGTGGCTGTGTTGTGGGCCATCGACGTGCCGGACGGGTTCCACGCCCGCTTCGGGGCAGTCGAACGCCACTATCGCTATGTCCTGGTGTGTCGCCGCCAGCGCCTTGGCCTGGAACACGGCCGCGCCGGCTGGTGGCATGGGGCCCTCGACGTCGATGCGATGCGGGTCGCGGCTTGCACGCTCGTGGGCGAACACGACTTCAGCGCATTTCGCGCCGCCGATTGCCAGGCGAAATCACCGATCCGGAACCTGGTTCGCGCCGACATCCACGTGAGCGGCAGCGTCGTGCGCTTCGACTTCGGCGCGAACGCATTTCTGCAGCACATGGTTCGCAACCTCGTCGGTGCACTGGTTTATGTCGGAGCGGCGCGCCGCGATCCGGCGTGGATCGCCACCGTGCTGGCCGGGCGCGACCGCGCGCGCGCGGCACCGACATTCATGGCCGATGGCCTGTATCTCACCGGCGTGAAATACTCCGCCGATACTGGCCTGGCCGCCGGCCCCGACCCCTCGGTACTCCCCTGATGTCCGTTCGCGTCAAGATCTGTGGAATCACCTGCATCGAAGACGCGCTCGCCGCGGCTGCCGTCGGTGCCGACGCTATCGGCATGGTGTTTCATCGAGCGAGTCCGCGTGCCGTGGACCCCGAGACCGCCGCGGCAATCGTGCGGGCCTTACCGCCGTTCGTGACCAGCGTCGGTCTGTTCGTGGATGCCGCGGAGGTGGAGATCGAGCAGATCCTGCGCGATGTTCCGCTCGACCTGTTGCAGTTCCATGGCAGCGAAGCGCCAGCGGAGTGTGAGCGTCACGGGCTTCCGTTCATCAAGGCGGTGGCGGTGAGACCGGGGATCGATTTGCTACAATTCGCGGCTGCTTTTCATCGGGCGCGCGGCCTGTTGCTCGACGCCTTCGTGCCCGGCCAGGCCGGCGGTACCGGGATCCAGGCCGACTGGGCGGCAATTCCGCGCGCCCTGCCGCTCCCGGTGATTCTCGCGGGTGGTCTTCACAGCGGCAATGTCGCCGCTGCGGTGCGAGCGGTGCGGCCCTGGGCGGTCGATGTCTCCAGCGGTGTGGAGCGTGCCAAGGGCTTCAAGGATCACGACAAGCTGTCCGATTTCATGCGAGGAGTTCGAGATGCAGATGTATGACCTGCCGGACCGCAAGGGCCACTTCGGCCCCTACGGTGGGGTGTTCGTGGCGGAAACGCTGATCCATGCGCTCGACGAACTGCGCGATCAGTACGAGAAACTGCGCACCGATCCGGCCTTCCTCGCCGAATTCGCGCACGAACTCAAGCACTACGTCGGCCGTCCGAGCCCGGTCTACCACGCGCGACGGCTGTCGGAGAAAAGCGGCGGTGCCCAGATCTGGTTCAAGCGCGAGGATCTGAATCACACCGGTGCGCACAAGATCAACAATACCATCGGCCAGGCGCTGGTCGCCCGCCACATGGGCAAGCGGCGGATCATCGCCGAAACCGGTGCCGGTCAGCACGGGGTTGCTTCCGCCACCATCGCGGCGCGCTACGGCATGGAGTGCGTGGTCTACATGGGCTCGGAAGACATCCAGCGGCAGTCCCCGAACGTCTATCGCATGAAGTTGCTCGGCGCCACCGTCGTGCCGGTCGAGAGTGGATCGAAGACCCTCAAGGATGCGCTCAACGAAGCCATGCGCGACTGGGTCACCAACGTCGAGAACACTTTCTACATCATCGGCACCGTGGCCGGGCCACACCCGTACCCGATGATGGTCCGCGACTTCAATTCGGTGGTCGGCAAGGAACTGCTGACGCAACTGCCCGAGGTGATCGGACGGCAACCCGACGCGATCCTCGCCTGTGTCGGTGGTGGATCCAATGCCATGGGTGCTTTCTATCCTTACATTCCGCATCGCGACGTGCGCCTGATCGGGGTCGAGGCGGCGGGCCTGGGCCTGGACAGTGGCAAGCACGCTGCGACCCTTTGCGCGGGCCGGCCGGGCGTGCTCCATGGCAACCGTACCTACCTGATGCAGGATGAGAACGGCCAGATCACCGAGACCCACTCGATATCGGCGGGACTGGATTACCCGGGCGTAGGTCCCGAGCACGCCTGGCTCAAGGATACCGGGCGCGCCGAGTACGTCGCCGTGACCGACGACGAGGCGCTCGAGGCCTTTCATCTTACCTGCCGGCTCGAAGGCATCATCCCGGCGCTCGAGTCGAGCCATGCGGTGGCTTACGCGATGAAACTCGCGGCGACCCTGCCGCCCGAGCAGGTGCTGCTGGTCAATCTCTCCGGCCGTGGCGACAAGGACATGAACACCGTCGCGCGCCATTCCGGCATCACGTTCTGATGGCGACCTCGCGTATCGCCGGGGTGTTTGCCGCACTGCGTGCCAACGGCCGAAAGGCCTTGATTCCGTTCGTCACCGCCGGCGACCCGGACAAGGCCACGACGGTTCCGATCCTTCACTGCCTGGTGGCGGCCGGTGCCGACATCCTCGAGCTGGGCGTGCCGTTTTCCGACCCGATGGCCGATGGACCGACCATCCAGCGATCCAGCGAACGCGCGCTCAAGCACGGCACGTCGCTGCGCGATTGCCTTGCGCTCGTCAGCGAGTTCCGCCGCACCGACAACGCGACACCGGTGGTGCTCATGGGCTATGCCAACCCGATCGAGTCCATGGGCTATGCCGCCTTCGCCGCCGGCGCGGTGAGCGCCGGTGTCGACGGCGTGCTCGTGGTCGACTATCCGCCCGAAGAAAGCGCCGGCTTGCACAGTGTGCTGGCCGCCAGCGGCATCGACTGCATATTCCTGCTATCACCCACATCCGTCGAACAGCGCATGGACGATATTGCCCGGTTCGCCAGCGGTTACGTGTACTACGTATCGCTCAAGGGTGTGACCGGCGCCGCCAATCTCGATCTCGACGAGGTGGCTGCGAAGATTCCCCAGATCCGCAAACATGTCGATCTCCCGATCGGTGTAGGGTTCGGCATCCGTGACGGCGAAACCGCCCGGGCGATCGCCCGCATCGCGGATGCCGTCGTGATAGGCAGCCGGTTGGTGCAGGAGATCGAGAACTCGGCGCCCGGTGAAGTGGTTGGCAATCTGGGGCGGCTCGTCGGCGGGATCCGGCGCGCCATGGATTCCTGAACCCATCCGCCTGCCGAGCAGGATCGGCCTTCCGCTGCGCAATGCGAAAACTGCAGACGAGGTCGCGATGAGCTGGTTGCAGAAGCTGTTGCCGCCGAAGATCAAGCGCAACGCGGGCGCGGCGCGCAAGGCCGTGCCGGAAGGTCTGTGGACCAAGTGCGAGGTCTGCGAGACCGTGCTTTACCGCGCCGACCTTGAGCAGAACCTGAGCGTCTGCCCGAAGTGCGACCATCACATGCGCATCACCGCCCGTGAGCGCCTCGACTATTTTCTCGATGCCGACGGACGCTTCGAGATCGGTGCGGAGGTGGTTCCGGTCGATTTCCTCAAGTTCGTCGACAGCAGGCGCTACATCGAACGCCTCGATCAGGCGCAAGCCGAAACCGAAGAAGAGGATGCGCTGGTCGCGATGCAGGGGTCGATCGCCAACCTGCCGCTGGTTGCCGTCGCTTTCGAGTTTCGCTTCCTCGGTGGATCGATGGGATCGGTGGTAGGCGAGCGCTTCGTTCGCGCGGCGCGCACGGCGGTGGAGCAAGGCCTGCCATTCATCTGTTTCAGCGCCAGCGGTGGCGCCCGCATGCAGGAGGGGCTGACCTCCCTGATGCAGATGGCGAAAACCACCGCCGTGCTGACCCGGCTTGCCGCGGCACGGCTGCCGTTCATATCGGTGCTCACCGATCCGACCATGGGTGGCGTGTCCGCGAGCTTCGCGATGATCGGCGACGTCGTGATCGCCGAGCCCAAGGCCCTGGTGGGATTCGCCGGTCCGCGGGTGATCGAGCAGACCGTGCGACAGACGCTACCCGAGGGCTTCCAGCGCTCCGAGTTCCTGCTGGAACATGGCGCGATCGACATGATCGTGGACCGGCGGCAGATGCGCGACCGGATCGTTAATCTGTTGCGCCTGCTGGCGCGCCCGAAGGCAACGTGAGAAGGCCCACCCCCAGGCTGCGCTGCGCTGCGCCTTCCCCCTCGAGGGCGCACCCCGTTCCTCGGGAGACCCTGCGGACGGGGGCCCTTCGTTTTGGAGGTCCCTTCATCCAGCACTCCCAGGCTGCTCTGCGCCTCGCCAACCCCGCAGCGGGCCATAGCCTTTGCACGCGGCCGGGCGCGCGCTGATTTCGACGCCGCGGCAGTCGGGGTGAAGGTCGACCGCATCGAGGTGGGGACGCCGGCACCGGATGCGCCGCTTGCGCTTTGGCTGGCATACATCGAGCGCCAGCATCCGCAACCGGTCGCCATGGGCCTCGAGCGGGTTGCCGCGGTTCGCGATAGCCTCGGCATGCAGGTTCGATTTCCGATCATCACCGTCGGGGGCACCAACGGCAAGGGGTCCACCTGTGCGCTGTTGGAGGCCATGCTCGCCGAGGGCGGGTATCGCGTCGGGTGCTATACCAGCCCGCACCTGCTTGCCTACAACGAACGTGTACGTGTCGACCGCGAGAACCTGTCGGATGGCGATCTTTGCGCCGCGTTTGCCGCCGTCGAGGCTGCTCGTGGCCTGGTGCCATTGACCTATTTCGAGTTCGGTACGCTCGCTGCCTTATGGCATTTCGATCGGGCCCGACTCGATGTCGCTGTGCTGGAAGTGGGGCTGGGCGGACGCCTGGACGCGGTCAATGCCTTCGACACCGACTGCGCGGTCATCACCAGTATCGGCCTCGACCATACCGAGTACCTCGGGCCGACACGCGAGGCTATCGGTTTCGAAAAGGCAGGCATCTTTCGCGGTGGCCGGCCGGCCGTGATCGCCGAGCCGGATCCGCCGTACACGCTGCTCGATCATGCCGCCGGGGTGGCCGCGCGGGTCCTGCGAATCGGCGCCGACTTCCGGGCGGACTCCGACGGCATGCAATGGCGCTATTCGGGTCCTGGCGGCATGCGGGCCGGCTTGCCGCAGCCGGCGCTGCGCGGAGCCCATCAACTCGGCAACGCGGCCGCCGCCATCACCGCGCTGGACACCTTGCGCGAGCGGCTGCCGATCTCGATGGGCGCGGTGCGGCAGGGCCTGTTGCGCGCCGATCTTCCGGGGCGTTTCCAGGTACTCGCGGGACGACCGGTCACGATCCTGGATGTCGCGCACAATCCGCACGCCGCCGAGCGTTTGGCGGCCGTGCTGGCAGGCATGAGCGGTATCCGCCGTACCCTGTTCGTGTTCGCCATGCTCGCCGACAAGGACATCGAAGGTGTGGTTCGCGCCCTCAGGGCAGGTGCCGATCGATGGTATCTGGCGCCATTGGGTGGGCCGCGCGGCGCCCCGGTCTCGCGCCTCGATGCCGCGCTCGATGCCGAGCAGGTGTTCGATCCAGTCGAGCGCTTCGGCACTGTGGTCGAGGCGCTCGCCGCAGCGCGGGAAGCGGCAGGCGTCGATGATAGAATCGTTGTGTTCGGATCCTTCCTAACCGTGTCGCAGGCGCTGATGCAGCTTGCGCGCCGGGGCGCCTGACCGATGGCCCAGCCTGTCACCGACGACGAACTTCAATTGCGAAAGCGGGCACGCCGCCGCCTGGTCGGCGCGATCGTGCTGGTCCTGCTGGTCGTTGTTTTCCTGCCCATGGTGCTCGACAACGAATCCCGGCCGCTGGCGCCGAATGTCGTCGTCACCATCCCGCCACAGGGCTCCGCCGAGTCGAAGTTTCCGGAGCGGCCACCAGCTTCCGCCGTGCCTGCCACCCCGGGGCCGCTGGCGTCACCGGGCGGCGCACCCGGTTCGCCACTCACCTCTGGTAGGCCCGACGGCAAGCCACCTGATCCTCCGGTGGTGCCCAGGCAGGTGCCGCCATTGGCGGTTATCCCCACACCATCCGGCGAGGCAGCGCGCACACCGCCGCCCGCCGCGCTCCCTTCCGCCAGCGCAAGTTCGACCGGCAAACCGGAATCCCCGGTGATGAAAGGTGTCGAGCCGCGCACGCCGGACGACACCGCCAGGCAGGAGTCCCCGCGCAAGCCGGACGAGCCCCGGAAACGCGACGAACCGGGAAAACCAGCGGAGCCTCGCAAACCGGTTGCGCCGGTGGCGTCGGCGGCAGCTGTCGAGTCAACGGCAAATGCAAAACCCGGGGCGCCCACCGCCAACGGGCCCTGGGTGATACAGCTCGGGGCTTTTTCCGATCCGAACAATGCGAAGCAACTCGTCGAGCGCGTCCGCGCGCTAGACCTGCCGGGGTACACCGAGGCCACAAAGACGTCTGCCGGTCTCAAGACGCGGGTGCGTGCCGGACCATTTGCGGCGCATGATGCCGCCGATGCTGCCCGGGCGAAGCTGCTGTCGCTCGATCTCGCACCAAGCGACCTGAAGGTGGTTCGGCAAGGTGAGTAGTCCTGGAGTCCCCGGCCATGACCTGGTTCGATCTGACGGTGTGCGCCATCGTGGCCCTGTCGCTGTTGCTCGGCGCGGTCCGTGGGGTGGTGCGCGAATTGATCGGGCTGGTGGCCTGGGTGGCTGCTTTGCTGCTGGCGCGCGCCGTGGCCCCGGCAGCGGCGGCATGGCTTCCGGTTGGCCTGCAGCCGCCAGTCTTACGCCTCGGGATGGCGTTCGTGGCGGTGACGGTGCTGGCGCTGGTGGTGATCGGTGTGATCGCGATGCTGGTCTCGGCATTGATCAAGGCTGCCGGCCTGTCGCTTGCCGATCGCGCGCTCGGCGCGGTCTTCGGCGTGGTTCGCGGTTTGTTGATCGTGCTTGTCGCCGTCGTGCTCGCGGGCTTGACGCCCGCGCCGCGCGCCGCGGCGTGGCGAGGCTCGATGCTGGCGCCGACATTCGAGGCCGCGGCGCTATGGTTGCGTCCCTGGTTGCCGGCGCTGATCGGCAGCCGGCTGAAGTACCCGTGATCCGCTCGGACGCGGGCGTTCGCAGTTAGCAGCACCACAGGGTCCCCCGAGGATGTTGCGCCCCCTGGAGGGGGGCGGAGCGCAGCCTGGGGGGTGGGCTTCACAGTCATCCGGCGCCATCGGCGCCGGCAAGGAGATCTTCAGCATGTGCGGCATTCTCGGAGTGGTCTCTTTCGGACCGGCGAACCAGTTGCTCTATGACGGGTTGCAGGTCCTGCAGCACCGCGGCCAGGATGCCGCCGGGATCGTCACCGCCCAGGGCAGCACGTTTCACATGCACAAGGGCCCGGGCATGGTGCGCGACGTGTTCCGCACGCGTGACATGCGCAATCTCCTCGGCACGACCGGCATCGCGCACTGTCGTTATCCCACCGCCGGATCGGCCGAGAACGGCGCGGAAGCCCAGCCGTTCTACGTCAATTCGCCTTTTGGCATCGTTCTCGGCCACAACGGCAATCTCACCAACGCCGAGCAGCTCAAGAGCGATCTGTTCCGCCAGGATCTGCGGCATGTGAACACCAATTCGGACTCGGAGGTCCTGCTGAACGTGCTTGCGCACGAACTGCAGTATCACGCCCGCGGCTTTCGGCTCGACGCCGAAGCGATTTTCAAGGCGGTCGAGGGGGTGCATCGACGCTGCCGTGGTGCCTACGCCGTCGTGGCCAGCATCGCCGGGTACGGGTTACTTGCATTCCGCGACCCGTTCGGCATCCGCCCGCTGGTATACGGGCAGGCGCAAACCGAACACGGCACCGAGTATCTGGTCGCGTCCGAGAGCGTGGCACTGGACACCTTGGGCTTCGGTTCGGTGCGTGACGTCCAGCCCGGTGAAGCGATCTTCATCGATCTCGATGGCAACTTCATGAGCCGCCAGTGCGCATCGCATCCGACGCTCAACCCCTGCATCTTCGAGTTCGTCTATCTCGCCAGGCCCGATTCGGTGATCGATGGTATTTCCGTTTACGAGACGCGGCTGCGGATGGGCGAGAGTCTGGCCGACAAGATCCAGCGCGAACATCGTGACATCGACATCGACGTCGTGATCCCGATCCCCGACTCGAGCCGTCCGTCCGCGCTGGAACTCGCCAACCGACTCGGCCTGTCCTATCGCGAGGGCTTCATCAAGAACCGCTACATTGGTCGTACCTTCATCATGCCGGGGCAGGCCACGCGCAAGAAATCGGTGCGTCAGAAGCTCAACGCCATCGGCATGGAGTTCAAGGGCAAGAACGTGCTGCTGGTCGACGATTCGATCGTACGTGGCACCACCAGCCGCGAGATCGTGCAGATGGCGCGTGAGGCAGGCGCCAACCGCGTGTTTTTCGCGTCGGCGTCGCCACCGGTCCGGTTTCCGAACGTGTACGGCATCGACATGCCGTCTTCACATGAATTGATCGCCAATGGCCGCGACGACGACGCGATCGCGCGTGAGATCGGCACCGACCGGCTCATCTACCAGGACCTCGAGGCTTTGGTCGACGACGTGCGCTCCGTCAATCCGGCGGTGCTCGATTTCGAGACCTCCTGTTTCAGCGGCAAGTACGTGACCGGCGATGTCACCGCGGAGTATCTCGCCGCCATCGAAGCCGAGCGCAACGACGACGCCATTGCACGCCGCGGATCGACGGCCAGCACGACCCAGCTCGATCTCAATCTGCTGGAAACAGGCTGAGGAAAGCGTCGCCGCGACCGCCGGTGGCGGATGGTTCGATGGCGGATGGCTCGATTGACACTGCCCGGGTTGCGAGTCAGACTCCAGCCCAGCTTCATGAGTACGCGCCGATTTGAGATCAGCTTGCGGGCGCGTAAAAAATACGGCTAAAGCGTCACGAATGAGACCAACCCGTTCGAGCGCAAGCCGAACGGGTTTTCTTTTTCGTGAACGGAATCACCATGAATCACGAGCAGCCGGGTTTCGACACGCTGGCGGTACGTGCCGGTACCGATCGCACCGCATTCGGCGAACACTCCGAAGCGTTGTTTCTCACTTCGAGCTTCGTCTTCTCCAGTGCCGGGCAGGCGGCCGCCAGGTTTGCCGGCGAAGAGCCAGGGTACGTCTACTCCCGCTACACCAACCCTACGGTGACCGCCTTCGAGCAGCGCCTCGCCGCGCTCGAGAACGCCGAGTGTTGTGTGGCAACGGCTTCGGGCATGGCGGCGATACTCGCGTGCGTGATGGGGCTGATGAAGGCGGGTGAGCGGATGGTCGCGTCACGCAGCCTGTTCGGCGCGACCACGCAGTTGTTCAACAACTTTCTGGCGCGTTTCGGCATCGAGACCGAGTACGTCGCCCTGACCGACGTCGCTGCCTGGGAAACCGCGGCATCCGTGCCGGGCACGCGACTGCTGTTCGTCGAGACGCCTTCCAATCCACTGACGGAGATCGCGGACATCGCTGCCCTGTCGGCGATCGCGCGCCGTACCGGCACGCTGCTGATCGTGGACAACTGCTTCTGCTCGCCGGCTCTGCAGCGTCCGCTGGCCCTTGGCGCCGACATCGTGATCCATTCCGCGACCAAGTATCTGGATGGCCAGGGTCGTGTCCTCGGTGGCGCGGTACTCGGGAAGCGCGACCTCGTGTTCGATCCGCTCACGGCGTTCCTGCGCAATGCAGGTCCGACCCTGAGTCCGTTCAATGCGTGGGTGATCCTGAAAGGTCTCGAAACTCTCAAACTGCGCATGGAGGCGCAGTCCCGTTCGGCGCTCGCGCTGGCTGGCTGGCTGGAGCGCCACCCGCGGGTGCGTCGGGTGCACTATCCCGGGCTCGCCTCGCATCCCCAGCACGACCTCGCATTGCGTCAGCAGAGTCTCGGCGGCGCCATCCTCAGCTTCGAAGTCGATGGCGGCCGGATTGCCGCCTGGCGGGTGGTCGACGCTTGCAAGGTGATCTCCATCACCGCGAACCTCGGTGATACCAAAAGTACCATCACGCATCCGGCAAGCACCACTCATGGGCGGGTTGCGGCGGCTGCCCGGCAGGCCGCGGGAATCGGTGAAGGGCTGCTGAGAATCGCGGTGGGTCTCGAGGACGTCTCCGATCTGGTCGGCGACCTCGAGCGCGGGCTCGGGCAATAACCTTTGCGCCCTGGCGGCTACCGCAGCGGGTGGCGGGTCACGCCATCGGCGTCGACGCGGAGATACTCGCCTTCGCGATACCAGTCCGCGAGGACCCAGCGTTCGCACCGGTGACCGTCGACCACCAGTTCGTGCCGCGCGGGACGATGCGTGTGGCCGTGAATCAGGCGCGGCGGATACCCTGAGGAGCGAAACGCTGCCGCGACCGCTGCCTGCGCGACATCCATGATCTCCGCCGACTTGAACTGTTTCTGCTGTTCGCTGCGCGCACGCGCCTGACCAACCTGCTGCCGTCTTGCCGCCAGGGGCAATGCCAGAAACTTGCGCTGGATCGCCGGGTCGTGCACGTGAGCGCGAAATCGCTGGTAGTCATGGTCGTCGGTGCAGAGCGTGTCGCCATGCATCAGCAGGGTCCGGACACCATGCAACGATAGCAATGCCGGATCCGCCAGCAGACGGCTGCGGGTGGCGGCGACAAAACCTTCGGCCGCCAGGAAGTCACGATTGCCATGCATGAACGAGATGCTGGTGCCCGCGTCCGCGAGCCGGCTCAAGGCGTCGGCGACATCGCGATTCAGCGGCTCATCCAGGGTGTCGTCTCCGACCCAGAATTCGAACAGATCGCCCAGGATGAAGAGGTTGGTGGCAGACGCAGCCGTATCGGCGAGAAAACGCAGGAACAGGCCGGCCATCGCCGGTCGTTCTTCCGCGAGGTGCAGGTCGCTGATGAACAGGCTGCACCCACGCTCGTCGTTCACCGAGTTTCCGGCGGGCAGCAAACGACGTCGACAGCGGTGGTCAATGCATCACACCACTTCGGCGCTCGTGATCGTTACGTCCTCGAGCGGCACGTCACTGTGGAACCCCTTGGTGCCGGTCTTCACCTTGCGGATCAGGTCGACGACATCCTTGCCTTCGACCACCTTGCCGAACACGCAATAGCCCCATCCGTTGGCACTGGGGCCGCTATGGTTGAGGAAGTCGTTGTCCTTGATGTTGATGAAGAACTGGGCCGATGCTGAATGCGGATCCGAGGTACGGGCCATCGCCACGGTGTACAGGTCGTTCGTCAGGCCGTTGCTCGCTTCATTGGCGATCGGCGCGCGCGTCGGTTTCTGCTTCATGCCGGGTTCGAAGCCACCGCCCTGGATCATGAAGCCGTCGATGACGCGATGAAACACGGTATTGGCGTAGTGGCCGCTCCCGACGTACTCGAGGAAGTTGGCAACGGTCAGGGGCGCCTTGTCGGCGTCGAGATCGACGCCGATGACGCCGAGCGTGGTGTGCAGTCTTACCATGGGTGATTCCTTCGCTTTTCGAATTTATTGGTCAGCCAGCAGCCGGGCGTTCTCGATGAGTACGGTCTGGCGCGGAACGTCGGTGGGGAACGGACCGCCCGGACCGGTCGGTGCCGCGACGATGCGCTGCGCCACAGCCATCCCCTTGATCACCTTGCCGAACACGCAGTAACCCCAGCCCCTGGGGGTGGGCGCGACATGATCGAGGAACGGATTGTCATTGACATTGATGAAGAACTGCGCGGTTGCCGAGTGCGGATTCGGCGTGCGTGCCATCGCGATGGTGCCGGCTTCGTTGCGCAGGCCGTTGTCGGCCTCGTTGCCCACGGGGTCGCGCACCGGCTTTTGCTGGAAGTCGGCGGTGAAACCCCCGCCCTGGATCATGAAGCCCGGTATCACGCGATGGAACACGGTTCCGCGATAGAAGCCGTCCTGCACGTAGCGCAGGAAATTCTCGACGGTTTTCGGTGCCTTCTCCGGATAGAGCTCGATGACGATCACGCCCGAGGAGGTCTCGAACTCGACCTTGGGGTTGGCGGCAATGGCGTTGGCTGCGGCCAATACGAAGCAGCAGGCGGCAATGAAAACACGAACGACGGACATGCGATGTTCTCCGGTGTAAGGGCCAAGCGGTGTAAGGGCGGCAAGCCGCGGATCAGGCCGAACCTTCGAATGCGATCTTCCAGCGTTCGCCGTCACGGATCCAGTACTGGCGCTTCCGCATCACGTTCGACAGGTTGTTGCTCTGGTAGTCCTGGGTGAAGTTGACCACCGCGAGTGGCTCCTTGCCCGGGTACAGGAACATGCTCACGCCGTCGAGCTTAACCTTGATCCAGGTCTTGCCCAGGGCAACGCTGCGCTTCTGGGCGGCCCATTCCGCCAGCCCGGTGGCGTCCGACGAAAAACTGGCGGCGTAGTGCGAGAGATAGTTGTCCGGGCTGTTGCTTTCCCAGTCGCGGCGCCAGCGTTCAACCGAAGATTCGAGACCGGCGCGCAGCGACGACAAATCCTCGGCACCCACCCAGTCGACGCCACCGGAGATGATGACCGGCGTCACCCCGATCTGGAGGGTTCTGGCGATGTTGTCCAGATCTTCGTTGGTGAGCACGACGCAACCGTCCGACGCGCGCGGCGGCCGGCTGTAGGTGTCGCGCGGCGTGCCGTGGAGCCAGATGCCGTGACCCTCGCGTCCGTTGCGCTGGTCCCATTCGTTGGGATAGCTGATCGGGAAGGCACCGGAGCCGTAGAGCGCCCCGAGCTTGTTGCTCGGCAGGCTGGCGGTGACGCGATAGACGCCGAGTGGGGTGCGCTTGTCGCCTTCGCGCGCCTTGCCGGTGCCGTTTTTGCCGATGGTGATGTAGTAGTCGGCAACGTATTGCGGCGTTCCGTCGTGATTCTCGAACAGGTAGAGCGAAGAGCGCGCCGTATCGACCACGATCGCGTACTTTTGCTCGGGGGCGAGCTTGAGAAGATACCGCGGCAGGCGATCACGCGGGGTCTCGGTCTGGAGCCGCAGCAAGCGTACCCGAGCCTCGTCACGCAGATCGCGCACGCGGTCTTCCGGGGCGCCGGGCATGTTTCCCATGGTTTCGAGCGGGCGGGTGCGGGCCATCAGCAGGTCGCCCTTGACCAGTTGCGCCAGACGAAAATTCGGATTCGATGCCAGCAGGCGGTCGAGTTCGGACTGCGCGGATGCGATCCGGTCGCCGGCGATGTTCTTCAGCACCGACACGATGGCGGCTTCCGCGCCCGCGAGGTGGTGCTGGACGGGCGCCAGCACGCGCATGGATTTGGCCCCCATGGCGAGCGTGTCTGCAGTCAGCGCGGATGCGATGCCGATCGCTGCAAGCAGCGCAATCGCCCGCGACCGGCGCAGTACCTCGGGCATCATCGTCCGAGTCCCTCGGTGGATATGAGCCAGTGACCGGCACTACGTACCAGCGTCAATTTCTTCATGCTGCTGGTCTTGAGCGTCTCCGATTGATAGGCCTGCCTGAATAACACGACGACCTCTTCGGGACTCGCGAAAGTGACCTTGGGTTTCTGTACCTGGACGTTGATGCGCTTGCCCTTCACCACCCGGTCCCGCCGGGCTTGTTCCCATGCCGCCCGGCTCTGCCCTTGAGGCGGCTTGAACGATGGTGAGTAGTGGGCAAGATAGGTCTTGGCATCGCCGCTCGACCAGGCTCGCGCCCACCCGTCCACCGCACGCAAGACATCGGCTTCCGGGTTTGCGTCGGCCGGCCGATCGGCCGGTATCTCGGCCGGCCTTGCCGAAGGCGAAGCTGGCGCAGCGGATGCGCCCGGCCCGGTCGACGGAACGGCGGGCTTTGGCGGCGTCGTGGCCGCGGCGGTCGGCGCGGCTGCGATACTTGCAGCAGGGGCAGCGGCAACGATTGCCGGTGCGGTCTTGGGACCGACCGGAAGTGGATCGCTCACCGTGCCCTTTACCAGAGCCTGACCACCGGTCTTGGTCGAGAACAACTCCTTGACCAGCGCCAGCTTCGATTTCGCCGACGTGTTGCTCGAATCGAGCTGCAGCGCCTTGTCGTAGGCTTCGCGCGCCATCTTCGCGTACACGTCACCGAGGTTCTCGTGCGCCGTCGCATAGCTCGGGTGCGTGCGGATCGCCATTTCGAGCGCCTTGCGGGCCTTCTCGTCCTGGCCCTGGGCAGCATAGAGCACGGCAAGGTTGTTGTACGGTTCCGGGAGTTCCGGAAAGTCCTCGGTCAGGCTGGAGAAAATTCGGATCGCTTCGGCCTGTTTGCCTTGCTCGGTGAGGATCAATCCCTTCAGGAACCGGGCGCGGACGTCCTTGGGCTGATGCCCCAGGAAAGCATCGGTGCGCTCCAGCGCCTGCGGGTAGCTGCCCTGGGTGAACAGCCTGCGTGCTTCCTGGTAGTCGTCGGTGGCGGCGTCGGCCCCCGGCAGTGCGAGGAGCAACAACAGAAGCCCGGTCGCGATACGGTGCAGCGGCGTCATCGTGCTATACTTTTTTTGCAAGTTTCGTGTACAAGTCACTGTAATTAGGCGCGATTTTAGCAAGAATACCCTTGCCTCCACAATCTCGCGTCAGGCTTATCTTCGCGATATCCGCACAACACCCCGCATCGTCTCACACGCTTCGCCATGATCCGGATCTACAACACGCTCGCGCGCGAGAAACAGGAGTTCCACCCCATCCGCCCCGGCGAGGTTCGGATGTACGTCTGCGGCATGACCGTATACGACTACTGCCATATCGGCCACGCGCGGGTCATGGTCGTTTTCGACATCGTTCGGCAATGGTTGAAGGAAAGCGGCTATGCAGTCACCTTCGTCCGCAACATCACCGACATCGACGACAAGATCATCCAGCGCGCCCGTGAGAACAACGAATCCGTCGGCGACCTGACCGGGCGTTTCATCGGCTACATGCAGGAAGACCAGCGGCGCCTGGGGGTACTGCCACCCGACCACGAGCCGCGCGCCACCGATCATGTACCCGCGATGCTGGAGATGATCGGCGCGCTCGAGCGCAAGGGCCTGGCCTATCGGGCGGTGGATGGGGACGTCAATTTCTCGGTCCGCCGGTCGGTCGGCTATGGCAAGTTGTCTGGCAAGTCGCTGGCGGACCTCAGGGCCGGCGAACGCGTGGACGTGGTGGATTCCAAGCAGGACCCGTTCGATTTCGTCCTCTGGAAGCGCGCCCGTGAAGGCGATCCATCCTGGCCGTCGGACTTCGGCGATGGGCGTCCCGGGTGGCATATCGAATGTTCGGCCATGTCGAAGAGCCTGCTGGGCGATCATTTCGACATTCACGGTGGCGGTGCCGACCTTCAGTTTCCGCACCACGAGAACGAGATCGCCCAGTCCGAAGGTGCCAACGGTTGCACCTTCGTGAACTACTGGATGCACAATGGTTTCGTGCGGGTCGACAACGAGAAGATGTCGAAGTCGCTAGGCAACTTCTTCACTATCCGCGAAGTGCTGGAGAAATACGACCCCGAAGTGGTGCGCTTCTTCATCGTGCGCGCTCATTACCGTAGCCCGCTCAACTACTCCGATCAGCATCTGGACGATGCGCGCGGCGCTCTTGCCCGGCTCTACACGGCACTGGCCAATGTCCCGCCCGCAGCGGCGGCGATCGACTGGTCGGACGCCGCAGCGGCGCGGTTCAAGGCCGCCATGGACGACGATTTCAACACTCCTGAGGCCTGCGCCGTATTGTTCGAGCTGGCAGCAGAGCTGAACCGGGGTGGTGCGCAGGAGCGCGCCGGGTTGCTGGCCGGGCTTGCCGGCACCATCGGGTTGCTGCAACGTGACCCGCGCGAGTTTCTGACCGCGATGCCCGGCGGGTCGGGTGCCGATGCGCCGGGCACCGACGCCGCCGCCATCGATGCGCTGATCGCGGCCCGCGCCGCCGCTCGCAAAGCCGGGGATTTCGCCGAAGCCGACCGGATCCGGAATGAACTGGATGCCGCCGGTATCCTGCTTGAGGACAAACCGGGCGGCATCACGCTCTGGCGACGAAGCTAGCAGCCTGTCGGACTCAGGATGATTCGGCTGCAACGGCGGGACAACGGTCCATATCTCGCCGATTTCTCCTTGCATACTCCCGGTATGCGGGTCGAAATCGACGAAATCTGGCCTCGCTCTCCCACCGTTTCGCTATCGAACACCTAAGCCCGACAGGCTGCTAGCACCACAGGGCTCACGAGGACGCTGCGCCCCAAACGAAGCGATCTCAGAAGCGAAGGGGCCCCGTCCGCAGGGTCCCCCGA
>JANXYG010000051.1 GCA_025350245.1 Betaproteobacteria bacterium
CTGGAGGAGGGTATGGCGCGGGCGTATGGGGATTTCCTCGCGAAGTCACAAGCGTAGGCCCCGGCTTGTTTCCTGCCGGCCCAGAGCAGTTATGGGCTGCTCGCGGGCGGGCGTGGCATCGAGGCGTCACAACATCCTCTCCGCGTGCTCGATTCGACGTTATTGCCGTCAACCGCGCGGGTGATGCTTGCGGTGCAGCTGCTGCAAGCGCTCGCGCGCCACGTGGGTGTATATCTGCGTGGTCGACACGTCGGCGTGGCCGAGCAGCATCTGCACCACGCGCAGGTCCGCGCCATGGTTCAGCAGGTGGGTGGCGAAGGCGTGGCGCAACGTGTGCGGGGAGATGTCGGTCGCGAGGCCGGCGCGCAACGCGTAGCGGCGGATCAGGTTCCAGAACATCTGGCGCGACATCGCACCCGCACGTTCGGTGACGAACAGATCGGGTGACGATCGACCGCGCAGCAGGCCGGCGCGGCTGTCACGGAGATAGCGCGCGAGCCAGTCGAGCGCGATCTCGCCGACCGGGACCAGCCGCTCCCTCGCGCCCTTGCCCAGCACCCGCACCACACCGGCATCGGCACTCACCTGGGTCACCCGCAGCGTCACCAGTTCGGTCACGCGCAGACCGGTCGCATACAGCAGTTCGAGCATGGCGCGGTCGCGCAGTCCGAGCGGCAGATCGGTATCGGGAGCCGCGAGCAGCGCTTCGACATCGGCTTCGGTCAGGCTCCTGGGCAAGGTGCGGGTCACCCGCGGTGCCGCGATGTCCAGGGTCGGATCCGTTGCCAGCACACCCTCGCGTCGCTGCAGCCGGTAGAACCGCTTCAGGCTGGACAGCAGGCGACTCGCCGACGAGGCCTTGATGCGAGCCACGTAGCGGGCGGCGAGGAACCCCAGCAGGTCGGCGTGCGTTGCGGCCAGTGGACCGTGCCCGCGCTCCCGGCGCAGCCAGACGGCAAACTGCATGAGGTCGCGCCGATAGGCGGCGAGCGTGTTCGCCGACAGGCCATCCTCGAGCCATAGCGCATCGCAGAACGCGTCGATCATCGGCGCATCCTCGGTGGCCGCGCGGGTCACGATGCGGGCTTGCGGGTCCGGTGCCAGTGCCATGCGACGGCGAGCACGCCGAGCGCGAGCCCGACGCCATCGGTCCACCGCGCCGAGTAGGCCAGCAGCAGCCCGGCCACGATCAGCGCCACGCGTTCCGGCAGCGTGAGGCGTTCGCGCAGCCAGCCCTGGGCGCCGGCGGCGAGCGCGAGTATCCCGAGGATCGCGGTGACGGTCACGACCACGATATTCGTGGCATTGCCGGCCAGCAGCAGACCGACGCCGTCGGGGGCGAGCACGAACATGAACGGCGTCACGAACGCGGGCAGCGTGTACTTCCACGAATGCAACGTGGTTCGATACGGATCACCACCGGTGATCGCGGCCGCGGCGAACGGACTCAATGCCGTCGGCGGCGATACTTCGGACAGCACCGCGTAGTAGAAGATGAACATGTGCGCCGCGAATTCAGGCACGCCCACCTGTACCAATGCCGGCGCCGCCACCACGGCGCAGATGATGTAGGACGCTGTGACCGGCACCGCGAGACCGACGATCCATACGATGAGCGCCGTGTACACCGCGGTGAGCGCGCGGCTGCCCTCGGCGTAGTCGATGACGATACCGCTGAACTTGAGGCCCAGGCCGGTCAGCGTGACGACGCCGACGATGATGCCGGCCGCGGCGCAGGTGGCGGCAACCCCGAGCACGCTGCGCGAACCGTCGGCGAGCGCCGCGACCAGCTTGCCCGGCAGCAGCGCCGTGTCGCGGCGCAGAAAGCTGGAACCCACGGCGAGAACCATGGCCCAGAACACCGCCATCATCGGCGAGAAGCCGAACAGCATGAAGGCGATGATGGCGATCAGCGACAGGAAATGGAACCAGTAGCGCCGCACCAGAACGAATGTCGATTCGGCCGGCAGTTGCATTTCGACCGTGCCGATGCGCCTCGCGTCGAGTTCGACCATCACGAACAGCGACAGGTAGTAGAGCAGCGTCGGAATCACCGCCATCCGGATGACCTCGAGGTACGAGATCTTCAGGAACTCGGCGATCAGGAACGCGGCGGCGCCGAGCACCGGCGGCGACAGGATCGCGCCCAATCCGCCGGCGGCGAGCAACCCGCCGGCGGCATTGCGACTGTAACCGGCACGCGCCAGCAAGGGGTATGCGACCGAGCCGAGCGTGACCGTGGTGGCGACCCCGCTGCCGGAAGGACCACCGAGCAGGAAGGAGCCGAGCACGACCGCTCGACCAGCTGCCCCGGGCCGCTTGCCCATGACGGACAGCGCGAAATCGATGAAGAACGTACCGGCGCCAGAGCGCTGGAGAATGGCGCCGTAGATGGTGAACAGGATGATGAGCGTGGCGCAAACGTCCACCGGTGAGCCGAAGATGCCCTCCATCGTCATGGCCAACTGGCCGACCAGCCGCGCGAGATCGTAGCCGCGATGGGTCCAGGGCGGCGGCAGATGCGGCCCGGCGAAGGCGTAGGCGACGAATGTCAGCACCACGAGCGGCATGATCGATCCGGAAGCGCGCCGCACCGCTTCGAGCACCAGCAACACCAGCACGACACCGACGAAAAGATCGGTGGTCGTCGGTTCGGTGGCGCGATCGGAGATGGCGTCCCAGTCGCGCAGCAGATAGCCGGCGACCGCGAACGAGGCCATGGCGAGCAGCCAGTCCCACGGCATGATCCGGTCGCGAAAGCGCGCGGCCACCGGCAAGGTCAGGAACAGCAGTGCCAGCATCAGCCCGACGTGCCCGACCCGCAGCAGCGGCGCGCTCACGACATCGACCACTGCATACAGATGCAGCAACGAGGTGAAGACCAACGCCGCCGTGAGCACGTTGCGAAGACCCCCGCCCAGGCGATTGGCGGCGCCGTCCTCCTGCTCGACGAAGCGGTCGGCCGCGGCAAGCTGCTCCGCCGTGACGGCGGCTGCGCCAGGATCGATTGCGGGTTCGTGGGCCATGGTCGAATCGGCGTCCGGGACCAAAACTGATGCTAGCAGCCTGTCGGACTTAGGATGATTCGGCTGCAACGGCGGGACAACGGTCCATATCTCGCCGATTTCTCCTTGCATACTCCCGGTATGCGCGTCGAAATCAACGAAATCTGGCCTCGCTCTCTCACCGTTTCGCTATCGAACACCTAAGCCCGACAGGCTGCTAGTGGACACTCAGGCCCTTCTCGGCGAAATAGCGCGCAGCGCCCGGATGGAACGGCAGTGGCGATGCGCCGCGGGTCTGCCAGTCGAGCGACAGCGTGGCGAACTCCTTGTGCACGGCAACCATGTCGGCCTTGCGCTCGAACAACGTCTTGACCACGGTGTACGCGACGTCGTCTGGCATCGAAGCGTTGGCGACCAGCACGTTCCACACGTTGGCGTTGCTCGTCTCCTGAGCCGAGCCGGTATAGGCCGATTTCGGGATGACGCTGCGGCTGTACAGGGTGCCGTAGCGCTTGTTCATGGTATCGACCGCGTCGCCATGATCGAGCAGGCGGATGGTGACTCCAGGGGTTGCTGCCAGATCGGTGATCGCGGCGGTGGGCACGCCACCGACCCAGAAGAAAGCGTCGATCTTGCGATCCTTGATGGCGTTGACCGACTCGTTCACCGACAGGCGCTCGCGCCTGACGCGATCGGTGAGCCCGAAAGCATCGAGCACGCGCAGCGCCATGATCTCGGTGGCACCACCGGGGGAGCCGACCGAGACGCGCTTGCCGTCCAGATCCTTCATGGTGGCAATGCCCATCGCCTCGGTGGTGACCACGTGCATGCGATTCGGATACAACACGGCCAGCGTGCGCAGCGGCAGCTTCCTGCCGCTGAACCTTTCATTGCCGGCGTAGGCGTCCCAGGCGGCATCCGCCATCGCGAATCCGAGGTCCGCCTTGCCACTGCCGACCAGCTTCAGATTGTCGATCGAGCCGCCGGTCACTTCGGCGGTCACCTGCCAACCGGGCACGGTGCGCGAGAGGATCTGGGCCAGGGCGCCGCCGAGAGGGTAGAACACGCCGCCGGTGTTGCCCGACCCGATCGACAGCGTGAGCTTCTGCGCTGATGCCGACGCTGCGAGACCGGACAGCAGAAGGCCGATGCAGATGCGTCGCGACAGGTTCATGAGGCATACCGGGTTGACGTTGAGCCGCCGATTGTAGCAACAACCGGGCCTCGACATTGATTCCGCGGCGCAACCCAGGTACCCGCCGGGGTGGGGCCAAAATGACGAAGGCGACCACCAGGGTCGCCTTCGATGAACCGCGGGTGCGACCGATCAGGTGGCCGCGGGCGTTACGACCGCAACTGCCGGCACCTTGACAACTGCCGGCACCTTGCGGGCCGTGAGCTTCTCGCGAATCCGCGCCGACTTGCCGGAGCGTTCGCGCAGGTAATAAAGCTTGGCGCGGCGCACGGCGCCACGACGTTTGACCTCGATCGAGGCGATCAGCGGCGAGTACGTCTGGAAGGTACGCTCCACCCCTTCGCCCGACGAGATCTTGCGGACGATGAACGAGGAGTTCAGCCCGCGGTTGCGCTTGGCGATTACCACGCCTTCGTAAGCCTGGACCCGCTTGCGCTCGCCTTCGACCACCTTCACGTTGACGACGACGGTATCGCCCGGTCCGAAACTGGGGATGGTCTTGCCGAGCCGTCCGATCTCCTCGGCTTCGAGTTGCGCGATCAAGTTCATTTCGTATCCTGCCTTTCGCTGTTCCTGTATTCGGTCCGGAACTCGTCCAGCAGTGCCTGCTGTAACGCGTCCAGTCTCATTGCCTGCATCAACTCCGGACGACGCAGCCAGGTGCGCCCGAGCGACTGCTTCAACCGCCACCGCTCGATGTCGGCGTGATGCCCCGACAGCAGCACCGCCGGCACTGTCATGCCTTGATAACTCTCCGGTCGCGTGAAATGCGGATGGTCGAGCAGGCCCGTCACGAACGAGTCGCACCGGGCTGAATCCTGGTCGCCAAGCACGCCTGGCAACTGCCGCACCACACTGTCGATCACCACCATGGCGGCCAGTTCGCCGCCCGACACCACATAATCGCCGATCGATATCTCGTCGTCGACTTCGCGCTCGATCAGGCGCTCGTCGATCCCTTCGTAGCGGCCGCACAACAGGACCAGTCCGTCTTGCGCCACCAGCTCCATCACCAGCCCGTGCTCCAGCCTGCGCCCCTGTGGCGACAGGCAAATCACCCTCGGGCGCTCGATGCCCATTTCACGCTGCCTGCCGCGTGCGGCACCGACGGCGCGCGCAAGCGGTTCAGCCATCATGACCATTCCCGGACCGCCACCATAGGGGCGGTCGTCGATGGTCCGGTAGGCATTGGCCGCGAAATCTCGCGGGTTCCAGGTAGCCAGTGCGTAGGCGCCCTGTTCTCTTGCCCGGCCCGTCACACCCCACGCCGTGACCGCATCGAACATCTCCGGAAACAGGGTGACGATGTCGAACTGCTTCACGTCATCAGAAATCCGGCTGCCAATCCACCCTGATCATCCCGTCCGCCGCGTTCACGCCGTCGATATAGGCGGCCACGAACGGGACGAGAACCTCTCCTGCCACGCCTTCTGCCTCAACCGCGAGCACGCTGTGCGCACCGTTGTCGAACACCTTCACCACTTTGCCGAGAACGACTTCCTCCCGGTTGACGACTGCCATTCCGACCAGGTCGGTCCAGTAATACTCCGCCTCGCCGCTGGCCGGCAGTGCCGCCCGGGGCACCGCGATGTCTTGTCCACGCAACACCGATACGGTTTCTGGCAGATCGAATCCGGCGAGACGCGCCACGATCACCTTGCCGTGGACAGCGCCTTCCAGCACTTCGTGCGGTGTCCAATGCCCGTCGCGACCGATCTGCCACTGCGGAAAGTCGAGCAGCGAACCGGTCTGCTCGGTGAACACCTGAACCTTGATCCAACCCTTGATGCCGAACGGGGCGACCACTCGCCCCATCACGACCAACCGGTCGGGATCAGACCGCTGCTGATTTGGCAAACTGCTTGACGAGACGGGTGACGGTATTCGACAACTGTGCCCCCTGGCTCTTCCAGTGGCTCACTCGCGCCGGATCGAGCCGCAATTTCGCGTCCCCGGCGTTGGCCACGGGATTATAAAAGCCCACCTTTTCGATGAACCGACCGTCGCGCGGCTCACGCGAGTCGGCGACGACCACATTGAAGAACGGCCGCTTTTTGGCGCCACCGCGTGCCAGACGAATCACTACCATGGGTTATCCCGGAAGGCGAAAAAAGAGCCGGATTCTACGCCCCGGCCGCTTGCCTTGGCAACCCCGAAAACCCCAGGTCCCAGCCCCGGGCGGATTCGGCCAGACCGACTCCCGGCCGGTCTACCTCGCGACCGCCGGCGCCTGATTGCCGAACACATCGTCGAGAAAGCCGATGATCTCCACGGTCAGCAGGTCTTCCTTGCCTTCGAAGAAATGGAGCGCTTCCGGTACCACCACCTGCCGCGACCGGTTGATTTTCAGGATCTGCTTGCGGCGTTCGCTGGCACCGACCTGGGTCACCTCCCAGTCCTTGCTGCCATAGATGTCGAGCACCGGAATCTTGATGCGGAACATCTCTTCGAGCCCGTTGATGATGCCGACGAAGGCCCAGGCCTTGACCATGGTGTCCCTGGTGTTGATCAGGTACTGGTTCGCCATGGTGGCACCGAGGCTGTGCGAGACGATCGCGACATTCTTGTAGCCGTGGGCATTGAGCCATGCGCCCGCAACGTGATAGCGCTCGGCGGCATCTTCATAGGTGGGGATGTAATCGCCGATCTTGGCGCCACCGCCCAGCACCGGCAACTGGATCGACAGCGTCGAATACCCCTTTTCCGCAAGCTTGACTCGCATCACGCCATAGAGCTCGAAGTCCGGATTCCAGCCGCGCCCATGGCCCAGGATGATGGCGCCGCGGGCGTTCTCGGCTTCGGTCCAGATGCCGAGAAACCGATGCTGGTTGGCCTGTTCGAGCCAGACGGCCTCGCCCACCACGAGCCCGGGCACGATCTGGTCGGACCAGCGCTTTTCGCGGTAATAGTCCTGGGACTGGGCCGCCGCGGACAACGACAGTAGCAACATGACAAGCAGGGTTCGCATTGACGACTTTCCTGGCGGGTGGGGTACAGCGCGGGGCGAAACGATTCTATCCGACCAACCGGCGGTGACCACGTTCATATTGTGCAATGCGCAACAACGGGTGGGGCCGCCCCCCCGGACCGGGCCGGTATACTGCCGTTGAACCTTGACCTGGAGACTGGCGATGTTACGTAACGTTACTTTGGCTTCGATGGCCTTGGCCCTGGGCGCCATGCTGGGCCAGGTGTCGGCCGACGACGGCGATCAGGAGTTGCTCGCTACCGCGCAACAGTTGTTCAAACCCTTGCCGGCCGACTTTGCCACGCCGCAACGGATGCTCACCGCCGAAAAAGTTGCATTGGGCCGGCAACTCTTCTTCGAACCCCGCGCGTCGCTCGACGGCACCATGAGTTGCGCCGCCTGCCACCAGGCCTCGCTCTACGGCACCGACGGCATCCCGAAGTCGTTCGGCGTCCAGAACCGTGCGATCCCCCGCAATGCGGCTACGGTGCTCAATACTGCCGGGCAGTTCGTGCAGCACTTCGGCGGCAATCGTCAGGATGTCGAGGAGCAGGCGATGCGGGCGCTGCTGAGCCCGCTGGCCTACGGCAACCCCGACTATGCCACCGCGATGGCGCATCTCAAGGCGATTCCCGGCTATGCGCCGCTGTTCGCGGCCGCGTTTCCCGGCACCGCCGATCCGATCACGGCAGAGAACTGGGCAACCGCCATCGGCGCATACGAACGCACCCTGGTGAGTGCGGGTGCCTTCGATCGCTATCTCGGCGGCGACACCGCCGCCCTGCCACCGCAGGCACGGCGCGGATTGGGCACCTTCATCGCCACCGGCTGCGCCGGCTGCCACAACGGGGCCCTGGTCGGCGGCACCATGTTCCAGCGTTTCGGCATCACCACCGATTACTGGACCGAGACCCACAGCACCGCCATCGACAAGGGCCGCTTCGTCGACACCAAGAACGATGCCGACCTGTATCTGTTCAAGGTGGCGCCCCTCCGCAACATCACCCGCACGCCACCCTATTTTCACGACGGATCCGTGGCAACGCTGCCGGAAGCCGTGCGCGTCATGGCCAAGACGCAACTGGGCAAGGACCTCGAGGCTGCCGACATTGCCGACATCATCGCCTTTCTCGATAGCCTCACCGGCGAGATCCCGCAGCACTTCCGCGAAGCCCCGATCCTGCCGCCCGGCTCGTTCGTCGCGCTCCCCGTGAAGTAGGCATCGCGCGGAGGGCGCGAACGAAAAGTGCCCGGGACGTGAAGGGGCGGCGCGCGCTGGACCGCACCAAAGGCGCCGCCCCCTCGCGAAGCGGTGAACGAAGGGATGCTGCGAAGCGGAGGGGCAGCGCCCACAGGGTCCCCCGAGGACGCTGCGCCCCCTGGAGGGGGAAGGCGCAGCGCAGCCTGGGGGGGGCCTATCGCATCTTCATGCCGCGCATCATCTTCTGTATCCCACCACCCTTCGACATCATCTTCATCATCTTCTGCATCTGCTCGAACTGGTTGAGCAGCCGGTTCACTTCCTGAACCGAGACCCCGGCGCCGGTGGCGATACGGCGCTTGCGCGAGGCCTTGATCAACTCGGGCCGGGTGCGCTCGAGCGGTGTCATCGAGTCGATGATGCCGACCGTGCGCCCCACCACCTTGTCGTCGAGCTGCGCGCTGCCCGCCTGCGCCGCCTGGGTGAGCTGCGCCGGCAGCTTGTCCATCAGGGCCGACAGCCCTCCCATCTTGCGCATCTGCAGCATCTGGCTGCGGAAGTCGGCCAGATCGAAGCCCTTGCCGGACTTGACCTTGCGCGCGAGTTTCTCGGCCTCGACCATATCGACTTCGCGCCGGGCGTCCTCGATCAGGGACAGCACATCACCCATGCCGAGAATGCGCGAGGCCATCCGATCCGGGTGGAACGCCTCCAATCCGGTGAGCTTCTCGCCGACGCCGGCAAACTTGATGGGAGCGCCGGTCACCTGGCGCACCGACAGCGCCGCACCACCGCGCGAATCACCATCGAGCTTGGTCAGCACCACGCCCGTCAGCGGCAGGACATCCGCGAACGCCTTGGCGGTGTTGACCGCATCCTGCCCCTGCATCGCATCGACCACGAACAGGGTCTCGACCGGATTCGCGACCGCGTGAATCTCGCGAATCTCGCGCATCATCGCCGCGTCGATGGCGAGGCGGCCCGCGGTATCGACGATCAGCACATCGTGGTAATGCCGCCGGGCCCAGTCCTGGGCGGCGCGGACGATGTCGGTTGGTTTCTGGTCGACCGTGGACGGGAAGAAATCCGCTCCCGTCTGGGCGGCAAGCATCTCGAGCTGGGTGATGGCGGCCGGGCGATAGATGTCGCACGACACCAGCAACACTTTCTTCTTTTGTTCCAGCAGCAGCCGCGCGAGCTTGCCGGCCGTCGTGGTCTTGCCGGCCCCCTGGAGACCCGCCATCAGGATGGTCGCCGGTGGCACGGCCGCGAGGTTCAGGGCCGCATTGCTGCCACCCATCAGCAGCGCAAGTTCGGCATGCACGACGCCGATCAGCGCCTGACCCGGGGTCAGGCTGCCGACGACTTCATGCCCGAGGGCCTTGTCCTTGACCCGGGCGATGAAGTCGCGCACCACCGGCAGCGCGACGTCGGCTTCCAGCAGCGCCACCCTGACCTCACGCAGCGCCTCCTGCACGTTGGCTTCGGTCAGGCGCGCGTGGCCGCGGAGCGTCTTGATGACGCCGGAGAGTCGATTGGTGAGGCTGTCGAGCATGAGCGTTCCGGACGATTGGTGACGGGGCGGGAGCTATACTCGCCTCTGGTCAACGGCGCCACGGGACGCGCGACATACCCGCCCGCGAGATGGTTTCGATTCTACCCCACGTCATTGCAGCCCTTCTCTATGCCGGCCTGGCGGTCGCCTTTCGCCTGCGGCGCGCGTCGCACCCGGTCACCACCGCGGCGCCTGGGCTTCTGCACCATGCGGTGCTGGTGCCGCTGGCGCTGCAGACCTGGCTGCTCTACCGCGACGTCTTCTCCGGTCCGGACATGTACATGGGTGTCGGCACCGCGATCTCCATGATCGTGTGGCTGACGCTGCTGATCTACTGGACCGGCAGCCTGCTGAACCGCATCGAGGCCATGCAATTCATGGTGCTCCCGATCGCGGCGGTGGCCGTGCTGCTGCCGCTGGTGCTGCCGCCGTCGAAACCGATGATCAATGCCGCCATGCCGGCGTTCCGCTGGCATGTGGTGATCTCGATGCTGGCCTACAGCTTGTTCACGATCGCTTCGCTCCAGGCGCTGCTGATGACCGTGGCCGAAACCCGATTGCGAAGCGGCGTGATCGCACCGGCACAAGGCGGGCTACCGCCGCTCCTGACCATGGAAAAGCTGCTGTTCCGGGTCATTGCCGCCGGTTTCGTGCTGCTCACGTTGTCACTCGGGAGCGGCATGCTGTTTTCCGAAGAGCTGTTCGGCAAGCCGCTGCAGTTCTCCCACAAGACCGTCTTCGGCATCGCGTCCTGGCTCATCTTCGGCGGCCTGCTGGTGGGCCGTTGGCGCTGGGGCTGGCGCGGCAAGGTCGCGATGCGCTGGACTCTGGCCGGCTTCGGCACCCTGGTGCTGGCCTACCTGGGCAGCAAGTTTGTGCTCGAAGTCATCCTGCAGCGCTAGCGTCGCGACCGCCCTTTCATGGACGACATCTCGACCGGGTCGCTGATCGTCGCGCTGATGGTCTTTTTGGTGTTGTCGGCCTTCTTCTCGATTGCCGAGACCAGCATGATGGCGCTCAACCGCTATCGGCTGAAGCATCTGGTCAAGACCGGCAACCGCGGCGCCCGTCTCGCCGCGCAATTGCTCTCCCGCACCGATCGCCTGCTCGGCGTGGTGCTGTTGGGCAACAATCTCATCAACGCGGCGGCGGCCGCGGTGGTCACCTACCTCACCTTCCGCTTCTTCGGCGAATCCGAGCTGTCGCTCTCGCTCGGCACGCTGGCGGTCACTTTCGCCATCCTCGTCTTCAGCGAGATCACGCCGAAGGTGATCGGCGCAACCTATCCCGAGCGCATCGCCCTGCCCGCGGCCTATGTGCTGACGCCGCTGCTGAAGCTGGTGTATCCGGTGGTGTGGTTCGTGAACCTGTTCGTGCGCGCGCTGCTGCGGCTGCTACGGCTCGAGACCGGCCCCGATGCGCAGTCGCACAAGCTGACCCAGGAGGAGTTGCGCACGCTGGTGCTCGAAGGCGGCAACTTCCTGCCACAGAAACACCAGAAGATGCTGCTCAACCTGTTCGACCTCGAGTCGATCGCGGTGGAAGACATCATGGTTCCGCGCAGCCAGATCGAGGCCATCGACATCGGCGCCAGCGCGGAGGAACTGCGGCGGCAGGTGGGCACGTCGAACCACACCCGGATTCCCGTGTACCAGGACCGGATCGAGAACATCGTCGGGGTCCTGCATGTGCGCAAGTTCCTCAACATGGCGGAAGCCGACGATCTGTCGCCGGAACGCCTGCGACAGATCACCCGCGAACCGTATTTCGTGCCGCTCGGCACCTCGCTCCTGACCCAGCTCCAGAATTTTCAGGAACAGCACGACCGCATCGGGCTGGTGGTGGACGAATACGGCGAGCTCATGGGGCTGGTCACCCTCGAAGACATCCTCGAGGAAATCGTCGGCGAATTCACCACCCAGTCACCGCTCGCAACCAACGTTCGCTTCCGGCGCCAGCCGGACGGCAGCATCATCGTCGAGGGCAGCAGCCTGCTGCGCGACCTCAATCGCAGGCTCGGCACGCACTTCCCCATCGGCGGCCCGAAGACCCTGAACGGCTTGATCCTCGAGCATTTCGAAGACATTCCGGAGGCGGGTACCAGCATGAAGCTGGGCGACCAGCCGCTGGAAATCGTCCAGATCCTCGATCGCGTGGTGCGATCCGTGCGTCTGCTCCCGCGGGATCCGCCGTAGCCCACGTGCCGGGCGTGGCAAAGGACTTTACAGCGCCGCATGATGGGCGCACTATTTTCTTTGATTTCAGTTTCTTAATGCGTATTTTTCAAGCATTCTCAAGTTCGGCATTCTCAAGTCCGGATCGGACTCGTGATCCGGAAGCGGTGATTCCGCGCCCGCGCTAGCGCGACGAGCCCACGGACGCACGCAAGCCCCAGAAGGAACGACATGGCAACGGCAACCGCGGCGGCGAGCCGCAAGAACGAGGTCAAGGAGTTCACGTTCCTGTGGGAGGGACGCGACAAGACCGGCAAGATCATCAAGGGCGAAATGCGCTCGACCGGCGAAACGATGGTGAAATCCACGCTGCGTCGGCAGGGCGTCCAGGTGGTCAAGGTCAAGAAGCGCCGCAGCGGCAGCGGCGGCAAGGTCACCGAGAAGGACATCACGCTGTTCACCCGGCAGCTCGCCACGATGATGAAAGCGGGCGTGCCGTTGTTGCAGTCGTTCGACATCGTGGGCAAGGGCCACGCCAATCCGGCGGTCGCCAAGCTGCTCATGGACATCAAGATGGAAGTCGAGACCGGCAACAGTCTCACCAACGCCTTTCGCAAGTACCCACTGCATTTCGACGCGCTGTTCTGCAACCTGGTGGCGGCGGGCGAGCAGGCCGGCATTCTCGACAGCCTCCTCGACCGCCTCGCCACCTACAAGGAAAAGATCGTCGCCATCAAGGGCAAGATCAAGTCGGCGCTGTTCTACCCGATCTCCATCATCGTGGTGGCGTTCGTCATCACCGCGGTGATCATGATTTTCGTGATCCCGGCGTTCAAGGATCTGTTTCAGAACTTCGGTGCCGACCTGCCCGCGCCCACCCTGATGGTGATGGCGATATCAGACTTTTTCGTCAGCTACTGGTATCTGATCTTCGGCGGCATCTTCGGCGGCTTCTGGTTCTTCTTCTACAGCTGGAAGCGCTCGAAGAAGATGCAGATGGTGATGGATCGCCTGTTCCTGCGTCTGCCCGTGTTCGGCGACGTCATCCGCAAGGCCACCATCGCCCGCTGGACCCGCACCCTGTCGACCATGTTCGCAGCCGGGGTTCCGCTGGTCGAAGCGCTCGATTCCGTGGGCGGTGCCTCGGGTAACTACGTCTATGTCGAAGCCACGAAGAAGATTCAGCTCGAGGTCTCGAGCGGTACCAGCCTCACCGTCGCCATGCAGAACTCCGAGGTCTTTCCCAACATGGTGATCCAGATGGTTTCCATCGGCGAAGAATCCGGCTCGCTCGACGGCATGCTCAGCAAGGTTGCCGACTTCTTCGAAGCCGAGGTCGACGATGCCGTGGAGGCGCTGTCGAGTCTTATGGAACCGATGATCATGGTGGTGCTGGGCACGCTGATCGGCGGCATGGTGATCGCCATGTATCTGCCGATCTTCAAGATGGGCCAGGCCATCTGACCGCGGTGCCGCACCGTGAACGAAAGTCAGCGGGCTCCTGCGGGAGCCCGCTTTTCACGCCTGCCACGGTGAGCCATCCATGACCGGGTTCATCGAGGCGCTCCAGGCATCGCCACCATTGCTGATCACCGGCTGCGCTTTGCTCGGCCTTCTGGTCGGCAGCTTCCTGAACGTGGTGATCCACCGGCTGCCGGTGATGATGCAGCGCGAATGGGATGCCCAGTGCGCGGAGCTGAAGGGCGAGCCCGCGCCCACCCCGGAACGTTTCGATATCGTTGTGCCGCGATCGCGCTGCCCGCAGTGTGGGCATGGCATCACCGCTCTCGAAAACCTCCCCGTGGTGAGTTGGCTCGCGCTGCGCGGTCGTTGCAGCGCCTGCGGTACCGGCATTTCAGCACGCTATCCGTTGGTCGAGGCGCTGACCGGCGTCCTGTCCGGCTACCTTGCCTGGCACTTCGGTGTCGGCTTGCCATTGCTGGGTGCGCTGGTGTTCTGCTGGGCGCTGATCGCGCTGACGTTCATCGACGTCGACACCACGCTGCTGCCCGACAGCATCACGCTCCCGCTGCTCTGGCTCGGACTGCTGCTGGCGCTCGGCAACGTGTTCGTCCCGCTGGCAGACGCCGTGATCGGCGCGGTCGCGGGCTACCTCGCGCTGTGGTCGGTCTATTGGGGCTTCAAGCTGCTGACCGGCAAGGAAGGCATGGGCTACGGCGATTTCAAGCTGCTCGCTGCCATCGGCGCATTCGTCGGCTGGTCGGTGCTGCCGCTGGTGATCCTGCTGTCGTCGATGGTCGGTGCCGTCATCGGCATCGGGCTCATCGTGTTTGCCCGCCATGGCCGCTCGGTACCGATCCCGTTCGGGCCGTACCTCGCCATTGCCGGCATGATCGCGCTGCTCTGGGGCACAGCGATCACGCATGGCTGGCTAGAGGCGATATGAGACCCCCCCAGGCTGCGCTGCGCTGCGCCTTCCCCCCAAGGGGGCGCAACATTCCTCGGGGAACCCTGCGGATGTTGCCCCTTCGCTGCCGAGTGGCCCTCAGTTCAACATCCCCGCTGCGCGCGTGCGGGGTGAGGCGCGCGCTGTGACGGATGAAAATCTCATCACCTGCATGTTTG
>JANXYG010000106.1 GCA_025350245.1 Betaproteobacteria bacterium
GATCATCGAGTTGTGTCTCCGAAAGCACCGTCGATCCACCATCGGGGGCGGACCGGCAAGCGCTCTGGACCAGCGCGCAGTTCTCGTGTGGATATAGCGCCGACGTGAGGCCCAGATCGCGAAAGCCGATCTCCTGACGACGCAACTGCACGGTCTCGCCACCGGAGAGACTCACCAGGCGATAGGAATACGAGACGGCGGCACGGCCCTCGCGCGGCACCCCCGGGATCGCGCCGTCGTTGAGCTGATCGCCATACGCCGGCACCGGAATCGGCGCGCCGTGCGGCCCGCTGCCGGGCAGGCTCAGCCGCACCAGCATCGCGCGCATCTCCTCCGCCGGCCCGTCCGGCGCGAAACCGCGTCCGTTACGCGCGTGACAGGCGATGCACGACTGCCGGTTGAATACCGGGCCGAGGCCATCGACTGCCTGGTCCGGGGAAGGCGCCGCGATCCACACCTGCCGGAACAGGTTGCGCCCCCGAAAAAAAGCGTCGCGCCTGGCTTCTGGCAGTCCGGGTGCGGGCAGCGAATAGGCGTCCCGCGAGGCGTCGACATCCGGATTGGCGCGCTCGAACGCGGCCTCGAACGCGGCGAACACTTCCTGCGGGTAGCTGGTCAGTACGACCACCCGCTCGGTCGCCGATGCCACGCAGGTCCAGAATGCGAGGCAAAGGAAAACCAAGACCGCACGCCACCGGCCGGTTCGCACATCGGTTGGATTCATCGCTGGCTCCCGTTGCGGCCGTGGCGCGACGCTCGCCACCATCTCGCCGGCACGGCAATTCACAGGGCTATATTTTCACATGCACAACGCGACCGCAATAGCGGCGATGGTGGATCGCATCCGCCGGGTCCGGGTGTCGGTGAGGAAAGGCCTGACGCCGGCGACCTCCCGTTGAAACCAGGGGCAGAACAATGCGGCGCGCGCGACGGCTACGAGGGTGGTGCTAACCGGTCAGGGGTTTCGCCATCAACTGCGCGAACCCGGCCATCTCGTCGGCCACGGCCGCGGCGGCCTTGGCCTCCATGTCGAGGTAGCGTTGCAGCACCTGCTGGCCGAACTCGGTCACGTGCGCGCCACCGCCCTTCTGACCACCAGTCTCGGTCGAGACCAGCGCCTGGCGGAAGCTCTGGTTCATTACGTCCACCAGCATCCAGGCACGCCGGTACGACATCTCCATCGCGCGCGCGGCGCCCGAGATGGAGCCGGTGCGTTCGATCGCCTGCAGCAACTCCGCCTTGCCCGGCCCCATGGCAATGGCCTTGCGGAACAGGATGCGGATCTGCGGCTTGGGCGTGCGCGCCGCGGCCTCGCTCTTGCGCTTCGCGGCCAGCACCTCGCGTGCCCGGACCGTGCTCATCGGTGCACCCTTCGTGCTGCTGGCCGTCCCGCCAGCGCCCTCATTGCCACCGCTCCGCGGCGGCATCGTCATCGGCACGGGCCTCGACCCAGCGCGAGCCATCGGGGGTCTGCTCCTTTTTCCAGAACGGCGCTTTGGTCTTGAGGTAGTCCATCAGGAATTCGCAGGCGGCGAACGCTTCGCCGCGATGCCCGCCGGTGACGACCACCAGCACGATCTGGTCGGTGGGAAGCATGCGCCCCACGCGGTGCACGATGAGAATATCGATCAGGTCCCAACGGCCGCGCGCGTCGGCGGCGATGCGTTCGAGCGCCCGCTCGGTCATGCCCGGGTAGTGCTCGAGCACCATGTCGGCAACCCGATCGCCGTCATTCAGGTCGCGGCACACGCCGATGAAACTGGCGACGGCGCCGATGCTCGCATTGCCGGCGCGCAGACGCGCGATTTCGGCACCCACGTCGAAGTCGGCAGTCTGGACCCGCACCTCGGTACGGCCGGCAACTTCGGGGCTTGTGATCGCGTTCAAGCGCTCAGCCTCCCGTGACCGGCGGAAAGAAGGCGACTTCGTCGCCGTCACGCACCGGGGTGTCGGGATGGGCCATGTCCTGGTTGACCGCCACCCGCCACGAGCGGTTCGGCGCCAGCTCGCGTTCCCAGGCGTCGCCGCGGGCCCGCAGCAAGGCGGTCAGGGCGGCCACGTCACCGACATCGGCAGGCAGATCGAGCCGTTCGGTATCGAGGCCGAAGCTTTCGCGCAGCCGCGCGAAGTAGAGCACATTGAGCATGGTTGACCGGCAACTTGGGGGCGACAGCCGCCAGAGTAACCGTCCCGCCGTACCGCCTCAACCCCCAGTCTTGTCCAACGAGATATGAGCCTGGAGGCGGGCTCGTGATTCCAACGAGGTATGAGCCTGGAGTGAGCCTGAGCATGACGATTTGGCGGCCAAGGGGCTGCTGGGCGTGGAAGCAGGCCGATCATCGCACCGATGGTGATCGACATGAACGAAG
>JANXYG010000021.1 GCA_025350245.1 Betaproteobacteria bacterium
CGGGCTGACCTCCTTCAGGTCAGCCTGGAAAACCTCCGGCCGCTTCACCCCAGTACACTGATCGCTTCCACAACGGATCGACTCGCTTCCCCTGTTCGATCTCCCTTCGCTCCAGGCTCATACCTGAATTGGAAAAGACTCGAGGGCAGGGCAAGAACCTGAATCCGGCTACGCGATCACCTTCGCCACCGCCTCCGCCACGTAGCCCACGTTGCGGGTGTTCAGCGCCGCCACGCAGATGCGGCCGGTGTCGATCGCATACACAGAAAACTCCGTCCGCAGGCGGTCTACCTGGGCCTTGGTGAGCCCGGAATACGAGAACATGCCCCGCTGGTGCAGCACGTAGTCGTAATCGGCACCGGGCACCTTCTGCTCGAGGGCTGTTACCAGGGCGCTGCGCATGGCGCGGATGCGCTCGCGCATGGTGCCGAGCTCCTGCTCCCACAGGGCGCGCAGCTCGGGCGAGTCGAGCACGGCCGCCACCACCTTGCCGCCATGGGTGGGCGGGTTGGAGTAGTTCGATCGGATCACGCGCTTGAGCTGGCTCAGCAGCCGGGCGGCTTCGTCGGGGCTGGCGGCCACGATGGACAGCGCCCCCACGCGCTCGCCATATAGCGAGAACGACTTGGAAAATGAGTTCGACACCAGCATGGGGATGCCCGAGGCGGCAAAGGCGCGCACGGCCGAGGCGTCGGCGTCGATGCCGTCGGCGAAGCCCTGGTAGGCGATGTCCAGGAAGGGCACCAGGCCGCGCTCGCGCACGGTGGCGATCACGGTGTTCCACTGGTCGGGGTTCAGGTCCACCCCGGTGGGGTTGTGGCAGCAGGCGTGCAGCAGCACGATGGCCCCGGCCGGCAGGCCGCGCAGGGTGCCGATCATGCCGTCGAAGTCCAGCCCGTGGCTGACGGCGTGGTAGTAGGGGTAGCTGTTGACGGCGATGCCGGCGCCTTCGAAGAGGGCGCGGTGGTTTTCCCAGGAGGGGTCGCTGATCCACACCTGGGCATCAGGCGAGATGCGCTTGAGCAGGTCGGCACCCAGCTTCAGGCCGCCAGTGCCGCCAAGTGCTTGGGCGGTGATCACGCGCTTTTCGGTGATGACGGCGTTGCCGGCCCCGAACACCAGCGCCTGCACGGCCTTGTCGTAGGCGGCTAGGCCGTCGATGGGCAGATACGAGCGCGGCGTGGCGGCTTCCACCAGCGCGCGTTCGGCGCGGCGCACGCACTCGAGCAGCGGCACCTTGCCAGTGTCGTCGGTGTAGATGCCCACGCCCAGGTTGACCTTGGCGGGATTGGTGTCGGCCACGAAGGCCTCGGTGACGCCCAGAATGGGATCGCGCGGCGCCATCTGCACGGCGGCGAACAAGGATGCGGACATGATGATTTCCTGAGGATGAACCGTGAACCTGGGGGCGAGAGTTGCAGGCTTGAACGATGCCGCGGTGGTCTGGTCACAGCGCGGCTGCCACCATGCTGCGTGCTAAACTCGATTCGCTTTTTCGCGTCGGATTTTACCCGTGATCGCCACCTTTCCCAACAGCCCGTTCCGCCTGCATCAGCCGTTCCAGCCGTCCGGTGACCAGCCGGAAGCGATCGCCAAGCTCACCGCCGGGTTGGAGCAGGGCTATCCGTTCCAGACCCTGCTGGGTGTCACCGGCTCCGGCAAGACCTACACCATGGCCAACGTCATTGCCCGCATCGGCAAGCCGGCCATCATCATGGCGCCCAACAAGACTCTGGCGGCGCAGCTCTACTCCGAGATGCGCGAGTTCTTTCCGGACAACGCTATCGAGTATTTCGTGTCGTACTACGATTACTACCAGCCCGAAGCTTACGTGCCCTCGCGCGACCTCTTTATCGAAAAAGACTCGAGCATCAACGAGCACATCGAGCAGATGCGGCTGTCGGCCACCAAGTCATTGCTGGAGCGAGACGACGCCATCATCGTGGCCACCGTGTCGGCCATCTACGGCATCGGCGATCCGGTGGACTACCACGCCATGATCCTGCACCTGCGCGAAAACGAGAAGATGGAGCAGCGCCAGGCCATCCAGCGCCTGGCCGAGATGCAATACGAGCGCAACGACATGGATTTCCGGCGCGGCACGTTCCGGGTTCGCGGCGACGTGATCGACATCTTTCCGGCCGAGAACTCCGAGACGGCGATCCGCGCGGTGCTGTTCGACGACGTGATCGAGTCGATCTCGATGTTCGACCCGCTCACCGGCCACATCCTGTCGCGGCTGTCGCGCTTCACGGTCTATCCGTCCAGCCACTACGTCACCCCGCGCAGCACTACGCTCAAGGCCATCGACGCCATCAAGATCGAGCTCTCGTCGCGCATCCTGGAGTTCCAGAACGAGGGCAAGCTGATCGAGGCGCAGCGCATCGAGCAGCGCACCCGGTTCGACCTCGAGATGCTCAATGAGCTGGGTTTCTGCAAGGGCATCGAAAACTACTCGCGCCACCTGTCGGGGCGCAAGCCGGGCGAACCGCCGCCCACGCTCATCGACTACCTGCCGCCCGACTCGCTGATGATCATCGACGAGAGCCACGTCACGGTGCCGCAGATCGGCGGCATGTATCGCGCCGACCGTTCCCGCAAAGAGAATCTGGTCGGCTACGGCTTTCGGCTGCCCAGCGCCATGGACAACCGGCCGCTGCGCTTCGACGAGTTCGAGGCGCTGATGCCGCGCACGGTGTTCGTGTCGGCCACGCCATCGGACTACGAGCGGGATCACCAGCAGCAGGTGGTGGAGCAGGTGGTGCGCCCCACCGGCCTGGTTGACCCGCAGATCATCGTGCGGCCGGCCGCCACGCAGGTGGACGACCTCATGTCGGAGATCACCTTGCGCGTGGCGCTGCAGGAGCGCGTGCTGGTCACCACCCTCACCAAGCGCATGGCCGAGGACCTCACCGAATACCTCGCCGAGCACGGCATCAAGGTGCGCTACCTGCACTCCGACATCGAGACGGTGGAGCGGGTCGAGATCCTGCGCGACCTGCGCCTGGGCGAGTTCGATGTGCTGGTCGGCATCAACCTGCTGCGCGAAGGCCTCGACCTGCCCGAGGTGTCGCTGGTGGCGATCCTCGATGCCGACAAGGAAGGCTTTCTGCGCTCCGAGCGCTCGCTCATACAGACCATCGGCCGGGCGGCGCGGCACCTCAACGGCACCGCGATTCTGTACGGCGATCGAGTGACGAACTCGATGCAACGCGCCATCGCCGAGACCGACCGGCGCCGCGCCAAGCAGGTGATCTTCAACGAGTTGCACGGCATCACGCCCGTCGGGGTGGTGAAGCGCATCAAGGACATGATCGACGGCGTCTACGATGTCGAAGAAGCCCGCACCATGCAGAGGGCCGCGCAGAACGAGATCACCTACCGCTCGATGAGCGAGAAGGATCTCGGCAAGGAAATCAAGCGCGTCGAGCGCGAGATGCTCGAGCACGCCCGCAATCTCGAGTTCGAACGCGCTGCGCAGATGCGAGACGAACTCAAGCGCCTCAAGGAAAAGCTCTTCGGCGCTGCCGACACCGGACCGGGCAACGTCGTACCGCTGCCGAAGGTGGCGCGCGGTTAAGTCGGTGACGCCGTGTCGCTAGACCCGAAGCCGCCGGTCGGCCTGAAGTTCGACGTGACCCCACCGGTCGGGGTGCTGTTCGTGTGCCTGGGCAACATCTGCCGTTCGCCCACGGCTGAAGGCGTCTTCCGGCAGCGGGTGGTGCAGGACGGGTTGGCGGAGCACGTCTCTACGGATTCCGCCGGCACGGGCGACTGGCACATCGGCAAACCGCCACATCGCGACACCATGGCGGCGGCCAGGCGACGCGGCTACGACCTGTCTGCGCTGCGCGCGCGGCTGGTGACCCCGGCAGACTTCGATTGCTTCCCGGTGATCCTGGCGATGGATCGGGCCAACCTCGGCAACCTGCAGCGCCTGCAGCCGCGGGGCTTCGCGGGCCATCTCGGGCTGTTCCTCGACTTCGCCCCCGATCAACCGATTCGCGAGATGCCCGACCCGTACGGTGGCGAAGCGGAAGGCTTCGATCAGGTGCTCGATCTGGTGGAGGAGGGGGTGGCGGGGTTGCTGAAGTCACTCCGGGAGAAGATCAGCAGCGCCAAATGACCAGGGGCCCGCGAAGGGCCCCTGGATTTGGTCGCGGTGCGCTGCGGCCGATTACTTGTCGCGGGTCTCCACCTGCTGGAAGCCTTCGTCGACCGGGATCACCACTTGCGTGCGCGGACGTCCACGACGCGGTGCATCAGCATCGGGAGCATCGGCCACCGGCGCGTGCCGGGTTTCGACCAGCTCCATGCCGGGGGGCAACTGGATCGGCGCCGCGATCACCTGGGCCACGAACGGCTTCGGTGCGGGCGCCATCACCGGTGCCGGGGCTGGTGTGAAGACGGGGGCCATCACGGGCGTCGGCGCCAGCGTGAAAACCGGCTCCATCACGGGTGCAGGTGCGGGTATCAGAACCGGCGCCGGGGCCGGTTGGGCCACCATCACCAGTTCTGCTTGTGCCTGCACCGGCGGCGCCGCATAGGCGGCAATGGCTTGCAACTGCGGCTCTTCGGCCACGTGAGCAACGTCTACCGGGTGAGCAACTTCAGCCGATCGGGCGCGTTCTCCTGGCCGGACCATCCGCACCGGGCGCGCCGCTTCGTCTGGCTCGCCCGCGTCGCGCCCGCGTTGCGGGGCTTCGTAGTCGCGCTCGGCTCGTTGCACGGGCGCCGCGGGCCACCACTTGTCGTTGTCGTCGGCGGGGGTATACGAATCGTCGGACGGCGCCGAGGCGGCGTTGGTTGGTGCCTGGTTGCCATCGGCGGACGCTGCCGCGTCATCCCGCGGACGCTCGGCAGGTTCGCCACCACGACCACCGCGGCCACGACGACGACGGCCACGACCTTCGGACGAAGTGCCATCGGCGTTCAGTGCAGTGGCGTTGGCGTCCTGCTCTTCGCCAAGGGCGGCGGATGCGGCTTCGAGATCGCCTTCAGAAGCGGTACGCGGTTGCCGGCCTTCGCGCGGCTCGCGCGGGGGCCGCGGTTCACGTGGCGACCGCGGTTCGCGGGCTTCGCCGGCAACGCGTGGCTCTCTGGGTTCTCTGGGTTCTCTGGGCTCGCGGCCTCCAGCAGGGGCGCGTGCTTCACGCGGCTCCCTGGACTCTCGGGGTTCGCGACCTTCGCCGGCTGCCCGCGGCTCGCGTGGTTCTCTACCTTCGCCGGCCGCGCGGGGTTCACGCGGCGGCCGCGCCGGGCGACCACCGTTGCTGCCATTGGGACCGTTGCCCTGGGGCCGGGCGCCGTCTTCGCGCTCAAGGCTGGCAGCATTGGCGCTGCCGGTGCGACTGCGCTGGCCGTCGCGGCCACGGCGTTCGCCGCTGCCTTCGCCTTCGGAGCGACGCGCACCGCCTCCAGCGCGACCATCACGCGGGCGCCGTTCGCCATCGCGGGAGCCGCGCCGGGCTTCGCCACTGCGTGACCGGCCCGGCTCTGCGGCAGGTGCCGGCGCAGCGGGAGCCGACGCCCACGAACCGCTGATCCAGCCGAAGAACTTCTGCAACAGGCCGGGTGCAACCACCGGTGCGGCGACCGCCGCTGGTACCACGGGTGCTTCGACGTGGAGTGGTGCCGGCTGCTCCGGGGTGATGCCGCGTACGGCGGCTTCAGGGCGGCTCGCTTTCTCGGCGGCCGCGGTCGGGGTCAGGTCTTGCACGGGCGCATCCACCATGGTGTAGCTGGCGGGCATGGCGTCGCGCTGGTTGAGCTCGTCGTGCTTGAGGCGGATGACGGTGTAGTTGGGGGTTTCGAGGTGCAGGTTGGGGATCAGCACCACGGTGACCTTGAGGCGGGCCTCGATGGCGTGAAACTCGCTGCGCTTCTCGTTGAGCAGGTAGGTGGCGACCTCGACCGGGACCTGGGCATGCACGGCCGCGGTGTTTTCCTTCATGGCCTCCTCCTGCATGATCCGCAGGATGTGCAGAGCCGAGGATTCGATGCTGCGGATGTGGCCCACGCCATGGCAGCGCGGACACGCCACGTGGCTGGTTTCACCGAGCGAGGTTTGCAGGCGCTGGCGCGACAACTCCATCAGGCCGAAGCGCGAGATCTTGCCCATCTGCACCCGGGCGCGATCGTAATGAAGGGCATCGCGCAGGCGGTTTTCGACGTCGCGCTGGTTCTTGGCCGACTCCATGTCGATGAAGTCGATCACCACCAGGCCGCCCAGATCGCGCAGCCGCAACTGGCGCGCGATTTCGTCGGCGGCTTCGAGGTTGGTGTTGAGCGCGGTGGCTTCGATGTCCGAGCCCTTGGTGGCGCGGGCGGAGTTGACGTCGACCGAGACCAGGGCCTCGGTGTGGTCGATGACGATCGCGCCGCCGGAGGGCAGTTGCACCTGGCGCGAGTAGGCGGTTTCGATCTGGTGTTCGATCTGGAAGCGCGAGAACAGCGGCACGTCGTCGCGGTAGAACTTGACCCGGGCCACGTTGCCCGGCATCACGTGCCCCATGAACTGGCTCGCCTGCTCGAAGATGGCTTCGTTGTCGACCAGCAGCTCGCCGATGTCGGGCTGAAAGTAGTCGCGGATGGCGCGGATGACGAGCGAGCTTTCCTGGTAGATCAGGAAGGCGCCGGTCTGCTGCTTCGAGGCGTTCTCGATGGCGGTCCAGAGCTGGAGCAGGTAGCTCATGTCCCAGTCGAGCTCTTCGACGCTGCGGCCGATGCCGGCGGTGCGGGCGATGATGCTCATGCCCTGGGGCACTTCGAGCTGGGAGATGGCGTCGCGCAGTTCGTTGCGGTCTTCGCCTTCCACTCTGCGCGAGACACCGCCGCCGCGGGGGTTGTTGGGCATCAGCACCACATAGCGACCCGCCAGGCTGATGTAGGTGGTGAGCGCCGCGCCCTTGGTGCCGCGTTCGTCCTTGTCGACCTGCACGATGAGTTCCTGCCGCTCGCGCATCGCATCTTGAATGCGGGCACGTGAGGCATCGACGCCCTCGGCAAAGAACTGCTTGCTGATCTCCTTGAACGGCAGGAAGCCGTGGCGGTCGGCGCCGTATTCGATGAAGGCCGCTTCGAGACTGGGTTCTATCCGGGTGATGATCCCCTTGTAGATATTGCCCTTGCGTTGTTCCTTGCCGGTGGTTTCGATGTCGAGGTCGATCAACTTTTGACCATCGACGATGGCGACGCGAATTTCTTCTTGTTGCGTCGCGTTAAACAGCATGCGCTTCATTGGGTGTGTTCTCCCGCGCTCGGTTACCACGGGATTTCCCACTCCGGACGCTATCGCGCGTACCGGGGACGCTTGTTATCCGTGTGATCGGAGGCTCATGCGATGTGGCCCTTGACGAACAACAGGTTGCGGGTGTCTGGCGGGATGCGGCTCTGGGAGCGGCATCGCGGGACGGGTCGGGTGCTGAGAGCGCGTTTATCGACTACCATCGCTGCTTGATTGGGTGAGCGACGTTAACCCTTTGAGGGACTGTTTCCGATGCGGCAAACAGCTTCGCCGCATGGCGGTGCAATCGCGAGAACTCGCGAAAATGCGTGTCGGGGGGCAGAAGTTGAAACCTGCCGCGGATGACAACGCACCGGCCCGGAGTATATGCAGAATGAAAGGCTTGAGTAAAGAAGCGGTCAACTGGCTCGAACTGGACGAGACGTCCGAAGGCCAGCGGATCGACAATTTTCTGCTACGGGTGCTCAAGGGCGTTCCCAAGAGTCACGTCTATCGCATCCTGCGCAGCGGCGAGGTGCGGGTGAACAGCAAGCGCGTCCAGCCCACCGAGCGGCTGCACGCCGGCGACCGTATCCGGGTGCCGCCCATCGCCATCTCGCCGCCGTCGGCCAAGCCCGCGCCCGGCGGGCCGCCCCTGGGCGGCGAGACCCTGTTCGAAGACGAGGCCATGCTGGTCATCGCCAAGCCCGCCGGGGTCGCGGTGCATGGCGGCAGCGGCATCGCCTTCGGGGTCATCGAGCGATTGCGGGCCCAGCGGCCCGAATTGCGGTTTCTCGAGCTGGTGCACCGGCTCGACAAGGACACCTCGGGGGTCCTGCTGCTCGCCAAGAAACGGGCGGCGCTGGTGGGGCTGCACGAGCAGATCCGCGAGGGTCACACCGGCAAGCGCTATCTCACCCTGGTGCACGGCGCCTGGCACAACGCCAAGCAGACAGTACGGCTGGCGCTCGAGCGCCATGTGCTGGCTTCGGGCGACCGCCGGGTGGCAGTGAGCGACGACGGCAAGGCATCGATCACCACTTTCCGGCGCGAGCGGTCGGTCGGGGCCTTCACCCTGCTCGAAGCCGAACTTCGCACCGGGCGCACGCACCAGATTCGCGTTCATCTGTCGCACCTGGGGTTTCCCATCGCGGGCGACGACAAGTACGGAGATTTCACCCTGAACAAGAAGCTCGCCCCCCAGGGGCTGAAACGGATGTTCCTGCACGCCCGCCGCTTCGAGTGCGTGCACCCGATCACCGGCGCCAAGCTGGTGTTCGAAGCGCCACTGGCGCCCGACCTGCAAGCCTTTCTCGACCGGCTCTCGGCGGCACCCGGCCAGGGGCCGCTGCATTGAGCCGCTATCACCTGCTGGTGTTCGACTGGGATGGCACGCTCAGCGATTCCGCGGCGCTCATCGTGCGCAGCATCCAGCGCTCGGCCGAAGACCTCTCGCTGCCCGTGCCCACCGACGCCCAGGCGAGCTACATCATCGGGCTGGGGCTGATCGACGCCATGAAGCATCTGTTTCCCGGGCTCGCCGAGGAGTTCTATCCGAAAGTGGCCGACCGCTATCGGGTGCACTGGATGGTGGGTTATCGCGACGTCGTGCTGTTTCCGGGCGTCGAAACCGGTTTGCGCCGGCTCAAGGAGCGCGGCTACCAACTGGCGGTGGCCACCGGCAAGAGCCGCAAGGGCCTGGACACCGCGCTCGAGCAGACCGGGCTGGCGAGCCTGTTCGACCGCTCGCGCTGTGCCGACGAAGGCATGCCGAAGCCGCACCCCGACATGTTGTTCTATCTGCTCGACGCCTTCGGTACCGACGCCGCCGATGCACTGATGATCGGCGACACCACGCACGATCTCGACATGGCAAGCGCCGCCGGCGTGGACGGGCTGGCGGTCTGCTATGGCGCGCACCCGGCCGAACAGCTTTCCACCGCGCAGAAGGTGCATTGCATCGACACGCCGGCCGGACTCTGGACATGGCTGAACGAGAACGCCTGATCTGCGCCGCCGCCGCGCTGCCCGACGGCGGCACCGGCGTGCGCTTCGACCTCGATTGGCATGGCGAGCGCGCGCCGGCGTTCGCCATCCGGTTCTCGGGCCGGGTGCACGCCTACCTCAACCGCTGCGCGCATGTGCCGATCGAGCTCGACTGGATGGAGGGGCAGTTCTACGACTTCTCCGGGCTTTACCTGATCTGCTCCACCCACGGTGCAATGTACCTGCCCGAAACCGGGCGCTGCATCGGCGGTCCGTGCCGCGGCGCTACTCTCACCAAGCTCGCCGTCGCCGAACACGGCGACAGTATCTATCTCATCGAGGACACCCCATCCCATGGCTGACGACCCTTCCCGCAACACCACTGCGCGCGCCGACGAACCCTGGGAGCGCGATGCCCTGCGCCAGTTGGCGCAGGCCGCGCTCACCGAACAACGCCGCTCGCGCCGCTGGGGCATCTTCTTCAAGAGCCTGGGCTTTCTGTATCTCTTCGGCGTGATGGTCATCGCGCTTGGCTGGTTCGGCTCGCGCGAGGCCACGCGCCAGGGCAAGCACACTGCGGTAGTGCGGCTCACCGGCGTGATCGACGGCGAATCCGTGGCCAGCGCCGACAACATCAATGCCGGCCTGCAAGACGCCTTCGCCGACGCCAACACCCAGGGCGTGATCCTGCGCATCAACAGCCCCGGCGGCAGTCCGGTACAGGCACACGCCATCAACGGCGAGATTCGTCGCCTGCGCGCGAAGTACCCGTCGATACCCTTGTATGCGGTGGTCGACGACATCTGCGCCTCGGGCGGCTATTACGTGGCGGTCGCGGCCGACCGCATCTACGTGAGCAAGGGCAGCCTGGTCGGCTCGATCGGCGTGCTGATGGACGGCTTCGGTTTCACCGGCACCATGGAGAAGCTCGGGGTCGAGCGACGGCTGATCACGGCTGGCGCCAACAAGGGCTTTCTGGATCCGTTCTCGCCAATGAGCGCGCCGCAGCGTCAGCATGCCGAGCGCATGCTGGCCGAGATCCATCAGCAGTTCATCACCGTGGTGCGCGAAGGCCGCGGCAAACGGCTGAAAGAGAACGACGACACCTTCAGCGGCCTGTTCTGGAGCGGCGAGCGCAGCGTGGAGCTGGGCCTGGCCGATGCCTTCGGCGACAGCGCCTACGTGGCGCGCGAAGTCATCAAGGAAGAAAACGTGGTCGACTTCACCCCGAAGGAAAACATCGCCGAGCGGTTTGCCAAGCGCTTCGGCGCCGCCATGGCCGAGGGCCTGGTCAGGATGAGCGGCGTGGCTTCGGCTCGCGTGCGCTGACCGCGCGTTCGGCCTGCAACAGGAACACCGCCGGACGCTTGTCGAGCGCAAGAGCGCCGGCCGTGCGCCACTCGGCCAGGCTGCGCACCACGATGGATTCGGTGGGCAGGGTGAGATCGGCCGCCACCGCCACGCGCGTGTTCGGCCGGTGGCAATGCGCGAGCAGGGCGGCCAGCAGCGCCGCGCCGCGATAAGGGGTCTCGATGAACAGGTGCGCCGTACCCTCGCGCACGGAGTCGGTTTCGATGGCGGTGATGCGCGCGGCCCGTGCGGCAGCGTCGGTGGGCAGGTAGCCATGAAACCGGAACGACTGACCGTTCATGCCCGAGGCCATCAGCGCGAGCATCAGCGCATTCGGGCCCACCAGCGGCACCACGCGCACGCCGCGCCGGTGGGCCAGCGCCACCAGCGCCGACCCCGGATCGGCGATCGCCGGGCAGCCGGCTTCGGAGACCACGCCGCCGTCTTCGCCAGCCAGGATCGGGGTGAGCAACGGCTCTATGTCTTCGGCGGGGGTGTGCTCGTTGAGTTCGGCGAAAGCGATCTGCTGGATCGGAATGGCCAACGGCAATTGCGCCAACGAGCGCCGCGCGGTGCGGGCGTTTTCGGCGATGAAGTAGCGCAGGCGCGCGGCGATGGCGGCGGTGGCGGGGGGCAGCGCCAGCGACGGATCGAGGTCGCCCAGCGGCATGGGCACCAGGTAGAGCACTCCCGGCGCGTCGGGAGCGGGCGCCTCGGCGGTCACGGAATCCGCACCCCGCAAGCCGCCAGCAGGTCGGTGACCGCGATGAGCGGCAGACCGATCAGCGCGGTGGGGTCGGTGGACGCTATGCGTTCGATGAGCGCAATGCCCAGGCCTTCGGCCTTGGCGCTGCCGGCGCAGTCGAATGGCTGCTCGCGATCGACATAGCGTTCGATCAGCGCCCGGTCGAGCAATCGGAAGGTGACCAGCGTTTCGACGCTGCGGGTGGCGGCGGCGCCGGTGGCGGCGTCGACCACGCACACGGCGGTGATGAATCGCACGCGGCGGCCGCTGGCGGCGGTGAGCTGGTCGATGGCGTTGTCGCGGTTGCCCGGCTTGTGCAGTTGCCGGCCGTCGAGGTCGGCCACCTGATCCGAGCCTATGATGAGGGCGCCGGGGTAATGACTGGCGACGGCCCGGCCCTTGGCTTCTGCCAGGCGGATGGCCAGGGCGTCGGGGCTTTCACCGGTGAGGGCGGCTTCGTCGACCTCGGGGCGGGCCACCTCGAAGGCGATGCCGAGCCGTTCGAGCAGCTCGTGGCGGTAAGGCGAGGTCGAGGCGAGCACGATCCGGCGGAGCGTCACGAAAAGTGCTCTACGCTTTTGACAGTAAAGGACAAAACTTTTACCATGCTCGGCTTTCGTGGGTAAGCGCTGTGGCTGGAGTACTGGAGTTTGCCTCGGTTGGTCGCCGCGTTGAAGCAAATCTCGACGCGAGGACGTTGCCGCGTCTGTCACAGTTGATAGTGGGCGATGATGTTGCAGGTGCAGGCATGGTTGCTTACGAGGCTGCGGGCTTCATGCGCAGCGATGGTCATCCCGCGATTCGTCTGAGAGTGTCGGGCCGGCTGATGCTGGCGTGCGGGGTGTGTCTGGGTCAGTGCCCATGGGTGTTCGAATCCGAACGCGAACTGGTGTTCATGGCCCAAGATATCGCCGGTGCATTCGAAGACGATCCGGAAGATATCTCCGATGTCCTGCCGCTCGAAGGGCAGCTGGTGATCGAGGAACTGGTCGAAGATGAAGTCCTGCTCTGCATGCCGATGGCCCACGCGCATGCACCGGGCGGGTGCCCCGATGGGGCGCAGGCGGCACGGGCGAAGCAGCCCAATGCCTTCGGCGTGCTGGCGGGGCTGAAGAAACATTGAAATCACTGCTCGCTTTCGGGCGGGCATATCGGGAGTTCACAACATGGCTGTACAGCAGAACAAGAAATCACCGTCCAAGCGCGGCATGCATCGTGCGCACGACTTCCTCACCGCACCGTCGCTGGCGGTCGAGCCGACCACCGGCGAAGTGCATCTGCGGCACCACATCAGCCCGAGCGGGTATTACCGCGGCCGCAAGGTCGTCAAGACCAAGAACGATTAGGGCCAGCCTCTAGATCCGGTTCGGTGGCTTGTACCTCCCCGACGAGGTCGGATCGCCCGGCTCTGCCTGTCGGGTGCCAGCGGGCGCCATGCTTCATACAGGCGCCGGAGCGTTGCGTTGATCCGCATCGCGGTGGACTGCATGGGCGGTGACCACGGCGCGCACGTCACCGTGCCGGCAGCCGTGGCATTTCTGGCGCGCAAGCCCGATGCCTCGCTGGTGCTGGTGGGCACCGCCTCCGTCATCGACTCGGAACTCGACAAGGCGGGTGGCGATCGCAGCCGCATCCGTGTGCTGCACGCCACCGAAATCGTGGCGATGGACGAACCGCCGGCCGCCGCCCTGCGCGGCAAGCGCGATTCATCGATGCGCCTGGCCATCGACCTGGTCAAGAGCGGCGACGCCGACTGCGCGGTCAGTGCCGGCAACACCGGCGCCCTGATGGCAATGGCGCGCTTCGTTCTCAAGATGCTGCCCGGCGTCGAACGCCCCGCGATCGCTTCCGCCATGCCCACCCAGACCGGCCACACGCTGATGCTCGACCTCGGCGCCAACGTCAATTGCACCGCGCAGCAACTGCTGCAGTTCGCGGTGATGGGCTCGGCGCTGGCCGCGATCATGGACACCAAGGAGCGCCCGTCGGTGGGGCTGCTCAACATCGGCGAGGAAGACATCAAGGGCAACGACGTGGTGAAGGAAGCCGCCGACCTGCTGCGCGCGAGCGGCCTCAATTTTCACGGCAACATCGAAGGCGACGACATCTACAAGGGCACCACCGATGTGGTGGTGTGCGACGGCTTCGTGGGCAACGTGGCCCTGAAAACCTCCGAAGGCCTGGCCCGCATGTTCGCGGTCTACCTGCGCGAGGAATTCACCCGGTCGTGGTTCACGCGCTTCGCCGCGTTCGTGTCGCTGCCGGTCATCAATGCCTTCAAGAGTCGCGTCGATCCGCGCCGCTACAACGGTGCCAGCCTGCTCGGGCTGCGCGGCATCGTGGTCAAGAGCCATGGTTCGGCCGACAGCGTGTCGTTCCAGTCCGCTATCGAACGCGCCTATCAGGAGGCGAAGAGCGACCTGCCCAACCTCATCAGCCGCCACATGGAGGCTTTGCAGGAGCCGGTACCCACGTGATCCATTCCCGCATCGCCGGCACCGGGTCGTATCTGCCGGCCAAGGTGCTCACCAACGCCGATCTCGAGCAGATCGTCGAAACCTCCGACGACTGGATTCAGTCGCGCACCGGCATCCGCCAGCGCCACATCGCCGCCGACGACGAACTCGGCAGCGATCTCGCGCTGCATGCCTCGAAGGCCGCCATCGCCGCCGCCGGCATCGATGCCGCCGATATCGGCCTGATCATCGTCGCCACCACCACGCCGGACATGATCTTTCCGAGCACGGCGTGCGCGCTGCAGGCCAAGCTCGGCGTCGCGGGCTGTCCGGCGTTCGATGTGCAGGCGGTGTGCAGCGGCTTCGTCTATGCGCTCGCCACGGCCGATCTGTATGTGCGGGCCGGTCACTGCAAGCATGCGCTGGTGGTCGGCGCCGAAGTGTATTCGCGCATCCTCGACTGGACCGACCGCGGCACCTGCGTGCTGTTCGGCGACGGCGCCGGGGCGGTGGTGCTGTCGGCTGCCGAAGAGCCGGGCATCCTGGGCGCGCGTCTGCATGCCGATGGCGCCCACCTGGGCATTCTTTCGGTGCCGGGGCAGGTGCGCAACGGCGTGGTGACCGGGTCGCCGTTCGTCACCATGGAAGGCAACGCGGTGTTCCGCTTCGCGGTGCGCGTGCTCGCCGATGTCGTCGACGAGCTGCTGCCCGCGTGCAACCTCACCCGCGCCGACATCGACTGGCTGATTCCGCATCAGGCCAACGTGCGCATCATCGAAGCCACTGCCAAGCGGCTGGGCATGCCGATGGACAAGGTGGTGGTGACCGTTGGCATGCATGGCAACACCTCGGCCGCGTCGATTCCGCTCGCGCTCGATTGCGCCGTGCGTGATGGTCGCATCCAGCGCGGACACCGCGTGATTCTCGCAGGTGTCGGGGGCGGTTTCACCTGGGGTGCAGTGGTGGTGCGCTGGTGAATTCTTCCGGATTGGCAATGTGAGCAACATGAAAGTGGCAATGGTGTTTCCCGGACAAGGATCGCAATCGGTCGGTATGCTCGCCGCCTATGCCGGCCATCCGGTGGTCAAACAGACTATCGACGAAGCCTCCGGCATCATCGGGCAAGACCTGTGGGAACTGGTCGAGAAGGGGCCGGAGGACGCGCTGGCGCTGACGGTCAACACGCAACCGGTGATGCTGGCGGCCGATGTCGCGGTCTATCGTGCCTGGCTGGCGGCGGGCGGCGTCCCGCCGTCGGTCATGGCCGGCCATTCGCTGGGCGAGTATCCGGCGCTGGTGTGCGGCGGCGCGATCGAATTCGCCGATGCGCTGCCGCTGGTACGCTTGCGCGCCCAGGCCATGCAAGAGGCGATGCCGGCCGGCACCGGTGGTATCGCGGCGATCCTCGGGCTCGATGAACCCGAGATCCGGGCGATCTGCGCCGAGGCAGCACAGGGCAGCGTGGTCGAACCAGCCAATCTGAACGCGCCGGGGCAGATCGTCATTGCCGGCCATCGTGCTGCCGTCGAACGTGCGATCGATATCGCGAAAGCCCGTGGCGCGCGGCGCGCCCTGCTGTTGTCGATGAGCGTGCCGGCGCACTGCAGCCTGATGCAGTCGGCCGGCGACCGGTTGCGCGCCGCGATCTCGGCGGTGGCAATGACCTCGACGCACGTGCCGGTGATCCACAATGCCGATGTCGCCGTCGCCGGCATGCCGAGCGCCATTCGCGACGCGCTGGTGAGGCAGCTCTTCATGCCAGTGCGATGGATCGAGATCATCGAGAAGATGGCCCGCGACGGCGTGACCCACTTCGTGGAATGCGGCCCGGGCAAGGTGCTGCAGGGCCTGGTCAAGCGCATCGCGCCCGACGCGGTGGTGCAGACACTCTCGACGTCCGCCGCCATCGACGCGGCGATCGCGGTGGTTCACTGAATATGCAAGGCAAGGTGGCTCTGGTCACGGGTGCCAGCCGTGGCATCGGACAGGCGATCGCGCTGGCGCTCGGACACACCGGCGCCACGGTCATCGGCACCGCGACTTCCGCGACCGGCGCCGAAGCGATTTCGCAATCGCTGGCCGGCGCCGGGATCAATGGCACCGGCATGGCGCTCGACGTGCGCGACACCGCGCAGTGCGAGGCCGTCACCGATGCGATCCAGAAGCAGTTCGGCGAGATCGCGATCCTGGTCAACAACGCCGGGGTCACGCGCGACAATCTGGTGGTGCGCATGAAAGACGCGGAGTGGGACGACATCATGGACACCAACCTGCGTCCGGTCTTCGTGCTCACCCGGATGCTGCTGCGCCCGATGATGAAGGCGCGCTGGGGCCGGATCATCAACGTGACATCGGTGGTGGGTTCGGTCGGCAATGCCGGCCAGGCCAACTACGCCGCCGCCAAAGCCGGGCTGGCGGCGTTCAGCAAGTCAGTGGCGCGCGAGGTCGGCAGCCGCAACATCACCGTCAACTGCATCGCACCGGGGTTCATCGACACCGACATGACCCGCGCGCTGTCCGACGCCCAGCGCGAGGCGCTGCTCACGCAGGTGCCGCTTGGGCGCCTGGGCAAGGTTGACGAGATCGCGGCGGCGGCGGTGTACCTCGCGTCGGATGCCGCGGGCTACGTCACCGGGTCCACGCTGCATGTCAATGGCGGAATGTTCATGGATTGACCGTCGAAACAAGCGTCCGTGAGGCGTTTGCACGAGAGGAGTTTTGATAGAATGCGCCGTTGTTCAGGCTGGCCTGAGAGATGTCGTTTCAGCGGTCGCCGGCGTCCGGTTCAGATTCAGTCCGGCCTTGCCGGCACTTCATCAACAAGAGCGAAGGGCACATCGATGGAAAGCATAGAACAGCGGGTCAAGCGTATCGTCGCCGAACAACTCGGCGTCAAGGAAGCCGACATCAAGATCGAATCGACCTTCGTCGACGACCTCGGTGCCGATTCGCTCGACACCGTCGAGCTGGTGATGGCTCTCGAAGAAGAGTTCGAGTGCGAGATCCCCGACGAGGAAGCCGAGAAGATCACCTCCGTGCAGCAGGCGATCGATTACGTCTCCGGTCATCTGAACTGATCGCCCGTTAGCGCCCCCCCGGGAGTACCCCTGATCTTGTCCCGACGCAGAGTCGTCGTCACCGGGCTGGGTGTCGTTTGCCCCACGGGCGTCACTGTCGCCGACGCCTGGTCCGGCATTCTCGCGGGCCGTTCCGGCATCGGCCCCATCACCCGCTTCGACACCAGCGCCTTCACCTCCCGGATCGGCGGTGAGGTCAAGGATTTCGATGTCGCGGCCTACTTGTCACCCAAGGAGGCGCGGCGGTTCGATACCTTCATCCACTACGGCCTGGCGGCAGCCAAGCAGGCCGTGGCCGACAGCGGTATCGAGGTCACCCCCGAAAACGCCGAGCGCATCGGCTGCGTGATCGGCTCGGGCATCGGCGGCTTGCCGCTCATCGAGGAAACCTACGCCGCCGTCACCGCCGGGGGCATCCGCAAGGTGTCGCCGTTCTTCGTGCCGGGCAGCATCATCAACATGGTGGCAGGGCTGCTGTCGATCGAATACGGCTTTAAGGGCCCCAATCTGGCCATCGTCTCCGCCTGCACCACCTCCAATCACTGCATCGGCGAGGGCGGCCGCCTCATCGAATACGGCGATGCCGACATCATCGTGGCCGGCGGTGCCGAATCCACCATAAGTCCGCTCGGCGTCGGTGGCTTCATGGCCGCACGGGCGCTATCCACCCGCAACGACGACCCGGCGGCGGCCAGTCGCCCGTGGGACCGTGATCGCGACGGCTTCGTGCTCGGCGAAGGTGCCGGCGTGCTGGTGCTCGAAGAATACGAGCACGCCAGGGCCCGCGGCGCGCGCATCTATTGCGAGCTCACCGGCTACGGCATGAGCGCCGACGCGCATCACATCACCGCGCCCTCCGAAGATGGCGAGGGCGCCTCGCGCTGCATGCGCAACGCGCTGCGCAATGCCGGCACCAACCTCGATGAAGTCGACTACATCAACGCGCACGGCACTTCCACGCCACTCGGTGACCTCGCCGAGACCATCGCGGTCAAGCGCTGCTTCGGCGACCACGCCTACCGCCTGGCGGTGAGTTCCACCAAGTCGATGACCGGCCATCTGCTTGGCGCCGCCGGCGGCATCGAGGCGGTATTCACGGCGCTGGCGCTGCGCGATCAGGTCGCACCACCCACCATCAACCTCGCAGCGCCCGGCGAAGGCTGCGACCTCGACTACGTTCCAAACACCGCGCGTCCGATGAAGATGACCGTGGCCCTGTCGAACTCCTTCGGATTCGGCGGCACCAACGGCACGCTGGTGTTCCGGGCTATCTGACCACGTCGCGGGCGAATGGGCACCGATAGGCGGGCTCCTTCGCGATCCAGGGAGCCAGCACGCGTGCCGGACAGTGCGCCGCCCCGCAAGGTGCGCGGCGGCGCCCGTATCACGGGCGCCGTGCTGATGCTCCTCGTGCTCGGCGGCATCGCAGTCGCCTTCGGCCGATTTTCCTCCCAGCCTCTCGGGTTCTCGCCTTCGCCGGTGCGCGTGACGATCATGCCGGGTTCCGGTCTCGGCACCATCGCGCGCGAGCTGTCGCGGCAGGGCATCCTGTCGCCGGGCTGGGCTTTCATCGCGTTGGCGCGGGTGCGCGGCCAGGGCGAACGCCTCAAGGCCGGCACCTACGAGATCAACGCCGCCGCAACCCCGATGACCCTGCTCGATCGCATGGTGAAGGGCGATGTGGTGCAGATCGAGGTGCGCCTGATCGAAGGCTGGAGCTTCCGCGATGTGCGCGCGGCCATCGATGCCGTTGCCGACATGCGCCACGATTCGGCTGGCCAGTCGGAGCGCGAGATTCTCGAACGCTTGGGTGCCATCGAGACCAGCGCCGAGGGGCTGTTCTTCCCGGACACTTATCGCTTCGCCGCCGGCAGCAGCGATCTCGCGTTGTTGCGCAAGGCCTACGACCGCATGCGCGAGCGGGTGCGCGTCAACTGGGAAGGCCGTCAGCCGGGCCTGCCGATCACCTCGCCGTACCAGTTGCTCACGCTGGCCTCGATCGTCGAGAAGGAAACCGGGCAGGCTGCCGACCGCGGGCTGATCGCCGCCGTGTTCCTGAACCGGCTGCGGGAAGGCATGAAGCTCCAGAGCGATCCAACCACGATCTTCGGGTTAGGCGAACGCTTCGATGGCAACCTCCGGCGCCCGGATCTGGTCGACCCGTCGGTGTATAACACCTACATGCACGAAGGCCTGCCACCATCCCCCATCGCCCTTCCAGGCGAGGCTGCGCTGGCCGCCGTGAGCCATCCGCCTGCAACCAGCGCGCGCTATTTCGTGGCCAAGGGCGACGGCTTTTCGGCGTTCTCCGCAACCCTTGCCGACCACAACCGCGCCGTCGCGCGCTACCAGCAGCGCTGACGCGATGACCGGGCGTTTCATCACCTTCGAAGGCATCGACGGCGCGGGCAAGAGCACCCATCTCGAATGGGCCGAAGCCTGGCTGGGGCAGCAAGGGCTCGGCGTGGTAATCACCCGAGAGCCCGGCGGCACGCCGGTGGGCGAAGCCATCCGTGCCCTGTTGCTGAATCCAGGCTCCGAGATGCTCGCCGAAACCGAGGCGCTGCTGGTGTTTGCCGCTCGTTATGAGCACATCCAGACGGTGATTCGGCCGGCGCTCGATGCCGGCCACTGGGTGCTGTGCGACCGGTTCACCGACGCCACGCTGGCCTATCAAGGGGGAGGGCGCGGCGTTGATCGCGACCGGCTGCTCGCCTTGGGGCAGTGGGTGCAGGGTTCCCTTCAGCCGGATCGCACCTTTCTGTTCGATGCCTCTATCGGGGTGGCGCAGGCGCGTATGGCGGGCCGGGATATCGCCGACCGTTTCGAGTCGGAAGCGGCTCAGTTTCATCAGCGCGTGCGGCAAGCTTACCTGGACCTGGCTACCGAACATTCACGGCGGTTCCGGATCATCGATAGCACCCGGTCGATCGACATGATCCGCGAAACTCTGGCTCAGCAGCTCACCGAGTTGCTCGAAGAACCCTGCTGAATTTATCTCTACGTTAGTTTAGAAACGCTATTTATACGATTGTTATAAATGAATAAATGGCATACGGCAATTTGGACTGAGCAGTTTCCTGGCGGGTTGTCGGCGCAATCTCTGCTGCTGGTCGCGCCCCGCGGTAGCGGCGCAACCGACTTCGCCCGCACGTTGGCGAAAGCGGGCCTTTGTGCCACGCCTGAAACCAACGGGTTGCCCTGCGACATCTGCGAGGACTGCCGCTGGTTCGACGCCGGTTCGCACCCGGATTTTCGTCTGGTTGATGTTGCCACCGCCGCCGACGCCAAAGCCGATCCCGACGCTGCCGTGGCCGACGACACCGCGCCGACTGAAAAAGCCAAGCGGGTGCGGCCGATCATCCCGATCGACCGCATCCGGGCGCTCGAAGACTTGATGCATCTGGCGTCGCACCGGGGCCGCGCCCGCATCGTGGTCATCGATCATGCTCACGCCATGAACACAGCCGCGGCGAACGCCTTGCTCAAGATGCTCGAAGAGCCGCCGGCCGGCGCCCAATTCATTCTGCTCACGTCGCAACCGGCACGGCTGCTGCCGACCATCCGCAGTCGCTGCCTACGCCTGACCCTGCCCGGGCCTTCGCGCGACGAAGCAATCGAAGTCCTGGCATCGTCCGAAGGCGGCCGGGCGGCATTGGCGCTGGACCAGACCGGCGGCTCGCCGGGCATGGTGGCCGAACTCGGCGAACGCTTCTGGGCGGTGCGCGAGATGCTCATGCCGGTGCTCTCGCAGCGCGACCCCGACTGGATTTCGGTGGCCGGCCGGACCACCGATCTCGAACTACCGCCGCTGCTGCACTTGCTGCAGACGTGGTGCTTCGACCTGCTGTCATCGAGGCTCACCGGCGCGGTGCGCTACCACACCGATCTGGGGCGTGAAGCTGCCGCGGTCTCTCGACGCATCGATCCGCTCGACCTGTGCCGCTATGACAGTCGGTTGCGCGCCGCGCGCCGTCTGATCGACCATCCGCTGAACGCGCGGCTGTTCGCGGAAGACCTGTTGCTCGACTACGCCCAGGTCACCGCATCTTGAGCGCGTCGGCATTGCTGGTCGATTCGCACTGCCATATCGACTTCCCGGAGCTGAGCCAGGGTGTCGCCGCTGTCGTCGACAACATGGCGCAACATCGCATCGGCCATGCCTTGTGCGTAAGCGTGAATCTGGAGGACTTTCCACGGGTGCTGGCGGTGGCCGAGCGCTTTCCTAATGTGTTCGCCTCGGTGGGCGTGCATCCGGATGCCACGGACAGCGCTGAGCCGACCGCGGCGCAACTGGTAGCCCTGGCGGATCATCCGAAGATCGTGGCCATCGGCGAAACCGGGCTCGACTACTACCGGCACCCCGAGCTGGCACCGATCCAGCAAGCCCGGTTCCGGGCCCATATACAGGCTGCGAATACCACTGGCAAGCCGCTCATCATCCATACCCGTGAAGCGGCAAACGACACCATCCGGTTGCTGCGCGAAGAGCACGCCGAGATGGCGCGAGGCGTCATGCATTGCTTCACCGAGACCTGGGAGGTTGCCCAGGCGGCGCTCGATCTCGGCTTCTACATCTCGTTTTCCGGGATTCTGACGTTCAAGAGTGCCGCGGCGATCCGCGAGGTGGCGAGCCGGGTGCCGATGGATCGGTTGCTGGTCGAGACCGATTCGCCATACCTGGCACCGGTGCCGTACCGGGGCCGCACCAATGAACCGGCGCTGGTGCGCTTCGTGGCCGACGAAGTGGCGCGCATCCGTGGCATGGCGCTGGATGACGTGATCGAACAGACCACCAGTAATTTCTTCGAGCTATTCAGCCACGCGAAGCGTTGATGGTTGCGTTGGGGGTACCCTCAACCGCAAGGTTCTAAAATGCGCATAATGAATATTATGTCAATTGGATGATTGATCGTGTCAGCCGCCCGGCGCGCAACCCGCTACCGAACGAGGGGTGCCACGGTTTGCCCAGGTATCCGCAAGGCCTGCCGCACTCTTTCGAAACAGATGATGGCGCCGGCGGCCGCGACGTTGAGTGATTCGATGCCACCAGGCATCGGGATGTGCAATGTCTGCCGCACCAGCCGCGCCAGGGCTGGAGAGATCCCGGCACCTTCGCCACCGAGCAGCAACGCCAGCGTACCTTTCAGGTCCGCGTCGAACACCGATGTTTCACCCGCAGCATCGGCAGCCACGACCCGGGTCGCCGCATCGCCCGCGCGGGAAACCAGGTTGCACCTCTCCTCGATGTCAAGCAGAAAGTGCCCGCCCATGCCTGCTCGCAAGCACTTGGGGGACCACGCGTCTGCACACCCCTGGCCCAGACGAACGGTCGACGCCCCGGCGCCAGCAGCGGATCTGATGAGAGTGCCGACATTGCCCGGATCCTGGACGCCATCGAGCCACAGTTCGAAGCTCCCATCCGCAGGCGGTGCGGGCGCCGGGGCGGCGGGAACAGGGACGACGGCCAGAATGCCATTCTCGCCGGCCACCGGACTCACCTTGCGGAAAAGTTGTGGATCGCAGATGAGCAAGCGCTTGGCCGCGACCTGCGACACGAGTGTCGCCAATGCGGGTAGTCCGACGGCGTCCTGATCGACGAACAGCAGTTCAACCTCAGGACCGTAGCGCTGCAACCAGGCGCGGAGCAGGTGTGCGCCTTCGAGCACGACGGCGCCCTCCTCCCGGCGGGTACTCGCGGACGTGAACAGACCCATCAGTCGGCGAAACGCAGGATTGTCGGGGGAATGGACCGAACTTGCGGTTGGTGGCACAGGGGTGGATGGGTTCTGGATGGGCGGGATCAAAGGCAAACGCGCGCGGGTGTTTCGGTCCCGGCGCAGAGGGCGACTTCTTCCACGATACCTCGACCCACAGGGCAACGTCTCGCGGCAGTGCCCTCTCGATCCGTCACGGCGACCACAGCGACCCAAAAAAAGCCGCTCCGAAGAGCGGCTTTCTCAGGACGAACGACGGATCAGCGACGACGGGCGCGGGCTAGCGAGAAGCCCACCATCCCCAGGCCGACAGACAGGAGCGCCATGGTGGACGGTTCCGGTACTGGCTGGCCGCTGAACGCGACAGCGTACGAGGTGGTGATTTCGCCCGGGTTCTTGGTGAACAGTTCGGTCAAGGGCTTGTTAGGCACGAAGGTGGCAGCAATCGAGATGGCCGGATCGATGCTGTTCAGTACTGCCAGGAGACCGGCGTTGCTTCCGCTGTACGCGACATTGGTGAGATTGACGAGGCTCGAGAACGACAGCCCCACCGAGTTCTTGTACGAGCTGATCTCGTCGAACTTCAAGTCGGCGGTGAGGCTATCGACACCATCGAAAATCAAGAAAGTACCGGTACCGATAACCGACGCGATTTCCAGACCGCCGATGACGGTGGTGATGGGACCGACAGAAAAACCACTCGTGGAGATCGTCCCCTTCAAGCCGTCGAGCGACATGTCGTCGCTGCGGGTGATGACGAAGTCGAACACGCCAACGTTCGGAAACGTGACCTGATTCAGCGGAGAGCCCAGAAAGTTGATGCTGGCCCCGACGTCGTTGGCACCTTCCCACTTGTACATCGCGGCGGACGCGTATCCCGAGGCCGCCAGGCTTGCTGCCACCGCTACTGCGGCGAAAAACGTTTTGATCTTCATGGATGATGCTTTCTGAAAGGATATTTACTGATGAAGACGCCCGCTGGTGGCGTCTCCCCGAAGTGGCTCTCTGGCTGGTGCTGGAAATTGATTCGTTCGGCAAGGACGCGTTGCATGGTCATTGGTGGAAGCTTCGGGGCTCCCGAAACCGAACATCACAAACCAAGAGATTTCCGGAAGTTAAGGTAGCAAGAATCCTGTGACCGACACAAGCCCTATTTGCGAAGAGAGCAGAACGTTATTGGAGTGCTAATCAACATTACAAATATCTGGCAACTGCATGACATGTTGAATATTTATGTAAAACATCAGAGGCAGACCAGACCCGGAGCGGATCTCGGGTGACGACTGGAAGGCGCCAAATGTGGTCGCCATAGTCTTACAGTTCGAAGAATTTAGCGAGAGATCAACCGTTCTCCGGCCGTTGCAGCCGAATCAACCTGAGGCCGACAGGCAGCCGACATCGATCCTGCGAATGCTGCCCCCCCATCCCCACCAGCTGGCGAGTGGTGCCCGGAGCCGGGATCGAACCGGCAAGGGGTTTCCCCCGAGAGATTTTAAGCCGGAAGATTGGCAATACACCGAGGTCTTCCAGGCTACGCCACAGCCCTCTTGAACAGGTTTTCTCTCGAAGCATCAAGCCTGATGATACCCCGGTGTTCGACCCACATCGACCCGGTTCCCTTTCGCTTGGCTCCTAGCTGGCTCCTGGAAATCGGGTATTTCCAGGAGCACACATGGCTAAGATGAAATTGACGAAAACGGTTGTTGACGCTGC
>JANXYG010000038.1 GCA_025350245.1 Betaproteobacteria bacterium
CAGGCGGCCGAAGCGCCGGAAGCGCTGCGTGCGCGACCCGAGCGTGGCGCAGATTTCGAACATGCAGCCGGTGTCCTCGCGCGCGAGAAAGCGCCAGTCGGCCACGCCCAGCGGATACGGCGGACGGGAACGGTCGCGCCGGCGCGAGCCACCCTTGCGGTTGTCCCACTGCACGCACTCGGCTACGGCCAGACGCTTGAGGAGTTCCGAGATCAGGCGCATGTCGAAGCGCACCGGGCCGGTGTCGTTGAGCGAGGCTCGGACCTTCCCGGGCACCAGGCCGCCAAGATCCAGCGCCGAGCGGCCATCGCGATCGGGTGCTCCCGCCCGCGAGTGCGCGCGGTCGTGGTCGTCTATCGCATCGCCGCGACGGGCGTCGGTCTCGGCATCCCGGCCGGCAAGGTCGAAGAACTCGTCGGCCAGTTCGCGCGCCAGCACGTCGTAGGTTTTCGGTCGCCAATGATTTTTTTATTCATTGGCGACCATGTCCATTCACTCTCTTTTTACCGGCCTTGCCGCAGACTTGCAGTCTGCCGGGTTTCGTCAGTTGGCGGCCCATCCCGATCATCCCACGGCCTTCACGCGCCAGCGCAAGCTGCCTTTGCCAGCCTTGGTCGCGTTGATGCTGGGCGGCATGCGCAAGAGCATTCAGTCCGATCTCGATGAGTTCTTTGCCCATCTGCGCCAACAAGCACAATTGGTGCACCACGTCTCCGAGCAAGCCTTCGCCCAGGCCCGCGCCAAGCTGTCCTTGACGGCCATCCCGCTGCTCAACGATTGGGTCATCGGGCGCGCCCAGCAATACGGCTTTGTTTCGCGCTGGCATGGCTTGCGGCTGGTCGCCGCCGATGCCTCCACCGTGCGTTTCGGTTTGCGGGCCAGCCATGTCGTGCGCGCCGCACTGCCAGACCAAATCGCTTTCGGGCTGTTTCTCCCAGGCTGCGAGTTGATGCTCTGTGCCTCCCTGCACAGCGTCCACGAAAGCGAGCGGCAGATGCTGTTCGGGCATCTTGACCGGCTCTCCAGCAGCGGGTTTGTTGCTGCCCGATAGAGGCTATCCCAGCCGCTGGCTGGTGGCTGTCTTGAATCAACGCGCCATCCCGTTTTGCATGCGGGCCGATAAGTCCGGCAATTCGGGCTTTACTTGTGTGCGCGACTTCCTGCGCAGCGGTCTTGCCGGGCAGATCGTCACGCTGCCCGCTGCACAGCGGCGCGATGTGCCCGGCTTTGAATGCCCCGGCGAGCCTCAAATCGTCCGGCTGGTGCGCCACATCGCGTCCAATGGCCAGGTGCGCGTATTGATGACCAACCTGCTTGATGTGGCGCGTTTCCCGGCTTGTTCGTTCGGCGACCTGTACCACCAGCGCTGGCGCATCGAAGAGGCATTCAAGCGGCTCGAGCATCGCCTCAATCTGGAGCCCGTCTCGGGCTTGTCGCAACAAGCCGTCGTGCAAGATGTCGCCGCCAAGGTGTTGTGCGACAACTTGCAAGCGTTGGTCACGCTGGCGGCCCGCGATAACCACGATCTGCCAGACCGCCAACGTATCAACCGCGCCTATGTGCATACCGCCATCAAGCCTTTGCTGCCTGCGCTGCTGCTCGGAAAGAAGGTCGCCAGGCTGTTGCGAAATGTGCTGCGGCTGATCGCCAAGCAGACCTATCTTCACCGAGAGAATCTGTCAAAGCCACGCAAGCCAGGACCGAAACCACACAAATACATGACTCAGAAACATTGTTGATGAGGTTCGTTCCGCAGGCTTAACTTGGGTGGATTGCGTCGGCACCACGTTGCTGAAACCGAACCTGAAGAGCTTCGAAATCTGGATCGCAGAACGCCTGGAACAGCCGTAGCGGTCCTCTCAGGCGCCTTTCTGCACATCGGCGCGGGAGATCCTCCACACCAGCGCCCCTCCTCAATCCAGCCTGATCCCCGCCCGCTGCACCACCGGCGCCCATTTCGCCATCTGCGACCGGATGTGCAGACCGAACTGTTCCGGACTGCCGCCGATCGGCTCCACGCCCTGATTCTTCAGCAGTGCCAGGACATCGGGCAGCAGCAGGATCCGATTGATCTCGCGGTTCAGCGCATCGATCACGGGACGCGGGGTCGCGGCGGGCGCGAGCACGCCGAACCACACGCTCACGTCGAAATCGGCGAGGCCGGGCGCCGAGCCCGCCACCGTCGGCAGCTCTGGCAAGAGGGCGAAGCGCCGGGGGCTGGTCACGGCCAGGGCGCGCAGCTTGCCGGCCCGAATCTGCTGCAGCACGTTCGGGGTGTTGTCGAACATCACCTGGACGCGGCCGCCCAGCAGGTCGAGCTGCGCCGGGGCACTTCCCTTGTACGGCACATGCAGCAGATCGACGCCAGCCTGCAGCTTGAGCAGTTCCATGGTCAAATGGTTCGACGACCCTGGGCCGGCGGACGCGTAGGCGAGTTCGCCCGGCTTGGCCCGTGCCAGCGCCAGCAATTCGGGCACGGTGCGGGCCGGCACATCGGGATTCACGACCAGCATGTTCGGCGTGGCGCAGCACAGCGCCACCGGCGCGAAATCCTTGAGCGTGTCGTACGGCAGGCGCAAATGCAGCGCCGGATTGACCGCAAATGCGAAGCTCGCGATCAGCAAGGTATGACCATCGGGTGCCGCGCGCGCCACGAGTTCGGTGCCGATCAGCGTGCTGCCGCCGGGGCGGTTCTCGACCGGGACCGGCTGCTTCCAGGTTTCCGAGAGCTTTTGCGACAGGATGCGTGCGAACTGGTCGTTGAATCCACCGGGCGGAAACGGCACCACGAGGCGGATCGGGCGCGACGGGTAGCGCTCGGCGGCGCTGGCGCCGACGGAGGCGAGCAGCGCGCCGACGGCGATCAGCAGCGCCGCGGCGAGCACGCGGACGCTAGACGTAGGCGGGGCCATCGATTAGCGGATGCCGCGCCAGGAAGTCCATGTCGACCTCGACGCCGATACCCGGTGCTTCCAGTGGCCGCACGCAGCCGTCGGCATCGATGCGATACGGCGTGGCGACGAGTTGGTCGCGGAACCGGTTGTTCTTCGAGACGTCGGCCTCGAAGTAGCCGGCGTTGTCGATGGCGCACAGGAAGTGCAGGGTCGCGGCCATGTTCACGCCGGTCATGGACGTGTGCGGATGAATCGGCAGCTTCCAGGTCGACGCGAGGTGGGCGATCCGCAGCGCTTCGGTGAAGCCGCCGGTCTTGGACAGATCGGGCTGCAGGATGGTGATGGCGCGATCCTCGATCACACGCTGGAACTCGAAGCGCGTGTAGTGGTTCTCGCCGGCGGCGAGCGGGGTCCGACCGAAGGTGGCTGCCATCTGGTAGCTGCGAGCGTCATGGGCCGGGAAAGGCTCCTCCAGCCAGCCGACCCCGAGCGCATCGAAGCGCGGCATGGCGGCGCGTGCATCGGCCACGTCGTAGCCGGTGTTGGCGTCGGTGAGGATCACCAGGTCGTCACCGAACGCCGCGCGTACCGCTTCGATGCGCTCGACATCGTTGGCGACGGTGTCGCCGACCCGCAGCTTGACCGCCCGATAACCGGCCTCGACGTGTATGCGCGCTTCCTCGACCAGCTCCATCGGCGGCTGATAGCCGAGCGACACGCCGCCGGCATAGGCTGGAATCGCGCGAGAGGCGCCGCCGAGCAGCCGGTACAGCGGCAATCCGAGTGCCTTGCCGCGGAGGTCCCACAGCGCCATGTCGATGCCAGACAGCGCCAGACAGGAACCGGCGCCCATGCCGTGACTCGCTAGTTGCTTGTCGTAGACCCGCTGCCAGAGGCCGACGACATCGTGCGCGTCGCGGCCCATCACCAGTTGCCGCAGCGTGGTCTCGACCAGCTTCGCCACCGCGCCGGGCGCCCGGCCATGATGGGCCTCGCCCCACCCGGTGAGCCCGGATTCGGTGGTCACGCGCACCATCACCGCATCGCGCTTGACCATGCGGCCCACGCCCAGGGTCACGCTGTTCTCGGGCGGCACCGGAAACGATGTCGGAAACGCGTCGACGGCGATGATTCGCAGGCTGGAGTCTTTGCTCATATGGCCTCGGCCTCCTTCCCCAAGCGAGGTGATGCCGCGGCCTCGTGTCGGCCTCGCGCGGCAATCGCCTGACCGCCGATCCCCGCTGGCGCAGGGCCCCTCGTCGGGTAGCTCATGCCGCGGCCAAGTCTGGAAGTAGATCGATATCGATCACCCGATAGGCCGGCGCGTACGCGGCGCGATACCGATCCGAGTGCTTCACGGCCGGCCAGCCATCGGCTTCGCGGGCGCGCATGTACTCGACCACATCGGCACGGACGAACGGAATGCCGCCGGCTTGCGCCAGGTCGCCGAGGCAGCCGCAGAACTTCGCCAGCTTGTCGAACGATGCGGGCCACGTGCCGGCGGTTTCGCCGAAGGCGTCAGCGAGGCTCGCGAGCGACAGCCCCGCTGCCACATAGGGCCTCAGATGGATCCGAGCAAGGCGCCCGTCCGGCGACACGATGTCCGTCACCGGTTCGTCGGGGCCGGGGCCGAGCGTCGCGGCTTCGGCCTCGAGACGGTCGCGGGCGGCCAGGGCATCGACCGCATGCGCCGGGCCGAGCGCGGCCTGATGCAGCAGTTTG
>JANXYG010000079.1 GCA_025350245.1 Betaproteobacteria bacterium
TCCTCGGGGGACCCTGCGGATGGGTGCCCTTCGCTTCTGAAGTCGCTTTGTTCAGCGCCTCGAGTTCCGCTGCGCTGCGCCTTCCCCCCGAGGGGGCGCCCCATTCCTCGGGGGACCCTGCGGATGGGTGCCCTTCGCTTCTGAAGTCGCTTTGTTCAGCGCCTCGAGTTCCGCTGCGCTGCGCCTTCCCCCCGAGGGGGCGCCCCATTCCTCGGGGACGGTAGCTCATGACGGATGGGCTGCTTCGGCCTCTTGATCCAGCGGTGCCAGCCCGAACCATTCGTCGAGAATCACCTGGCGGGCGTATGCCGACAGCTTGAGTCCGGCAGCGGTGGCAAGCGCCTGCAGCTCGATTCGCATCCGGGATGGAATGAACAGGCGTACGTCGGCGATGTTCTTGCCCAGCTCCGGCCGGTAGCTGGGGGAACGCGAGGCCACCGCTCGTGGCCGTTGCGACAGCCATGGCGCCTGCCGGGACAGTTGATCGTGCAGGTCGTGCGAGCCATACAAATGTGCGAACAGCAACTGGCCGATCAATGCCGCCTTGGTGATCCCCTGCCGGGCGGCGTCGCGTTCGATCAGGGTTTCGGCTGCCTCCGGCAACCAGATCTTCAGGGCCACCGGATCGTCGGTCAGGAAGCCATAGTCGCGTCCGGTGACGCGGGTCGGGGTATGCTCGGCAGCCATGATGAATGTCTCCTCGAAGGTGTCTCTCTCGAGACCGTGTGGCGACCGTAGCACGCGACTTTCACTGGTCCTGTGTGTGGTTGTCCTGGTCGCACAGTTCGCGACTTCCGGTGTCATCGGGCAGGATGATCGGGCGCATGCACGCGTCCTGGTCCAGACCACGCTGACCGCCGGCTTACGTCACCACGACGCCAAAGCCGTATGGGAAAACATGAACGAAGGCGATTCCCTTGTGCTGGTCCGCGAACCGGCGAACGAGCACGACCCCAATGCCGTCCGGGTCGATTGGCGCGATCACACCCTGGGCTATCTGCCTCGCAGCGAGAACGCCGACGTTGCGCGCCAACTCGACCGTGGTCAGCCGCTGCGGGCACGAATCGTCCGGCTCACCCGATATCGCAATCACCACCGCAAGCTCGAAATCGAGATCTATGTCGATCTGTAGGACTCATCTCCGCGTCGGTTGCCCACCCGAGCGGATTTCTGGCCAGACGGAACTGTCGCTTGCCCGGCGGGCTCGGTGATAATGGGGGATGTCCTCGCATCGATCTTCGGTCAGACGCCCCACGCGCCGCAAAACCGGGCCCGACCCTGGCCCCATGTACTTCGCCACCTGCCCCAAAGGGCTGGAATCGGCGCTGGCCGACGAACTGCTCGAACTCGGCCTGGACGAAGTCGTGGCGGGCAACGCCGGCGTCGCTTTTGGTGGCGGCTGGGCCGCCTGTCACCGGGCCAACCTGCACAGCCGTGTTGCCAGCCGCGTGCTCTGGTGCCTCGGTCAGGGGCGCTACGATCACGAAGACGACATTTATGAACTGGCGCAGGCATTGCCATGGCCCGACTGGTTCTCCGTCGACCGAACCATCCGGGTCCATGTCTCAGCGATTGCCAGTCCGCTCAAGAGCCTCGAGTTCATCACCCTGCGCATAAAGGACGCAGTCTGTGACCGCTTCCGTGCCCAGGTGGGTTCCCGCCCGAACGTGAGCACGGTCGAGCCCGACATGCGCATCCATGCGTTCCTTGGCGCCAATGAGATCACGCTCTACCTCGACACCTCGGGTGAACCGCTGTTCAAGCGCGGATGGCGGCGGCGCTCGATCGAGGCGCCGCTGCGGGAGAACCTCGCGGCCGGCATCCTGCGGCTGACCGGCTGGCGACCCGAAGAACCTCTGCTCGATCCGATGTGCGGCAGCGGCACGTTCATTGTCGAGGCGGCGCAGATTGCGCTCGGGGTTGCGCCCGGAGCCGGTCGGCATTTCGCGTTCGAACGCTTCGAGCACCACGACGCATCGGCCTGGGAAACGGCGCGCGATGCCGCCATGGCGTCACGCCAGCCGGTTCGCGAGCTGGCGATCTTTGGCTCGGATACCGACCGTTCCGCGCTCACGGCAGCCAAGGACAACCTGCGCGAAGCCGGGGTCGGCGGCGCCGCCCGCATTCAGTTCGCAGATGCGTTGTCGCTGGCCCCACCCGCGGAGACTGGCGTCCTGGTCGCTAATCCACCCTATGGCGTACGGATGGGCGACAGCGATGAACTTGCCGCGTTCTATCCGCTTCTGGGCGACGCCTTGAAGCGCGGCTTCGCCGGTTGGCGCGCATTCCTGTTCTCGGGCGACACGCGTTTGCCGAAGCTGATCGGCCTCAAGGCACAACGTCGCACACCGCTCTTCAACGGCGCCATCGAATGCCGGTTGCTCGAATACCGGATCGTGGCGGGGGCCATGCGCCGACCGGTCGGTGGTGACGTCGTCTGATTCACCGACGGCGCCCGATGAGGTATTGAGGGGCATGAATGAACCACTGGCACTGCCACGTCTCGTCTTCATCGACCGCGAGCCGGCGAGCGCGACGTTTGCCGACGAAGTCCGCGACGGTCTGGCCGCAATGCCGAAGCGGCTCAGTCCGAAATGGTTCTACGACACGCTGGGTTCGCGGCTGTTCGACGCCATCTGCGCCTTGCCGGCGTACTACCCGACCCGCCTCGAGATGGCGCTGTTCGCCCGCCATGGCGAGGCGATGGCGGCCTGCGCTGGCACCGGCCGGGTGTTGGTCGAACTTGGCAGTGGTGCGGGCGAGAAGGTGCGGCACCTGTTGCCCCACCTCGAAGCCGCCGCCTATGTGGCTGTCGACATTTCACGGGATGCGCTGCTCTCGGCGGCCCGATCCCAGGCGGAGGAAACCCCGCTACTGCCGGTGTTCGCCGTCTGCGACGATTTTGCCTCCGGGCTGGAGTTGCCGGCCGCGATTCCGGATGGCCCGAGGCTCTACTTCTATCCCGGGTCGAGCATCGGCAACTTCACGCCCGACGAGGCCATTGCGCTGCTGTCACCACTGGCGACCCCCGGCTGCGGATTGCTGATCGGGGTCGACCTGATCAAGGACGTTGCCGTAATGGAGATGGCGTACGACGATCCGCTTGGCGTCACTGCGGCCTTCAATCGCAACCTGCTGGTGCGCATGAACCGCGAACTGGGCGGGAATTTCGATTTGCCCCGCTTCCGGCATCTGGCACGCTTCGACGCTGGTCACGGGCGCATCGAGATGCATCTCGAAAGTGGCGTGGCGCAAGACGTGAAGGTCGCGGGACGGGTGTTTCACTTCGGCGCCGGTGAGCGCTTGCACACCGAGAGTTCCTACAAGTACCGTCTCGACGATTTCACCGCGCTCGCACTGAAGGCCGGCTGGCGACGCCGTGGTTGCTGGACCGACGCCGACGGCTGGTTCGCGGAGCTTTACTTCGAAGCCTGAGACCGCGGTCAGACAATGTTCAGGTGGTCCAGGCCGGACATGATGTCCTTCTCCTTGGCCTCGTGACCATGCAGCTTGATCTGCAGGCGCAGTTCGTTCATCGAGTCGGCATTGCGCATGGCATCCTCGTAACTGATCTGGCCTTGCTCGTACAGCTCGAACAGCGCCTGGTCGAAGGTCTGCATGCCGAGCTCGCGAGACTTCTTCATGATCTCCTTGATCTCGTGCACGTCACCCTTGAAGATCAGGTCGGCGATCAGCGGCGAGTTGAGCATGATCTCGATCGCGGCGGCACGGCCCTTGTTCTCCTTCTTCGGAATCAATCGCTGCGACACCAGGCCGCGCAGGTTCAGCGACAGATCCATCAGCAGTTGGGCGCGGCGTTCTTCCGGGAAGAAGTTGATGATCCGGTCGAGCGCCTGGTTGGCACTGTTGGCGTGCAGGGTGCCCAGGCACAGGTGGCCGGTCTCGGCGAAGGCGATCGCGTGCTCCATGACCTCGCGCTCGCGGATCTCGCCGATCAGGATCACGTCGGGCGCCTGCCGCAGCGTGTTCTTCAGCGCTATCCCCCACGACTCGGTATCGACGCCGACTTCGCGCTGCGTCACCACGCAGTTCTTGTGGTCGTGGACGTACTCGATGGGGTCTTCGATGGTGATGATGTGGCCGTGACTGTTCTCGTTGCGATACCCGATCATCGCGGCGAGGGTGGTCGATTTACCGGAGCCGGTCGCGCCGACCACGATGACCAGGCCACGCTTGGTCATGATCACATCCTTGAGCACCTCGGGCAGGCCGAGGTCGTCCATGCGCGGGATGGTGGTCGTGATGGTTCGCAGCACCAGGCCGACGCGTTGCTGCTGCATGAAGGCGTTGACGCGGAAGCGGCCGATGCCCGGCGGATTGATGGCGAAGTTGCATTCCTTCGTGCGCTCGAATTCGGCAGCTTGCTTGTCGTTCATGACGGCCCGCGCGAGTTCCTGCGTGTGCACCGGCGTCAGGCTCTGGCTCGACACCGGGGTCATCTTGCCGTCGACCTTGAAGGCCGGCGGAAACCCGGCGGTGATGAACAGATCGGAGGCCCTCTTCGCGATCATGCCGCGCAGAAGATCCTGGACGAATTTCATTGCCTGATCGCGATCCATCGAGCCACTCCCTGGGACTGCATGCGGGCGCCTGACGCTGCGCGGTGATTGACGGTGTCCGGTGCACCCGGCTGCTTCAGCCGGGGAAGAGGTCCTTGTTCGACGCCTTCAGGCGCGCTTCGGCGCTGCTGGTCAGGCCGCGCTGCACCATCTGCTGGAGGTTCTGGTCGAGCGTCTGCATGCCGATGGCCTGTCCGGTCTGGATCGCCGAGTACATCTGCGCGACCTTGTTTTCGCGGATCAGGTTGCGGATGGCCGGGGTGCCGATCATGATTTCGTGCGCCGCGACCCGTCCGGTGCCGTCCTTCGACTTGAGCAGCGTCTGCGAGATCACCGCGCGCAGCGATTCCGACAGCATCGCGCGGATCATCTCCTTTTCCGCCGCCGGGAAGACGTCGATGATCCGATCCACCGTCTTGGCGGCCGAACTGGTGTGCAGGGTGCCGAACACCAGGTGGCCGGTTTCCGCCGCGGTCATCGCGAGGCGGATGGTTTCGAGATCGCGCATCTCGCCGACCAGGATCACGTCGGGGTCTTCACGCAGCGCCGAGCGCAGCGCATTCGAGAACGACAGCGTATGCGGGCCGACCTCACGCTGGTTGATGAGGCACTTCTTGGATTCGTGCACGAACTCGATCGGGTCCTCGACGGTGAGGATGTGGCCCTGTTCGGTCTCGTTGATGTCGTTGACCATCGCGGCGAGCGTCGTGGACTTGCCCGAACCGGTCGGCCCGGTCACCAGCACCATGCCACGGGGTTGCTTGGCGATCTCGCGGAAGATTTTGGGCGCCTTGAGTTCTTCCAGCGACAGCACCTTCGACGGGATGGTCCGCATGACCGCGCCGGCGCCGCGCTGCTGGTTGAAGGCGTTGACCCGGAAGCGCGCGAGGTTGGGAATGGCGAACGAGAAGTCGCACTCGAGCGTCTCCTCGTAGCTCTTGCGCTGGCCGTCGTTCATGATGTCGTACACCATGGCGTGCACATCCTTGTGCTCCATGGGCGGCAGATTGATCCGCCGAATGTCACCATGCACCCGGATCATGGGTGGCAGGCCAGCCGACAGATGCAGGTCGGAAGCCTTGTTCTTGACGACGAAGGCGAGAAGTTCAGAGATGTCCATCTACAATCCTTGCTCGTTCGGGTTCGGTAAGGACTCTAAACCGCAAGTCGGGAAAGCCAAGAGCATGCCATGCTCCAGAACCGACCTCGTTCTCCCGGGATGGAAGCGCAAACGATTATGGTGGCGGTAGTCGCAGGGCTGCAAGGCGTGGCTGACCGAATCGGCATTGCTGCGCGCGCCGCGCAGCGAGATCCTGGTTCGGTCGGACTGGTTGCTGTCTCCAAAACCTTTCCGGCGTCGCTGATCCGGGCGGCGTTCGACGCCGGACAGCGCGATTTCGGCGAAAACTACCTGCAAGAGGCGCTCGCCAAGATCGAGGCGCTGACCGACCTGCCGCTCATCTGGCACTTCATCGGTCCGATCCAGAGCAACAAGACCCGCGCCATTGCCGAAAACTTCGCCTGGGTCCACTCGGTGGACCGGCTGCGCATCGCCGAGCGCCTCTCCGACCAGCGACCGCCCCATCTGCCGCCGCTGGCCGTCTGTCTGCAGGTAAACATCAGCGGCGAACCGTCCAAGAGCGGTGCCGCGGTTGCCGACGCCGCCGCGCTGGCGGTTGCCGTCGCGGCGTTGCCCGGGTTGCGCCTGCGTGGCCTGATGGCGATGCCGGCGGCGACCGCCGATCCGAACCTCCAGCGCGCGGCATTCCGCCGCTTGCGCGAATTGCGCGATGCGGTGAATGCGGCCGGGGGTCTCCCGACGCCTCTGGACACACTATCGATGGGCATGTCGGACGATCTCGAAAGCGCGATTGCCGAGGGGGCCACGCTGGTACGGGTGGGTCGGGGTATCTTTGGCGCACGCGGCTGACCGCAGCGGTTGCGCCTGCTTCGCCGACCCTCCTATACTCCGGCCGGACGTTCAACCGAGGCGTCTCAACCAATCACAACCAGGGAGAAGTCCTTGAAGAATCTTTTTCGTGCGCTCGCCGCGCTGCTCGTCGGCGTCTCGGCCGGGGCGCATGCCCAGTCGTGGGACGTCCTCACCACGGTCGAAACCGTCACCCTCGCGGCGTCTCCCGATGCCGTCTGGGATATCGTCAAGGACTACGACAGCCTGCACAAATGGCACCCCGTCTTCTCCAATGACGTGATCATCGCCGGCGTGAACAACCAGATGGCCGCCACCCGCAGGCTCACGGTCAAGGATGGTCCCGACTTCACCGAAGAGCTGCTGGGCTGGAGCGACTACGGCAAGACCTACACCTATCGCATCGTCCAGTCGCCGCTGCCGCTCAAGGGTTACAGCGCCACCATCACCGTGTCACCGGTTGCCGGTGGCGGCTCGATGATCACCTGGAGCGGCAACTTCAAGCGCCCGGAAAAGGTCGCCAAGGCCGACCAGGACGACGCGGCCACCATGAAGTTCATCTCCAATGTCTATCGCGCAGGCCTGGACAACGTGAAGAAGATGGTCGACAAGTAACCTGTGTTGCGGTCGATTCCGACCGCATTTGCCGGCCAACGGGGGGCTCATGCCTCCCGTTGCGCTATGGGGTACCGGATGCGATTGACATTCATCGGCGGTGGCAACATGGCCTCCGCGCTGATCGGCGGAATCCTCGCCCGGGGCGGGGCGGTTGCCGATATCCAGGTGGCCGACGTGATGCCGCAGGCGTGTGAACGCCTGCATGCCGAGTTCGGCGTGGCAGTCCATGAGTCACCGGTGGCCGCAATCGCCGGGTCCGACTGTGTGGTGCTGGCGGTCAAGCCCCAGCAACTTCGCGCCGTCGCCATCGGACTCGCCGCTCATGTGGGCACGCGACTGGTCCTCAGCATCGCTGCCGGCATTCGCACCGACGATCTGTCGCGCTGGCTCGGCGGTCACGCCCGCATCGTTCGGGCGATGCCGAACACGCCCGCGCTGGTGCGCGCCGGGATCACGGCTGTCTACGCGTTGCCCGCGGTCACACCAGCCGAGCGCGAAGCGATGCAGCAAACCCTGAGCGCGGCCGGCAAGGTGCTGTGGGTGGCCCGCGAGCAACTGCTCGATGCCGTCACGGCGGTTTCCGGTAGCGGGCCCGCCTACGCCTTCTATCTCATCGAAGCGATGCAGGACGCCGCCATGCAACTCGGGTTCGATGCCGACACCGCGCGATTGCTCAGCGTCGAGACCGTGTTGGGCGCCGCCCGCCTGGCCGAGGCGTCCGACGCATCGGCTGCCGTGCTGCGCGAGCGCGTGACTTCCAAGGGGGGCACCACCGAGCGGGCGCTCTCCGTGCTCGAGGCGCGCGGGGTCAAGCAGTCGCTGGTCGATGCGATGGTCGCCGCCGAAGCACGCTCGCGTGAACTCGGCGACGCTTTCGGAAGTACCTGACCGTGCTGACCCAGGCGCTGGTGTTTTTGTGCGAGACCTTCTTCGGATTGTTCTCGATCGCCCTGCTGGTGCGCTTTTACCTTCAGGTGATGCGCGCGCCGGCTCGCAACCAGGTCTCTCAATTCGTGGTTGCCCTCACCGATTTCGCGGTGCGGCCTGCGCGCCGGGTCATCCCCGGTTTTCGCGGCCTCGACATCGCGACGCTGGTCCTTTCATGGGCGACCGAACTGCTGCTGTTGCTGACGGTGATGAGCCTGAAGGGTTACCCGTTCGGCGCCGAGATCGGCATGGCGGGCATCGGGCTCGCGCTGCTCGCGTGTCTGAACGTGTTCCGCATGAGTCTCTACATCCTGATCGGGGCACTCATCGTGCAGTCGGTGCTGTCGTGGACTTCGCCGCAGAGTCCGCTGGTGCCGGTGTTCAACAGCCTCGTGCGACCCTTTCTGCGGCCATTGCAGCGGCGTGTCCCGCCGGTTGGCAATGTCGACCTCTCGCCGTTGCTGCTGGTGGTTTCCTGCCAACTGGCGCTGATGTTGCCGGTGCGCTGGCTCGAAGGCGTCATCACCTCGATGCTCTAGGACTTTCCCGCATGTCAACCGCTACGCCGCGCATCGAATGACCACCCAGATCGAGACTCAGGTCGCGGAATACTCGCGCTGGTGCGACGATATCGAAGTAGTCGTTCTGCCGCCGTGAACCTTCCCCCGCCTTTTCTCCAGGCTCGAAGCGTTTCGCGACCACGTTTTCAGCCGTTTTTCCAAACGGCTCACGATCTTCTGCAACGTCTGGGCCGCGAGCAGATCGAGATCATGGACGAAGCCGATCTCAGGAAATTCGTCGCCCTCCAGCACGGTGTAATGTTCCTCACAGACGCTCGACACCGAATCTCCGATACTGTGCCTGCAGGCCGGACATTCCCTGGCGGGAAGCGACGGTGGGCAAAACAGCCGGACACCGGCGACGGATCGAAGTTTGCCAACCCGGGGCGTGATCAGCCCCCAAAACAGAGGAGATTCAAAATGTCCCTTCGCATCAATGACACGGCCCCCAACTTCACGGCGCGCACCACGCAGGGAATCATCGACTTCCATACCTGGATCGGCGACAGCTGGGTCATCCTGTTTTCGCACCCCAAGGACTTCACGCCGGTATGCACCACCGAGCTCGGCTACATGGCCAGGATCGAACCCGAGTTCACCAAACGCAATGCCAAGCTCATCGGCCTGTCGGTCGACCCGGTCGAGAACCACAGCAAATGGGTCGCCGACATCGAGGAAACCCAGGGCTCGAAAGTGACATACCCGATGATCGGCGACACCGACCTGGCGGTGGCCAAGCTCTACAACATGCTGCCCGCCGACGAGGCCGGTGGCGCCGATGGGCGAACGGCTGCCGCCAATGCCACCGTCCGATCGGTGTTCATCGTCGGGCCCGACAAGAAGATCAAATTGATGCTGACCTACCCGATGACCACGGGCCGCAACTTCGACGAGATCCTGCGCGTGCTCGACTCGATGCAGCTCACGGCAAAGCACAAGGTCGCCACGCCGGTGAACTGGCAGCAGGGCGACGACGTGATCATCGCCGGCTCGGTGTCCGACGACGACGCCAAGAAGCTGTTCCCGGCAGGCTGGAGCGCACCCAAGCCGTATCTGCGGATCGTCAAGCAACCGGGATAGACAGCCGCCGCATAACAACAAGGAGGGGCGATCATGAGCGCAAGGATCACGGTCCTGGGTGCGGGCTTCGGCGGCATGGAGTTGAGCACGATCCTCTCGGAGTCGCTGGGGGACGACATTGCGGTGACCCTGATCGACAAGAGCGACACCTTTGTCTTTGGTTACTCGAAGCTCGACGTCATGTTCGGGCGCACCACGCTGGATGCGGTGCGCCTGCCGTACCGCAATTTCGTCAAACCCGGCGTGCGTCTGTTGCGGGAGACGGTCGAGAGCATCGATCCGGTCTCCCGTCGCGTGACGACCGACGCCGCAACGCACGAGTGCGACTATCTCGTGGTGGCGCTGGGTGCGGACTACGACCTCGCGGCCACTCCCGGGCTCGAAGGTGCCAACGAGTTCTATTCGGTGGCCGGCGCCAATCGCCTTCGCGACATCCTGCCTTCCTTCTCAAAGGGACACGCGCTGATCGGCGTGTGCGGGGCGCCCTACAAATGCCCGCCGGCACCCAGCGAATGCGCACTCATGCTGCACGACTTCCTGACCTCCTCAGGGGTTCGCGGCCAGTGCGAGATCACCATGGTGCTGCCCTTGCCGAGCCCGGTGCCGCCGTCTCCCGAAACGTCGAAGGCCCTGATTGCCGCATTTGCCGAGCGCGGTATCCGGTTCATGCCGAATCGCCGCATCGTTTCGCTGGATAACGGTCGCCGGGTTGCATCGCTCGACGACGGCAGCGAACTCGCCTACGACCTGTTCCTGGGGGTGCCCCGGCATCGGGCGCCTGCGGTCGTGGAAGCGAGCGGCATGGCGGAGGGCGGGTGGGTGCCGGTAAATCCGAGAACGCTCGAGACGAAGTTCGCGAATGTCTACGCGGTCGGCGACATCGCCAACACGGGAACGCCGAAGGCGGGTGTCTTCGCGGAGGGTGCCGCCGCGGCCGTGGCCACGTCGCTGCTGGCCCGCATCCGCGGCGAGGGCGATGTCACCCTGTACGGCGGTGCGGGGTCCTGTTACCTCGAGTTCGGTGGTGGCAGGATCGGGCGGGTCGACGTCGATTTCTTCTCGGGCCCCAAGCCCACCGGTACCTACTACGAGCCCGACGTGGCATTGCGAGCCGACAAGGAGTTGTTCGGCTCCAGCCGTAAGGCGCGGTGGTTCGGGCTCTGACGTCACACGACGCGAGTACCCTGGTTCATGAAACCGATTCAGGGGCGAGCGAAGTCCGGCACCGGGTGGCCGGTCAACGATGAATCGCCGCCGGTCGCGGCGGCATGCCGAACTCTCGGCGGCATACCTCGGCGAGTGCAGCAACGCCCTCTCGAATCATCGGCACCGGCGGATGCGCGAAGCAGACGCGGAATCGACGCCGACCTTCGGTTGCGTCGGTCATCCATTCAGCGCCGGGGTTGATCGCGATGCCCGCCTGAAGGGCGGCCTGCGTCAGCCGCAAGGTATCCACCGCCGCCGGCAGCTTCACCCAGAGAAATATGCCGCCGGGCGGCGCCTCGAATTCGGCACTGTCGCCGAACTGTTCGCGCAAGGCCGTCATCAAGGCGTCGAGCTTGGCGCGCAGCCGCGAACGCAACAACGTCAGATGCGCGTCGAAGTGCTCCCGGCAATACTCAGCCACGATCATCTGCTCGAGCGCCCCCGAACCGCCGTCGTTCTTGATGCTCAGAATACGGCTCATCAGTGGCCAGCCTGCCACCAGATAACCCAGACGCAGTGCCGGCGCGATCGACTTCGAGAACGAGCCGATGTGGATCACCCGGTCGTCGCCGGCCATGCCGCGCAGGGCCTGCGGCCGCTCGCCATCCCAGACCAGGTCGGCGTAGCACTCGTCCTCGAAGATCGGCACGCCACGGGCCGTTGTTAGGGCAAGCAGCGCCTCGCGCCGTCCCTTGCTCATGACCGTGGCGGTCGGGTTCTGAACCGTGGGAATGGTGTAGAGGTACTTCGGTCGGATGCCGCGGCTGGCGAGGTCGTCGAGAATGGCCTCGAGCGCCTCGATCACGACGCCGTCGTGATCGAGGGCGACGCCGACGACGTTCACACCGAGGCGCTTCACGCGGGTGATGGCGCCGCCATAGGTCATGTGTTCCATGATGACCGTATCACCCGGCGCGAGCAGTACCTGATTGACCAGGTCGAGACCCTGCAGCGAGCCGGAGGTGATCAGCACCTCGTCGGCCGAGCACTCGATGCCGGCGTCTCGCGCGAGCTTCGCCGCGATGAATTCGCGCAAGGGGCGATAGCCGAGCGCGCCACTGCTGAGTCCATAGGTCGCAAGCGAGCGTCCCTCGCGACCGATGACACGGGTGGCCGCCGCGACCAGATCGTCCACCGGTACGCTGTCGGGGTCGTTGTGCCCACCGACGAAGTTGTATCGTGGGAAACCCGACCACGGTGCCGCGGCCGGCGGCAGATCGGAGCGCAACAGGTCGTCGTAGTCGAACGGCAAGGGGGCCACCGGGAATCCTTTTTTCTTGTGAGTGAGAGGCGTATCGGGCGGCCGGTACGCCGTCAGCGATGTGGCAGATCGGCCGCGAGTTCACGGGTGAGCCTGGCGGCCGGAATCTCCCGGCAGCCGCTGGCATTCTGGCCCGACCACAGCGGTGAAAAATCGCCGGTGCCTTGCGCTTCCGCCAGCGTTCGCAACGGGGTGATGGCGGTCGTGGCGAGCGGAAATTCGGGCGCCGCGTCGTTGATGGGGCCGAGATCCCGCATCACTTGGTTCATGATGCCGCGGGCCGGGCGTCCGGTGAAGATATTGGTAAGCGCGGTATGGCGTGCAGCGGTGCTCTTCAGGGCGGCGCGATGCACGGCACTGATGATCGATTCGGGGCAGAGCAGGTACGACGTGCCGATCTGAACGCCCGCCGCGCCGAGCGACATGGCAGCCGCCACGCCCTTCGCATCGGCGATTCCGCCGGCGGCGATGACCGGCACCTTCACCGCATGCGCGATCTGCGGCAGCAATGCAAAGGTCCCGACCTGCGTGCTCAGGTCGTCGGTGAGGAAGATGCCACGATGACCCCCCGCTTCGATACCTTGCGCGATGATTGCGTCCACGCCGCGTGCCTCGAGCCATAGCGCCTCGTCCACGGTGGTGGCCGATGCCAGCACCCTGGCGCCCATCGCCTTCACCCTCGCCAGCAGGGGCGCCGGCGGCAGGCCGAAATGAAAACTCACCACGGCGGGCCTGAACTCCTCCAGGACGTCGGCCGCTTCGCTCGTGAACGGAGAACGCCCCGGGCCGGCCGGAATACGCGAGGGATCGATGCCGAACTTGTCGTAGAACCGCATGAGCCTGTTGCGCCATGCCGTTTCGCGCTGCGGGTCCGGTGACGGCGGGACGTGGCAGAAGAAATTGACGTTGTAGGGGCGCGAGGTCTGCGCCGCAATCGCCGCGAGCTCGTTGTGCATCGCGTCGATGCCGAGCGTGGCGCAACCCAGCGATCCCAGGCCGCCTGCATTGGAAACGGCCACCGCCATCGCGCTCAACTGCGCACCCGCCATGGGGGCCTGGATGACTGGCAGTTCGATGCCGAGAAGCTCGGTGATTTTCATGGGGAATCAAGACCGATGGAATGGGATCGCCGTTTTTGCCCTGACCGAAGCGGCGGGTTGCCGAGTGTGCCAGAAACAACCTCCGGACCAGTGTGGCCCGGCCAAGGCTGAGCGGGTCGAGGGACTGACACGATCGCTACAACTGTCGCTCCAACGGTGGCGAGAGATTCTGGGCACGGGTCGCGGTGGTGACGGCTTGCAGTCGAAGCGACAGATGCCTTCCGGCGATCCAGCCAGGCAACCCTTCAAAGGACAAACATCATGACATCCTCTCGCCATCGCATCCGCCGTGCTTCGCTGGTCTTCGTCTTCGTCTTCGGCGCGGTCGCCCTAACCGGTGCGGCCCATGCCGAGGACGCCTGCCGCAGCCCTGGCGCCACCTACCGGGATATCGAAGCGACGCTGGGCATCGTGCCGGGATTCTTCAAGGCGTTTCCCGAGATCGGCATCGCCGGGGGCTGGGCTGAATTCAAGGCGATCCAGGTGAGCGAGCAGACCGCGCTCACGCCCAAGGTCAAGCAGCTCATCGGGTTGGCGGTCTCGGCCCAGGTGCCTTGCTCCTATTGCGTCTACTTTCACACCGCCGTTGCCAGGGCCTACGGCGCGACCGACGACGAGATCAAGGAGGCAGTGGCCCTGGCCGCGATTTCACGCCACTGGAGCACGGTCCTCAATGGCATGGCGATCGACCTCCCGACCTTCAAGAGCGAGGTCGACACCTCGCTGCGCATGGCGGCCGAGAAAGCGCCGAAGAAGTAGGTCGAAGCCGTCGGACTCGCCATGCCCTTGTAGCGAGGACTGGAGACGGACCACCCGGGCGCCCGCGAGGCGCCCGGATCCGCCTCGCGGCAAACGGTGCCACAGACCATGCGTTGCCGGCACGTGGAGCCGGCGGGCTTCGGTCTACCGTGCCGTATCGTCCCTGATGGCGTGCAGACCCTGGACGGCATCGGCGACGCTCCAGAACATCCGTTCCGGCCGGCCCAGTCCGTGCTGATCCCACCGACCCAGCAATTCACGCACCGGGTCCTTGACCCGAGCCAGCACCAGCGACCGGCCGCTGTCCCGCAGGCGCTGGTTCAGTTCCAGCAGGCATTCCACTGCCGTGCTGTCGAGATCTGCGCTTTCCTCGAGGCTGAGTATCACTGCTTTCACTCCATCGCGACCGCGCACCCGTTCCATGACATCGGTGACCACTCGTTCGGCGCTGGCAAAGAACAGCGGTTCCTCGGGCCGGAGGATCAGCAGCCCGGGTACCGCGGTAGCGCCGGCAGGGCCATTCAGGGTGACGAAATTGCGTGAGGTGCCGAGTTCCCCGAGCTCGTGTACCACCGGCTGGCTGAAGCGCCGCAGCGCGGCCAGCAACGACAGCGCGATCGCCACCAGCATGCCGTGCATCACACCGAACAGCAGCACGGCCGCCACCGCGCCGACGACCAGCACACGATCGCGGTTCATGCGCCAGACTGCCAGCAGGGGCCGGGCGGACAAGCCGTGCCAAAGTGCTGCGATAACAGCCACCGCGAGCACCGGACGCGGCAGCAGGTGCAACGCTGGCAGCGCGTAGGCGAGGGCCGCGGCGATGACGACCAGCGCTGCCACGCCAGCCCAGCGACTGCTTGCGCCGGCGGCGGTGTTGGCCGATGTCGCCGAGAACCCTGCACCGACGGCGATGCCCTGCAGCAGGGCAGCGCCGACATTGCACGCGCCGAGCACCATCAGTTCGCGGTTGGCATCGAGCGTGTCGCCGTGCGCCAGTGCCATGGTCCGCATGCTGCCCCAGGACTCCGCGAACACGAGCACGACCAGACCGAAGGCAACTTCGCCAACGCGCAGCCATTCGGCCAGAGGCAGATCCGGCAAGCCCGGCTTGAACGCAGGACGCTCGAACGCCCCCACTTCTTCCACGCCGAGCGATTTCAGGTCGAACCAGTGCGCGGCGATGATCGCGAGCACGATCACGAGCATCGACGCCGGCAACTGGGGCCAGCGCTTCAGGCCGGCAATCAGACTGGCGGCGGCGAGTGCCACGGCGATACTCGCGCCGTGCCACGCCTGCACGTGCCCTGCGGCAAACATCAGCACGTGCAGCGGGCCGGAACCGGCTTCGTGCGGGAGAGCGAAGCCCAGGGCATCGGGTAGTTGCCGGATCACGATGGTGATGGCGAGCGCGAACGCGAATCCTCTCAAGACCGGCCGGGATACGAACGCGGACAATTGTCCCTGGCGCGCCCACGCCAGCAGCATCAGCGCGATGCCCGACAGCAGTACCAGCGCAAGCAGGGCCTGTGTGTGTGCCACCGGATTCGCCGCCCCGGCCGCCGCCGGCAACGAGACCACTGCAGCCGCCGAGAAAGTCGCGGTGGACGAGGTTGGTGCCACGATGGCAAAGCGGCTCCCGCCGAACAGCGCGTAGATCGCAAGCCCCGCCATCGTCGCGGTCAGCGCGTACACCACAGGCATCCGCGCGAGGCCCGCATATGCCACTGCCTCGGGCAGCAGCAGGCCCGCAACGCAAAGGCCGGCGCCGATGTCGCGCCAGCGCGATGGTGTTGCGGCCGACACCGAAGGGGTGCCGGCAAATGGCGCCACGTGCGGTTGGTCGCTAGGCAACGAAGGCGCCGTCGTCATAGGCGATGTCGAAGGCCGCGGCGCCCTCTCGAACTTGTTCGGCACAATGCTCCGACGCCCCCAGCAGCGTCGCCTGCCATTTCCGGCGCTGTGCAAAATCGATCAGCGCGTCAGCGATGGCCGAACCATCACGACCGGCGCTGCGCAGTTGCGCCCATGCAACCACGTTCCCCATGGTGCGAACCAGTTGCTCCATCACCCGCATCGACGAGTTGGAGCGGTCGAGCGTGATCCGGTCGTCCGCCGGTTGCAGGTCGCGCAGTACATACGGAATCTTGCCCAGCATCACCGGGTGCAGGAATGCCATCGACACCGCCTGCATCCGGCGCTGGGTCGTGACCACCCGGTCGGCCTGCGTCTTCCACCGTGGTTGCACCACTTTCAGATGAGGCGCCAGCGAAGAGGGCAGGGCCAGCTTCAGGTCGAGAAGATAGTTGCCGTCGGGTGAGCCCTTGCCGAGCACCAGGACGACATGACGGTCGACCCCGAGGCTACCGGTGCCGGCGATGCGGCGCGCAACGTCCAGCACCTGGAAAAAGCCGGGGTTCGGTTGCGTCTGGGCAAAACCGGCCATGAATTCGGTGATCGCCGAACGCTGCGCTTCGGTTGCGGGCAACGCCTTGATGCCATCCACGAGCAGGATCCGTTTCCTGCCCTTGAATTGCGTGCGGGCGTCGAGAAACCGCGAGCGCTGGCGATCCCGCAGGCCATCCAGCAGATCGCGCACCAGTCCTTGCGCGGTCTCGCGTTCCACCCAGTAAGCTTTGCCGAGCGCCAGGGCCATGCCGTAGGCATCGAGGAACACCGCGCACGCCTGCGTTGCTTCCGATCGCTTCATCGACAGGCCGCGGGCAGCGATCCGCAAGCTCGTGAGCATGCGCAGCAGATCCCAGGTGGCGGGAGCCAGGGCCGCCTCGTCGAAGTCGTTGATATCGAAGTAGGCGAGGCGATTGTCGCCCTTGTAGCAGCCGAAGTTCTCGAGGTGCAGATCGCCGCACACCCAGGCGAGCGGCGCCGACTTGAACACATCGCCACGCGGCAGGGCACCATAGAACAGATGGCAGGTCCCGCGCAGGAAGGCGAAGGCGCTGCCGCGCATCTTCCGGTACTTGATCTGCAATCGCTCCGGGTCGCGACCCGCATCGAAGGCCTGGATCCGACGCACCACATCCATCGCGATTGCTCCCCTGCGATACCTTGTTCCGGAAATCTACAGGGTTCGTGGCCTGCCGTGGCCCGATGACGCCAATCTCATTCCAGAAAAGCGCGCACCGCCGCCAGCGATTGGGCGGTGGCCTCCTCCTGCGGGAGGTGCCCCACACCCGGAAATGCGACCAGCCCAGTCTGATTTGCGGAAATCGTCACGGCCCAACGCGCGCCTGATTGCCCTCGGGACGCCCCCCCACTTCGACTGGTACGACCAAGACCTACCCCTTGACGCATACCACCTGCTTGAGCGTGTGCATCACATCCACCAGATCGCACTGGGCCGCCATCACCGCATCGATGTTCTTGTACGCGGCCGGCGTTTCGTCGATCACGTCCGCGTCCTTGCGGCATTCCACGCCCTCGGTCGCCAGGAGGTGGTCGGCCAGGGTGAAGCGGCGCTTTGCCTCGGTGCGGCTCATGGCCCGGCCGGCGCCGTGCGAGCAGCTATCGAAGCTTTCCGGGTTGCCCTTGCCGCGCACGATGTAACTGCGCGCACCCATGCTGCCGGGGATGATGCCCAGTTGCCCGACCTTCGCGCTCACCGCACCCTTGCGCGTGACGTACACGTCCTCGCCGAAGTGATGCTCGACCTGCACGTAGTTGTGATGGCAGTTCACCGCTTCGACGTGACTCTCGAAGGGTTTGTCGATCACCGATCGCGTGGCGGCGAGCACGCGGTCCATCATCACCTCGCGATTCAGTGCCGCGAACTGCTGCGCCCAGTTGACCGCGCGGACATAGTCGCCGAAGTGACGGCTGCCTTCCTCGAGCCAGGCGAGGTTGCGATCCGGCAGATTGGCGTCCTGGCGCAGCGCTTCTTCCTTCGCCAGATCGATGAACATCATGCCGATCGCGTTGCCGACGCCGCGCGACCCCGAATGCAGCATGACCCACACGAAACCTGCTTCATCCAGACACACCTCGATGAAATGGTTGCCCGTGCCGAGGGTCCCGAGGTGAGTGCGGTTATTGGTCTTTGCCAGCCGGGGGTGGTCGCGACAGATGTCGGCGAACACCGGCTCGAGCCGGGTCCACGCCGCGTTGACCGGGCTTGGCACCTCGCCCCAGGCACCCGGATCGCGCCGGCCTTTCACGCGGCCATGCGGCACCGAGCGCTCGATCGCCACCCGAAGCGGCGCAAGGTTGTCGGGCAGGTCTTCAGCGGTGAGCGTGGTCTTGCACGCGATCATGCCGCAACCGATATCCACCCCCACCGCGGCCGGGATGATGGCCTGCACCGTGGCGATCACCGAGCCGACGGTCGCGCCGATGCCGAAGTGAATGTCGGGCATGGCCGCGATGTGCCGGAAGACGATCGGCAGGCGCGCCGCATTGGCCAGTTGCCGGCGAGCTTCGTCCTCCACCGGCACGCCGCGCGCCCACATCTTGATCGGCACGCCTCCGGGCACGTCTTCGATGATGTAGTTCGTTTCCATGTGACTCCTTTCCCGGGGGAGGCTGCCGATGGCAGCCTCCCCGATCCGCACCTCATGGTGCATCCTCTTGAGCACTCAACGTAGCTTGACCGACCCGTTGAGCAGCGAATCAAAACCGCCGAACACGGAGATGCGGTCGATGTTCTCGGCCACGCGCTCCAGGGTTTCGATCTCCTTCAGGCGCAGGGCGATCGGGTTGCCTTCCATCGCCCTGGCCGTGTTGAGCGGCGAGCGCGTCGCGCCGGTTTCCTCACGCCGTCGTATCGCATTGGCCTGCGCCTCCTTCTCGGTCTCGACCAGTTGGGCGAGGATGTCCTTCATCTCGCCCCGCAATATGATGTCCTTCACGCCGACGTTCGCAAGCTCGATGCCGCTTTTCGCCAGCCGCTCCTGCACATGCGCCATGACGATCTCGTCGATGAGGGTCTTGTCGTCGAGCAGCTCGTCCAGCGTGCGGGTGCCGACCGCGGCGCGCAGCCCCAGTTGCAACTCGCGATACAACTGCGCCGTGGGATTCTGCAAGTGCGTGTGTGCCGTGATCGGATCGCCGTAGTTCCACGTGGCCGACAGATTCAGCCGCAGAGCGACCTTGTCCCGGGTCAGGATCTCCTGGCCCGACACCTCCGACACCTCCGACACCTCCGTCACCTGCAGGCGCAGATCGACCAGGGTCACCGACACGTTGCGGTTGAACGTCCAGAATGCATACGAACCGGGCACCAGCAACGGCTGCACCTTGCCGTCGATCCACAGGATCCCGGCGCCGTGATCGGGCACCTGCACCTGCAGGACGCCATCGAGCCCGGCCTCCGGGTTCTCGCGCAGTGACGTGAGCATGAACTGCTCGACCAGGCCGACCGGTACTGCGGCGGTTGCCGAGATGTCGATCACGTCGACCTGTACGTCGACCAGCCCGTTCCAGTAGAGACGCCGCGTTGCCGGGGCCAGAACCTCGACGAGCACCCCGTTCTCCCGGCGCAGACCCACCTGGGTCCCGGCGAGATCCACCCGCAAGAACTCGGCGTCCACCATCGCGGGCTCCTTCGCCATCAGGTAGTGCGCCAGGGCATGCGTGAAAGCTGGTCGCTCGAGTGCAAACGTTTCCACCGTCAAGGCATCGACGCCGCCGAACAGCCAGTGCGTACCCGGCCGAAGAACCCGCTGGAAGTCGCCGTTGCGCAGCAGCAGGCCGCGCTCGTTCTTGTTCACCATCGCGCGTTTGAACAGCATGATCGTGCTCCTGTGTGATCGATCGGTTTCCAAGGGGTGCCGTTACAGCAGCGGCAGCGGGCAACGATTGCCGTTGACCGGGCGGCACGGCGGGCGTCGGCGGGCTCCTCGCGGAAGCGCTGCCTTGGCTGTCCGTGGGCGCGGGCAGGGCGATGTCGTTGCAGGAACCGTCGCCGCTGACGAGCAACGAGTCTCACGCCTGTCGAGTGCGGCACAAGGCCGGCTTCCCAGGCGATCGACGCGAAGCACGCGTTCGGCGGTGTCGGTCTTGCGACCGTGGTGGCTTTGGAATTGAGGTCCAAGCCTTTGCGGGAGTCGAACCCGCTGGACGCGGAATTGCGGTCCGCTGCTCCTGTGCATGGATCTGTCCAGACCATGCCGGTCGGCCGGGATTCGGCGAAATCGGATCCGGCACCTTTCGGGGCATCGGCAACGACCGCAATCTGCCGAAAGGACAACGCGGCATGTGGAGCACCAACGGCGTTACCCGGATGCCTCGCACCGGCGAGGCGGGCGCGAGCCCGAACCCCGACCTGTGAGCATTCGCCTCAGTCAGCGGATTCATGCGCGATCAGGTGTGTGCCCGATCGCGTTTACGAAGGTTGGCGGAGAGCGGGCGGATCGAACGCCCGCGGCGATGCTGTCGCCGGCCTGGGTTTAGCAAACCCGCCCCTTGCCGCTCGGGCAGCTCTCCATTGGTGGCCCCCCCCGGTCCGAGTCGAACGGACACCCCCTTGGGGCCGGTGTTTAAGACCGGTGCGTCTACCAATTCCGCCACGGGGGGAATGCTGGTCTCGGTGGCAGGGCTCGAACCTGCGGCCTCGTATTCCCAAAACACGCGCGCTGCCGACTGTGCCGCACCGAGATGAAACGGGCGCCCCGTGACCGATTCGAACGGCCGACAAGCCGCTTAGAAATCGGCTGCTCTTCCGCTGAGCTACTTCCGCCAGGTTGCAGGATTGCGGCCGGCCAGTACCGGCTGCATCCCGCGGCAAATCGTCAAAGAGCGTTCGCCGTGAGCGGCGGTGCGATCCGAAGATCGCGACGGCGCCCGGAGAAGGCGCGCCGAGAAAGGGTTGAACAGAAAAACAAAAGGCCCGGATCCTTTCGGAGTCCGGGCCTCTGCGAGCAGAGCTTGGAGGGCGGGCGGCTACGCGCACCCCTCTCCCGGGTGAACCAGTCCACTGCTCGTCGCTATCGGCCTGAAGCTGGATAGGACGTGAAGCTGCGATGGATTCGTGCAACCGGTTGGGGACATCGCGCCGGCACGCACGAACGCCACCCCGCCCTGGACGGGCTTGGCTGCGTCGATGGAAAACCGGCGTGTCACGATGATTCCCTCTCTCGAAAAATGGTGCTGCCTTCAGCGATGGGCGGAATGTAAAGAGTCTTTACGCAAGCGTCAACCCCCTGCGATAATGTTCTTTTCCGGATTGTCGCTGCCCACCGCCTTGCCCAATATCACCATCACCCGCCGGGAAAACGCGCTCGCGCTTTTCCAGGCCTACGCCAACGACGCCCTTGCCTCAGGCGCCGTACCCAAGGGGCTCGAGCAGTCCTTCGCCGCGACTGTCGAGATCTCGCCCAGCATGTGGAGCCAGATCAAGTCGTCGCGCCCGATCGGCGACAAGCTCGCCCGCCAGATCGAAAAGCACTGCGGCAAGCCCATGGGCTGGCTCGACGAAGCGCGCGACGCCACGACCCCGTCGTCGGTCGAGAGAGCCTTCCTCGACTTGGCCCTCGCGGCGTGGCGCTCCACTAACAGCGCGGGCCGGAAGCAGTTGCGGGCGCAGATGAAGGCGATGGCCGAGGCGGTGGAGTAGCTCGTCGGCAGGCGACCAAAAACTTCTCTCATCACCCGTGATTTCTAACTTGATCATGCTGCAAAGCAGGTCAGTCGATAGTATCGCCAGGTCTTCAGTTCTCAAGCGTGCGGAGGTTGACCAGCAGGGCTGGCACGTCCGCGACAATGATGCTCCACAGGGTATCGTTGTCGATGCCGAGGTACCCATGGATCAACCGGTTACGCGTTGCGATGACAAGGCGCCATGGGACTTGCGGATGGGCAGCGCGGATGGCTTCTGGCACGTGAGTAGCTGCCTCTCCGATCAGTTCCAGATTGCGAATCGTGGCATCGTAGTTAAGCCCGTTCGCGATGAATCTGGCCTGATCCAATCCCTCGGTGTAGACGAGAACTCTCTCGGCGAACGCGATCATGTCGTCGATGTAGAAGCGCCACTCGCGAGCGGCGGGTTCAGACACGAACGGCTTCCCTCTCGATGTATGGGCGCAGTTCCGGACGCAGTGCCTTGTCGGTGACCAGGTCGACGGGATGGCCCAGGAGATCTTCTAGGAAGAACTGGACGCCGAAGTAGCGTGCCGATGTGGCCGGCCCGTCGAAGGAAACCAGGATGTCGACGTCGCTGTCGACGCTTGCTGCGTCGCGTGCCATGGAACCGAACAAAGCGATGCCTGAGACGCCATAGCGAGCAGCCAGCGCGGCTTTGTTGCGGGAGAGCAATTCGAGCACTTGAGCACGTCTCATCGTGGTCCCTGGTCCCTGGTCACGGGTAAGCATCATTGCGATTTTGCAGACTTCGTCCGCGAAATCGCCACCCTCCCAGATTCTCCATGCAGCGCCTGGAGAATCTGGGAGGCTCAGCAGTAGCAAGCCTTACCTTACCAAACCGGCCAACGCATAGCCACGGCAGGTCTGCTCGACGAGAGAGCGGGTAGGAACAGAACCCAGCGGTGAGCGCCTGTCGGCGGTCGGCACCGTCGAGAAACATCGCCACCACCTGCAGGACCTGCGCCGGCGAATACACCTGCGCCGCGTCCAGTGCCGCTTTCAGGTCGAGCAGCTTGTTCGGGTCGGTCTCCTCGGCCAGCAGCGTGGTGCGGTAGTAGTAACGAAGCGATAGGGGTCGGTCTGGCTCTTTTCGGCAATGTCGCTGCTCGAAAACCCGTTGAGCGACGCCTTGCTCATCTTCGCTCCACCGTACTCATGTTCGCCCGAGAAGGCGACGATGGCCTGGTACTTGCCGCGCTTGAAAGGATCGTGCAGCACATCATCGGCGATGCCCCAGATGAAGGAGACGATCTTGTCGTGGGTTGCTTGGTTCATGCTCGGGTGTTTTCAATGCCGTGCGTGGCCCGTTCGTTCTTGCGGAAGTCGTGGCGGGCACGATGGAAGGTGAAGTCCTCGGTGGGGTTGATCGTGTTGTCTCTCGCCGTTCTTGGCTTTCTCCCTCGAATGCAGGTCAGGTTCACCGTGTCAGGGCACCGGGCGGTCTATCGAATCTCATACCAAGCCCCTCGCCCTGCGCCGTGCGGACTGAGGTACCCGCGCTCGACCAGCGCCCGAAAGTGCTGCTTGAGCGTGTTTCGGTTGCTACCCGTCAGCCGGATCGCGTCGGCCATCGTCACCCGCCCATGCTCCCGCACAAACTCAACGATCTGCAAGGACAACTCGGGCAGCGCCGCCAGCACCAGCTTCTCATGCTCGATCTTCCGGTTGAGCCGCCTGACCTGCTCGGCCAGCGCCCGCAAGAAGAACAGCAGCCAGGGTTGCCAGTTCGGCCCCTTGCCGCGAATAGTGCCTTGGGTCTGCCGCAGCGCGAGGTAGTAGGCCTCCTTGTTCTGCTCGACCACGCTTTCGAGCGAGCTGTAGGGCACGTAGGCATAGCCGGCCTGCAGCAGCAGCATGGTGGTGAGCACCCGGCTCAGGCGCCCGTTGCCATCCTGAAATGGGTGGATCTCGAGGAACGCCACCACCCACAGGCCGATCAGCAGCAGCGGGTGCACGAGCCCGGCATCACACTCCTCGACGAACCAGGTCACCAGATCGGTCATCAGGCGTGGCGTGTCGAACGGGGTGACCGTCTCGAACACCACGCCGAGCTGCTTGCCGTTCTCGTCGAACGCAACCACGCTGTTGGTCGAGGTCTTGTAGTTGCCGCGGTGCCGCGCGTCTTTCTCGCTGTGGATCAGCAGGTCGCGGTGCAACTGCCTGATGTGGTTCTCGGTCAGGGCGATGTCCTGCCATGACGTGAACACCATCTCCATGACCTTGGCGTAGCCCGCCACTTCCTGCTCGTCACGAGTGCTGAACTGCTGGATCTGCGGGTTCGTCAGCAGTCGCTCTACGTCGCGGTCTGACAGCTTGCTGCCTTCGATGCGGGTGGACGATCCGATACTCTCGATCGTGGCCACCCGCAGCAGCGCCGAAAGCCGGTCAGGCGCGAGCGTACCGAGGGCTCGCCATGCGCCCTTGAACTCGTCGATGCCGGCGACCAGCCTCAGAATCTCGGGCGTTATCTCGATGGTGGCGGACTGGATCATCGTGAGTCATGGTAGGCCATTTAGACGCCCATTCGCACCCATTCAAGGCGCCCCCTACACCAGCACGATGTCGTACTGCTCCTGGTTGTACACGTTCTCCACCTGGAGCCTCACCGGCTTGCCGATGAACTCCTCCAGCATCGCCAGGCTCTGCGACTCCTCGTCGAGGAAGGTGTCGATCACCTTCTGCGAGGCGAGCACGCGAAATTCGCGCGCGTCGAACTGGCGCGCCTCGCGCACCAGTTCGCGCAGGATCTCGTAGCAGATGGTCTGGGCGGTCTTGAGTTCGCCGCGGCCGTGGCACATGGGGCAGGGCTCGCACAGCACGTGCGCCAGGCTCTCGCGCGTGCGCTTGCGGGTCATCTCCACCAGCCCGAGCGAGGTGAAGCCATTGATGGTCATCCGCGTGCGGTCGGGGGCCAGCGCCTTCTGGAATTCGGCCAACACCGAGCCGCGGTGCTGGTCGTTGTCCATGTCGATGAAGTCGATGATGATGATGCCGCCCAGATTGCGCAGGCGCAGTTGGCGGGCGATCACCTGCGCGGCTTCGAGATTGGTCTTGAAGATGGTGTCGTCGAAGTTGCGGCCGCCTACGAAGCCGCCGGTGTTGACGTCCACCGTGGTGAGCGCCTCGGTCTGGTCCATGATGAGATAGCCGCCCGACTTGAGCGCCACCCGTCGCGCCAGCGCGCGCTCGATCTCTTCTTCCACGCCATAGAGATCGAACAACGGCCGGTCGCCGGTGTAGTGCTGAACCTTGTCGGCAAACGGCAGCGCGAACTCGCGCGCGAAGCCGTCCATCTTGGCGAAGGTCTCGCGCGAGTCCACCAGGATGCGGTCGGTGGTGTCGGTGACGAAATCGCGCAGCACCCGCAGGCTCAGGTCGAGATCCTGGTAGAGCAGCGCCGGCGCCGAGGTGGTCTTGGCGCGCTCCTGGATACCGGCCCACAGCCGCCGCAGGTAGTCGACGTCGGACTTGAGCTCGGCTTCGGTCGCGGTCTCGGCCATGGTGCGGATGATGAAGCCGCCATGGTGTTCCGGCAGCAGTTGTTGCAGCTTCTCCTTCAGCAGCACGCGCTCGGTTTCGTCTTCGATGCGCTGGGAGATGCCGATGTGCGAGTCTTGCGGCAGGTGCACCAGAAAGCGTCCGGCGATGCTGATCTGGGTGGACAGGCGCGCGCCCTTGGTGCCGATGGGGTCCTTGATCACCTGCACCAGCACGCGGTCGCCGTCGCGCAGCAGCCGCTCGATCGGCTTGCTGTCTTCGCCGTTGCGGTGGCCCCAGATGTCGGCCACGTGCAGGAACGCCGCGCGGTCGAGCCCGATGTGGATGAACGCCGATTGCATGCCGGGCAGCACCCGGCTTACCACCCCCACATAGATGTTGCTCACCAGGCCGCGCAGCGAGGCGCGCTCGATGTGCAGTTCCTGCGCGACACCTTGCGCCATCGCCGCGACCCGCGTCTCCTGCGGGGTGATGTTGACTAGGATCTCCTCGTTCATGGCGTCGGCCTCGGTACGACCCCACGAATGCGCGACGGTGTCTTGTCGGCCTCCGCTGCCGCTCGCCCGAGCGTCGGTCCCCGCTGCGCGGGGCTCACGGCAGCTCCAATCCGAAGCGGGCGAGTAGCTCGCCGGTCTCGAAGATCGGCAGGCCGACCACGCCCGAGTGACTGCCCGAGAGGTTGCGCACGAACAGCGCCGCCTTGCCCTGGAGGCCATAGGCGCCGGCCTTGTCGAGCGGTTCGCCGGTGGCCACGTAGTTGCGGATCACGCTTTCGGTAAGCGGCTTGAACGAGATTTTCGACGATGACAAGGTCACCTCGACCCGATGCTCGAGCTGCACTGCGACGGCGGTGTGAACCTCGTGCTCCTTGTCGGAAAGACGCCGCAGGATGTGCATCGCGTCTTCGCGACCCGTGGGCTTGCCGATGATCTCGCCGTCCAGCGTCACGGTGGTGTCGGCCGCGAGGATGGGCAGGGTCTGCAGCCGCCGCTGGTTCATGCGTATCGAGCCCACCTTGGCCTTGAGCCGGGCCACGCGCAGCACGTAGTCCACGGGGTTTTCGCCGGGCAAGGGCGTTTCGTCGAAGTCGCTGCCGCGGGCCACGCCTTCGCGCAGGAGCAGCATCTCGAAGCGCACGCCCATCTGCGTGAGGATCTCGCGGCGGCGGACGCTGCGCGAGGCGAGGTAGATGCGGCGGATCGGCGTCGGGGGCATGGTCAGTGTGCGCCGGGCCGCTCCCAAGCGCACTGGCCCCCTGGAGGGGGAAGGCGAAGCGCAGCGCAGCCTGGGGGTGGCGAACGAAGGGAAATGCGAAGCGAAGGGGCCCCGTCCGCAGGGTCCCCCGAGGAACGGGGCGCCCCCTGGAGGGGGAAGGCGAAGCGCAGCGCAGCCTGGGGGTGGGCGTTCATCTCAATCGCGATGATAGGGGTGTCCGGCCGCCAGCGAGTGTGCACGATAGATCTGCTCTGCCAGCATGACCCGGGCGAGGCCGTGCGGCAAGGTCATCGCCGACAGCGACAGCAGGCGGTCGGCATTGCGCTTGAGCGTGGCAGCGAGGCCGTCGGCGCTGCCGATGACGAAGGCGACGTCGCGGGCGTCGGTGCGCCAGCGCTCGATCTGTGTCGCGAACACGCGGGTGCTCATCGCCGGTCCGGTTTCGTCCAAGGCCACCATCGCGGCACCGCGCGGTAGGGCCGTGGTGATCCGGAGGGCTTCCCGTTCCAGCAGTTTGGCTATCGCCTGTTCACCGGCATTGTCGGGGCGCGGGTCGGGCCGCAGTTCGATCAGGCTCACGGCGGCGTCG
>JANXYG010000096.1 GCA_025350245.1 Betaproteobacteria bacterium
GGCGGCACGCGATAAAAATGCGCCAGCGCGGCTACCGCACGACCACTCACGTTCATGAAGGTGGCCGGCTCGAGCAGCCAGCACTCCTGGCCCGCGATGCGCGCAACCAGACCATGGAAGCGCGTTTCCATGCGCAAGGTCACGCCTTGCTGCCGCGCGAACTGGTCGAGCCACCAGAAGCCGGCGTTGTGGCGCGTGGCTTGGTATTCGCGTCCGGGGTTGCCGAGACCGACGATGAGTTTCATGCGAATGAGAGCGGATGGACGGGTGGCAAAAACAACGAGGCCCGCGTCGTGACGCGGGCCCCGGGTCGCAGCCTGTTGCGGTCGGTGCTACTTCTTCGCGGCCGGCGCGTCTTTGTCCTTTTGCGCAGTGGCAGGGACAGCGGCGGCAACCGGCGCCGCGACGACATCTTCCTTCGAGACTTCGGCACGCGGCACCTGGATGGTGGCAACCACCTGGTTGTCGCCACGCTTCAACTGGACCGATTCGACGCCCGAGGGCATCTCGATATCGGCCAGGTGAACCGAGGCGCCGATTTCGATGGTGGACAGATCGACGATGATGAACTCGGGAAGATCACCCGGAACGCAGGTGATCTCGATCTCGTTCAGTACGTGGCTGATGATGCCGTGGCCGAGCTTGACCCCGGGTGCCAGTTCGGCGTTGGCGAAGTGCAGCGGCACCTTCATGTGGATCTTCTCGTTGGCGGCCACGCGCTGGAAGTCGACGTGCAGCACCATCGGCTTCCACGGGTGCATCTGCACGTCGCGCAGCAGCACCTGCTGGGTGTCCGCGCCGAGCTTCACCGACAGGATCGAGGCATGAAAAGCCTCGAGCTTGAGATGCCGTGACAGCGCATTGTGGTCGAGCTCGATGGATTCGGCAGGCTTGCCGGCGCCATAGATGATGCCGGGCGTGCGGCCGGTGTTGCGCAGACGGCGGCTCGCACCCGTTCCCTGCAGCGACCGCGCGATGGCGGTGATCTCGATTTGCATGTTGATTCTCCTTTGTCAGACGGCCACCGCGACCAGTGGGTCGTCGTCCGTCGTCGAAGCGGCTCGCGCCGCTTCACCCTTGTGAGAACAGGCCTCGCGGCCTATTCCATGAACAACGAAGACACGGAGTCTTCGTTGCTGATTCTGAGCATGGTCTCGGCGAGCAGGCTGGCGATCGGCAGTTGCCGGATACGCGCCGACTGCCGGGCTTCCTCGCGCAGCGGGATGGTGTCGGTGACCACCAGTTCGTCGAGTGCGGAGTTTTCGATGCGCTCGACCGCCTTGCCGGACAGCACCGGATGGGTACAGTAGGCCATGACGCGTTCAGCGCCTTTTTCCTTGAGCGCGGCGGCGGCTTCGCAAAGCGTATTGGCGGTGTCGACCATGTCGTCCATGATGACGCAGGCACGGCCGGAGACATCGCCGATGATATTCATGACCGTCGCCACGTTCGGCCGCGGGCGCCGCTTGTCGATGATGGCGAGGTCGGATTCGAGCCGCTTGGCCAGCGCCCGCGCCCGCACCACGCCACCGACATCGGGCGAGACCACCACCAGATTCTGATAGCCGTGCTTCCAGATGTCGCCCAGCAGGATGGGCGCGGCGTAGACGTTGTCAACCGGGATGTCGAAGAAGCCCTGGATCTGGTCGGCGTGCAGGTCGACCGTCAGCAGCCGATCGACACCGACCGCCTGGAGCATGTTGGCCACGACCTTGGCACTGATGGCAACACGCGCCGAACGCGGCCGCCGGTCTTGCCGGGAGTAGCCGAGGTACGGGATGGCGGCGGTGATGCGGCCCGCGGACGAGCGCCGCAGCGCATCGACCATGAGCATCACTTCCATCAGGGTGTCGTTGTTGGGCTGGCAGGTGGACTGGAGCACGAAGACATCCTTGCCGCGGACGTTCTCGAGCAGTTCGACCATGACCTCGCCGTCGCTGAAGCGACCGACCGTGACCCGGCCCAGGGTGATGTTGAGGTGCTTGCAGGTTTCTTCGGCGAGACGCGGATTCGCGTTGCCGGTGAACACCATGAGGCTGTCGTGCGCCTGCCGCGAGCGGCGCGCCTGAAAATGGGCGGCGTTGGAGTGAAGTGCATCCATGAAGAATCGAGAGCGCTCTACCGGTCCGGTGCTGCCGTGTGGCTCGCCACGATGTCGTTGCATCGCGACTTTGCCCTCGCGCCGCGCCGCGGAGCAAAGCCCCGGCACGACGCCTGTTGGCTGGGGAGGAAGGATTCGAACCTTCGAATGCCGGAATCAAAATCCGGTGCCTTAACCAACTTGGCGACTCCCCAATGAAACTTCAGTCCCCGACCACATCGTACAAGGGATGCCGATCGAGACCTCTCGCGACGAAGCCGGCCCAATGCCGCGGCCGCGACGCGAAAACGCGCTCGGCGGTGTCGGCATTGTCGAATGGGCAGAACACGCAGGCGCCCGACCCCGTCATGCGGGCGGCCCCGAATCGGGACAGCCAGCCGAGAAATTCGGCCACCTCCGGGTACAGGGCGCAGACCACCGGCTCAAGGTCATTTCGTCCGCAACCCGTTGAAAAGGCCGTTAGTTTGATGCGATCACCATGTCGTGTCAATTCCGGACGGCCGAAGATGGCCGCGGTCGACACGGCAACGGGCGGGATGAGTACCGTGTACCACGCCGGCGGCAGCTCGATCGGCTGAAGCAGTTCCCCGACGCCTTCGGCCCAGGCGCTGCGGCCGAACACGAACACCGGCACGTCCGCGCCCAACCGCAGACCGAGCGTCTGCAGCGCCTGGCGATCGAGCCCGGTCTTCCACAAGGCGTTGAGCGCCATCAGGGTCGTGGCAGCGTCGGAACTGCCACCTCCCAGGCCGCCGCCCAGCGGCAGCCGCTTGTCCATGACGATGTCGGCGCCGAGCGAGGTACCGGTTGCCTGCCGCAGCAGGCGCGCGGCCCGCACCACCAGATCGTCGTCATGGCTCACGCCGGGGACATCCGTCACCCGCCGCACCACACCATCGGCACGCGGCTCGAAGGCCAGCCTGTCGCCATGGTCGACGAACCGGAACACGGTCTGCAACTCGTGGTAGCCATCCGCGCGACGCCCCACGACGTGGAGAAACAGGTTGAGCTTGGCCGGCGCCAAGTGGAGGACCGGACCCATCAGCGCGCGCCGGGCCGCCAGCGGCCGGAATCCGCTGGCCTTCGGCAGGCACAGACAGTCCGCAGGGACTGTCTGTGTCCGGCCTCAGTTCGCCAAGCGCGCTGGCCCCCTCCGAGGGGGGGCCGTAGCGCCGCGGAGGCTGGGGGTGGACACACCTCAGGATTCCGGTGGCGCGCCCCAGCGCGAAACGATCAGCTTCACCTTGAGGCCGGGCTCCTCGAGCTCGAGCTTGTCCGGCAGCAGGACACCGCCAACGCTGGCGAATGACAGGTAGCGCACCTGCCAGCCGTCCTGATCGAGGGCGATGAGCCGCCCCTGCTGATCGGTATCGACCCTCGTCGCAACGGTTGCGGGTGCGGGCCGCGCGAACACCCAGTAGCGCATCTGGGCCAGTGGCAGATCCCACCCCAGTACGCGGCGCGCCAGTGCGCGCGCATCGGCTTCGTCGAACCGCTTGCCGTCGGCCATGCGCAGCGAGGCGCCCTCGGGCGAACTCGCCAGGCGCGCATAGACCGTTCCGACCGGGGAATACAACTCGATCGTGTCGCGTTGGTCGCGATGCCGCCAGCGCAGGCTGCCGGTATAGCCGTCACCGCGATACTTCACTGCGATTCGTCCGGACAGCTCGAATCGGTCGGGCGTCGGGCGCTCGCTCTCGGCGCCGCTGCGACGTTCCGGACTGGCGCAGGCGGCAAGCAGCCAAACCACCGCCAACAGGCCGGCGACGCGCCTCGCGAACAAGAGAATGCCTAGCAGCCTGTCGGACTCAGGATGATTCGGCTGCAACGGCGGGACAACGGTCCATATCTCGCTGATTTCTCCTGGCATACTCCCGGTATGCGCGTCGAAATCAACGAAATCTGGCCTCGCTCTCCCACCGTTTCGCTATCGAACACCTAAGCCCGACAGGCTGCTAGTCGAGAAACTTGTGGATGACGCTGCGCAGTTCGTCGCTGGCGGGGTGGTCGCGCAGCGAACCGCGCCACAACTGCTCCGCCTCGGACTTCTTGCCCTGCGCCCAGAGAACTTCACCCAGGTGCGCGGCAATCTCGGGATCGGCGCGCTGGGTATAGGCGCGCCGAAGAAAATCGGCGCCCTCGGTCATGTTGCCCAGGCGGTACTGCACCCAGCCCATGCTGTCGAGAATGAACGGGTCCTGCGGCGACAGCTTCAGCGCCTTGTCGATGAACTCACGGGCTTCCTTGAGCCGGATGTTGCGTTCAGCAAAGGTATAGCCGAGCGCGTTGTAGGCCTGTGCGTGATCCGGCTTGAGTTCGATCAGACGCTTGAGCTTGGCCTCGACGAGATCGAGGCGGTCGACCTTTTCGGCCGCCATCGCGTAGTCGTAGAGCAGGTCGGGGTGATCGGGTTGGACCTCGAGGGCGCTGCCTAGCAGATTGAACGACTCCTGATAGGCGCGCGCCTCGCGCAGGACCTGGGCCTCGGCCTGGGTGAGCTGAACCTGTTGTTGCGGGTTGCGAGCCTGCACCGCCTGCAGGTGCGCGCGGGCGTCGGCCACCTTGTTCTGCCGCGCCAGGATGAACGCATAGCGCGCGGCCGCGGACACGACTTGTTCGCCGGCTGCCACCTTGCCATACCACGCCAGTGCCTCGTCGACCTGCTTGCGCTCTTCCGCGATCTGTCCGAGGTAGTAGCGCAGGGTGTCGCCATCGCGGTAGTTCAGCGCGATGGCCCGCTTGAACTTGGCCTCGGCGGTGTCGAGGTCGTTCAGTTGCAGCGAGAGCAGACCGATGGTCA
>JANXYG010000114.1 GCA_025350245.1 Betaproteobacteria bacterium
GCGCCGCGATCGAGCGCCTGACCGGTTCACTCGAAGTCGATGATGCCGCGATCCGGACGACGCTGGGCTGGCGACCCCGCTTCACGATGGACCAAGCACTCGCCATGACCGCTGCATGGTTTCGCGAGACGCCTTCTCGCGACATGGGTCGCGGGCCCGCGTCATGACGGCATTGATCGGCGCGCCGTTGGCGGCCTTCCTCATCACCTCCCTGGTCCTGCTGATCCTGCTCAGCCCCATCGTCAGGCACCGCCTGCTCGACCGGCCCAACGCCCGGTCGTTGCACACCGTCCCGGTGCCGCGCACCGGTGGCATCGCCATCATGGCGGGTGTGCTGGTCACCCTGGCGAACACTGGCGCGCCGCTGCTGTTGTGGGCCGGTGCCCTGGTTCTGGCGGTGCTGTCGCTGATCGACGACTGGCGCACGCTGCCGTCGTCGCTGCGGCTGGTCGTCCATCTGCTGGTCACACTGCTGTTCGCGCGCCTGTGCCTCGGCGGGTACGGCTCGGTTGCCGTGGTGTTCGCCGCGCTCGGTATCGCGTGGATGGCAAATCTCTTCAACTTCATGGACGGTGCCGACGGTCTGGCGGGCGGCATGACGGTGGTCGGTTTCAGCACCTTCGCGCTCGCCGCCGCGATCGCGGGCGACTTCGTGATGGCGAGCCTGTGTCTCACGGTTGGATTGGCGGGGCTCGCCTTCCTGCTGCGCAATTTCCCGCCGGCCAGCATATTCATGGGCGACGCCGGCTCGTTGCCGCTCGGATTCATGGCCGGTGCGATCGGTGTCGGTGGCTGGTACGACGGCCTGTGGCCGCTGTGGTTTCCCTGGGTGGTGTTCGCGCCCTTCACCGTTGACGCCAGCGTCACGCTGCTGCGCCGCGCGTTGCGCCGCGAGCGCATCTGGCAGGCGCACCGCAGCCACTACTATCAGCGCCTGATCCTGAGCGGTTGGTCGCATCGCCGCACCGCGCTGGCCGAATTCGGTCTCATGGTGGGGACGGCCGGCCTGGCGCTGGCCTGTCTGGGGCGACCGGGCCTCGTGCAAGTGGTGCTTCTCGGCGCCGGGGCAGTTGTTTATGCTTGCCTGATGTTCATGGTCGACAAACGCGCTCCCCGCAATGCCGAACCCCGCTGATCCGTGAAGACCCAGACCCGTACGGCTCTCGCGGTATTGCACGACGTCGTGGCGGCGGCGATCGCCTGGGCAGCCGCGTTCTGGCTGCGGCTCAATCTCGAGATCCCGCCGTCGTACCAGCCCGTGTTCTGGCATTCGGTGGTGGTGGTGGTGCCGCTACAGGCGGCCATGTTCTGGTTCTCCGGTCTCTATCGCGGGCTGTGGCGCTATGCCAGCCTGCACGACATCCGCCTGATCCTGCTCACGGTCGGCGCGGCCGCCTTTGCCGTGCCCTCCGCCCTGGTGTTGTTGCGCTTCTCCAATGGCGTCCCGCGCTCGGTGTTCCTGCTCGATCCGCTGCTGCTGATCCTGATGATGGGCGGCAGCCGTCTCGCTTACCGGGCCTGGAAGGAAGGCCGGCTGACGAGCCTTGCCAACATCGGCGGCGAGCCGGTGCTGGTGCTGGGCGCCGGCCAGGCGGCCGACAAGCTACTGCGCGAGCTGCGGCGCAATCCGCAGTGGCGCGTGGTCGGCCTGCTCGACGACGACAAGCTCAAGCGCGGCCGCAACATGCACGGCATTCCGGTGCTGGGCCGCATCGACGAGATCGCGGCGATCGCGGCGCAGCGCTCGATCCGTGCCGCCATCGTCGCCATGCCGAGCGTTTCGCACACGGTGCGCCGCCGCGCGGTCGAACTTGCCACCGAAGCCGGGCTGAAGGTCATGACGGTGCCGTCGTTCGACGACATCGCTAACGGCAAGGTCACCATCGCGCAGTTGCGCAACGTCGAACTCGACGACCTGCTTGGCCGCGATCCGGTCATGCTCGACGACTCCAGCCTGCGGCAGCTCATCGGCGGGCATTGTGTCCTGGTCACCGGCGCCGGCGGTTCCATCGGCTCGGAGCTGTGCCGCCAGATCGCACGCTTTGCGCCGAGCCGGCTGGTGCTGTGCGAACTGTCGGAGTTCGCGCTCTACACCATCGAGCAGGAGTTCGAAGCGATGCGGCCGGGCTTCGAGGTCATCGCCCTGGTCGCCGATTGCAAGGATGCGGCGCGCATGGAGGCGGTGATGCACGAGCATCGGCCGGTACTCGTGCTTCACGCCGCCGCCTACAAGCATGTGCCGCTCATGGAGGTCGGCAACGCCTGGGAGGCGGTGCGCAACAATGTCATGGGCACTGCCGTGTGCGCGCGGGCGGCGGCCGCGGCCGGGGTCGGCAAGTTCGTGCTCGTTTCCACCGACAAGGCGGTGAATCCGGCCAACGTCATGGGGGCCACCAAGCGCGTGGCCGAGATGCTGTGCCAGAGCCTGCAGCGCGACACCGCCACGCGGTTCGTGATCGTGCGCTTCGGCAACGTGCTCGGCAGTGCCGGCAGCGTGGTGCCGAAATTTCGGGAGCAGATCGCCGGCGGCGGCCCCGTGACCGTCACCCACCCCGACATCCGGCGCTACTTCATGTCGATTCCCGAAGCGAGCCAACTGGTGCTGCAGGCCGGACTCATGGGCCAGGGCGGCGAGCTGTTCGTGCTCGACATGGGCGAACCGGTGCTGATCGTCGATCTCGCCCGCGACCTGATCCGCCTCTCGGGTTTCACCGACGACGAGATCCGCATCGAGTTCACCGGCCTGCGCCCGGGCGAGAAGCTCTACGAGGAGCCGCTCGCCGATGCCGAGAAAACCTTGCCCACACCGCATCCGAAACTGCGCATCGCGCGCGCCCAGCCGGTCGATCCGCTGTGGCTGGCCCGGCTGGAACGCTGGCTCGGCGGCGCCCGTCTGCGCGCCGACGCCGAGGTGCGCAGCGGCTTGCACGACCTGGTGCCTGAGTACACCGTGCGGGTGGAATCGACGGTGGTGCCGTTCGTGGCCGCGCGATCCCGCTGATCGACTCCCGGTGAAGTTGTCCGCGGTCCTGATCACTCGCGACGCCGCGGCCATGCTCGGCGCGGCGCTCGACAGCGTGGCATTTGCCGACGAGACGCTGGTGGTGGATTGCGGCAGTCGCGACGATACCGTCGACATCGCCACTGCACGCGGGGCGCGTGTCGTGCACCAGGACTGGCTCGGCTACGGCCCGCAGAAGCGCTTCGCGGTCGATCAGGCAGCGCACGACTGGGTGCTCTGCATCGACGCCGATGAGCGCGT
>JANXYG010000126.1 GCA_025350245.1 Betaproteobacteria bacterium
AACGTGACCGCGCTCACCGAGCCATAGGTAGCGGCGATCGCCGCGGCATCGAACGGACTCAGGCGCCGCCGCAGGATCAGGAAGCCGTAGGCCGGCACGATGAACGCCATGATCGTGGCGACGAGCATCGCGAGTCCCATCGTCGACGTGAATCCGGTCTCGGAGAGGCTCACGCCGCCCTTGAACCCGATCGACATCAGCAGGTAAAGCGAGAAGAACTTGGCGATCGCCGGCGGCACTTCCAGGTTGGAACGCACGCCGCCGGCGAACAGGCCGAAGAAGAAAAACAGGATGGCAGGGTCGAGGAGACCGCCGACCAGCTTGAGGTCCATTGGCATAGCGCCCGTCGGTTGACTGCACGAACTCTATGCAGCCTGGATCATCGGGTCCAATCGATTGTTGTAACCGTAAGCATCGATCAGCGTCTATCGTCTGAGCGGTGGCCGACGTGCCGTCGAAGCGGGCACCGGATCGGCGCCTGACTCGATGGCGAAGCTGGCGCCGGGATACTGGCCGAGCAAGCGCGTGAGCGCGGGCAAGGTGTCGCGCATCTGGTCGCGCAGCACCCACGGCGGATTCACCACGAAGATGCTGCTGCCGAGCATGCCGAAACCACCGACATCGGGTTCGGCCACCGTGAGCCGCAGGTGCAGCCATTCGGTCGGCGCCACGCGCTTCAGGCGATCGACCAGCGCCTGCGGCTCACGCCGCGTGAGCACCGGAATCCACACCATGAAGATGCCTTGCGCGAAGCGATGCAGACCTTCACGCACCGCGTCTTCGACCCTGGTGTAGTCGGTCTTGATCTCGTAGGACGGATCGATGAACACCAGGCCGCGACGAGGCGGTGGTGGCAGCGTTGCCTTGATCGCGGTGTAGCCGTCGACCTGCTCCGCCCGTGCCTTGCGGTCGCGCCCGAAGTTGGCTTCGAGGATCGCGAAGTCGGTGGGGTGCAACTCATACAACCGCTGACGATCGTCTTCGCGCAGCAGCGCCCGCGCGATCTCGGGTGACCCGGGATACCGGCGCAGCACCCCGGTGTCGCCGTTAAAGGCTTTCACCAGTGCCAAATAGTCGGCGACCAATGGCGGCAGGCCGGTTTCGTCCCACAGGCGCCCGATGCCGGTGGCGAATTCGTCGTGCTGCGTGGCATATCGCGAATCGAGCCCGTAGCCACCCGCCCCCGCGTGAGTGTCGATCACCCAGTACGGTTTGTCTTTCTGGTTGAGATACCGCAAGACGGCAACCAGCGCCACGTGCTTGAGCACGTCGGCGTGGTTGCCTGCATGGAACGCGTGGCGATAGGCGAGCATCGTTTGCTATCCGGCGCTGCGAACGTGGTCTCGAGTTGGCGAACGAAGGGGCAGCGCCCACAGGGTTCCCCGAGGACGCTGCGCCCCCTCGGGGGGAAGGCGAAGCGCAGCGCAGCCTGGGGGGGTCAATGATTGTCCCGGGGGACGCCCTTGGTGGTGGAGATGCGCTGATACTTGACGGCCGGCTCGAGCACCATGCCGTGCGATAGTTCACCCACGATGCCGCGCTGGATCTCCTGCCACGGCGTCTGGCTTTCCGGAATCGGGAACCCGCCGCGCTTCTTCAGCGCCGCCATGCGCTTGGCGTATTCATCCTTGGGGATGAGCACATTCGCGGTGCGCTTGTTGAGATCGACACGGACGCGATCATTGGTCTTGAGAATCGCGAGTCCACCGGCGCTGGCCGCCTCGGGCGACGCATTCAGGATCGATGGCGACCCCGACGTGCCGGATTGACGGCCGTCGCCGATGCACGGCAGTTCGGTCACACCGGCCTTGATGAGCTTGACCGGCGGCTGCATGTTGACCACCTCGGCGGCGCCGGGATAGCCCTTGGGGCCGACGCCGCGCACGAACAGCAGGCAGGTGTCGTCGATCTTGAGCTTGGGGTCGTCGATGCGATGGTGATAGTCCTCGGGGCCTTCGAACACAATGGCCCGGCCCTCGAACGCATTCGGATCCTTGGGGTTCGACAGGTAGCGTTCGCGGAAGGCGTCGGAGATGACGCTGGTCTTCATGATGGCGCTGTCGAACAGGTTGCCCTTCATGTTGAGAAAGCCCGCACTGGTCTTCATCGGCTTCTTGATGGGCCAGATCACCTGCGGATCCTGCACCGGGGTGTTCTTGCAGTTCTCGGCGAGCGACTTGCCGTTGACGGTGATGGTGTTCTTGCGGATCTTGCCGGCCTTGAGCAGTTCGTTCACCACGGCCGGCACGCCACCGGCACGGTAGTACTCCTCGCCCAGATACTCGCCGGCAGGCTGCATGTTCACGATGAGCGGAATGTCGTAGCCCACCTGCTCCCAGTCGTTGGTGTCGAGCTTGACGCCGATATGCCGGGCGATCGCGTTGAAGTGGATCGGTGCATTGGTCGAACCGCCGATAGCCGAGTTGACCACGATGACGTTCTCGAACGCCTCCCGGGTCATGATCTTGGAGGGCCGTAAATCTTCCCAGACCATCTCGACGATGCGCTTGCCGGTGTCGTAGGCATTGGCAGCGCGGTCGCGATGCGGCGCCGGAATCGCGGCGCTGCCGGGCAGCGACATGCCCAGCGCTTCGGCGAGCGAGTTCATGGTCGACGCGGTGCCCATGGTGTTGCAATGGCCCGCCGACGGCGCCGAGGACGCCACCAGGTCGATGAACTCTTCGTGGTTGATCTCGCCCGAGGCCAGCAGTTGCCGCGCCTTCCAGACGATGGTGCCGGAGCCGGTGCGCTCGCCGCGGAACCAGCCGTTGAGCATCGGCCCCCCGGACAGGACGATGGCGGGGATATCGACCGTAGCGGCAGCCATGAGTTGCGCCGGCGTGGTCTTGTCACAGCCGGTGGTGAGCACGACACCGTCGATGAAATAGCCGTACAGCAGTTCGACCAGGCCGAGATAGGCGAGGTTGCGGTCGAGCGACGCGGTCGGGCGCTTGCCGGTTTCCTGGATGGGGTGCACGGGAAACTCGAAGGCGATGCCGCCGGCTTCGCGCACGCCTTCGCGCACGCGATGCGCGAGCTCGAGATGGTGGCGGTTACAGGGCGACAGGTCGGAGCCGGACTGCGCGATGCCGATGATGGGTTTGCCCGCCTGCAATTCCTCGCGCTTGAGCCCGAAATTCATGTAGCGCTCAAGGTAGAGCGCGGTCATGTCGGGATTGTCGGGGTTGGCGAACCACTGGCGGGATCGCAGCTTGGACGGGTCTCTGGTGACGGACTTCTTGGCCATGGTGTTACGTCTCCTCCGGGTGTTTTGGTGATGTCTTTGGACGATGCGCTCCAGTGCCGGGGCTGGCCGCGCGGACCGAGAGTATGAACCCGGCGCCGGGCGGGCGTCAGCCGCCGGCGCCGGGTTGGTGCCACTACCGCAACAATTGCTCGCAGCGGGCGCGCTTGACGAACTGTCCGCCGCCCCGGGTCTTGAGTTCGCTGCCGGCCACGATGATGCGGCCACGCGAGAGCACGGTGTCGGGGTACCCCTTGACCACGAAGCCTTCGTAGGCGCTGTAGTCGACGCGCATGTGATGCGTGTGCGGGTTGTTCACCGAGATGGTCTCGGTGCGATTCGGATCGAACACGACGATGTCGGCGTCGGAGCCGACGGCGATGGTGCCTTTCTTCGGGAACAGGCCGAAGGTCTTGGCCGAGGAGGTCGAGGTGAGTTCGACAAAGCGGTTCAACGACAGACGCCCTTCGACCACGCCGCCGTGATACATGAGCGCCATGCGGTTCTCGACGCCGGGAGCGCCATTCGGAATCTTCGTGAAGCTGTCGCGGCCGAGCTCCTTGCCCAGTTGGAACGGCGCGGCATCGCCGGGGCGCCAGGTGCCGTTGAAGCAGAACGGGCAGTGGTCGGTGGCGACGGCGCTGAGATGGTGGTGCTTCAGGCCCTGCCACAGCACGGCCTGGTTCCATTTCTCGCGCAGTGCCGGGGTCATGACCCACTTGGCGCCTTCGAACGGATCGAGCGCGTTGCCGGCGTAGATCGACTCGTCGAGAAAGAGATATTGCGGGCAGGTCTCGGCCTGCACATCGACACCGCGCATGCGGGCGATCTTGACCTGGTCGAGCGCATCCGCCGACGACAGATGCACGATGTAGAGCGGCACCTGCGCCACCTCGGCGATCGAGATGGCGCGGTGCACGCCCTCGGCCTCCATGCGCGTTGGCCGCGTCTTGGCGTGGTATTGCGGCGTGAGTTTGCCGTCGCGTACCGCCTCCTTGATGATCTCGTCGATGACGATGCCGTTCTCGGCGTGCATGCAGATGCGGGTGCCGTTGAGCCCGGCCTGACGAAAGGTGCGATACAGCGTGCCGTCGTCCACGTACAGCACGCCGGGGTAGGCCATGAACAGCTTGTAGGAGGTGACGCCGGCATCGGCCAGCTTCTGCATCTCGGGCAGGCGCGTGTCCGGCATGTCGGTCACGATCATGTGGAACGCGTAGTCGATGGTGGCCTTGCCGTCGGCCTTCGCGTGCCAGGTGTCGAGCCCTTTGAACGTGCTCTCGCCCTTGGTCTGGATGGCGAAGTCGATCACGGTGGTGGTGCCGCCGAAAGCGGCGGCCACCGTGCCGGTATCGAAGTCGTCGGCCGAATTGGTGCCGCCGAACGGCATGTCGAAATGCGTGTGCGGGTCGATGCCACCGGGAAACACGAACTTGCCGGTGGCGTCGATCTCGTGGTCGGCGCGAATGTCGAGCTTCACGCCGATCTGGCTCACCGTCTCGTTCTCGATGTAGATGTCGGCGAAGTAGTCGTCCACCGCCGTCACCACCCGCCCATTCTTGATCAGCACGCCCACCGGTAAGTCTCCTCAAATATAGCTAACAATAAGCTCGCGAACGAAGCGGCAACATCCGCAGGGTCCCCCGAGGAATGTTGCGCCCCCTTGAGGGGGGAGGCGGAGCGCAGCGCAGCCTGGGGGTGGGTGTCATCGGGATGGGTTATTCGGATGCTGCGTCCAGTTGCGGTAGCCGCCGACCACTCGCCCGGTGCGGGGATCGACGCTACCCGCGGGCAGCTCACGCAAGGTGATGCAGTGGTCGACCGGGCACACGACCACACACAGGTTGCAGCCGACGCACTCGGCGTCGATCACCTCGAAGTGACGCTTGCCGTCTTTCTCGCGCGTGATCGCCTGGTGGGACGTATCTTCGCAGGCGATATGGCAGCGGCCGCAGCCGATGCACAGGTCCTGGTCGATCTGCGCCTTGACCACGTAGTCGAGATTGAGATGTTCCCAGTTCACGAACTTCGGCACCGCCTTCGCGGTGAAGTCGGCCAGGGTCGCGTGGCCCTTCTCGTCCATCCAGTTGCGCAGGCCGTCGATCATGTCGCCGACGATGCGAAAGCCATGCGTCATCGCGGCGGTGCAGACCTGCACGTTGGTCGCGCCGAGCGCCATGAACTCGGCCGCGTCACGCCAGGTATTGATGCCGCCGATGCCCGAGATCGGCAGGCCCGCGCATTCCGGATCGCGCGCGATCTCGCCCACCATGCGCAGCGCGATCGGCTTGACCGCGGTGCCGCAGTAGCCGCCGTGCGCGCCCAGCCCATCCACGCTCGGGCTCGGCGCGAGCGTATCGAGGTCAACCGACATCACCGCGCTGATGGTGTTGATGAGCGACACGGCATCGGCCCCGCCTGCCTTCGCGGCGCGCGCGGGCACGAGGATGTTGGTGACGTTGGGCGTGAGCTTCACGATCACCGGCAGGCGCGAGTACTGCTTGCACCAGCGCGTGACCATCTCGACGTACTCGGGCACCTGGCCAACGGCCGCCCCCATGCCGCGTTCGGACATGCCGTGCGGGCAACCGAAGTTGAGCTCGATGCCATCGGCACCGGTATCTTCGACCAGCGGCAGGATCGCTTTCCAGGCGTTCTCCTCGCACGGCACCATCAGCGACACCACCAGCGCGCGATCGGGCCAGTCGCGCTTGATCTGGCGAATCTCGCCCAGGTTGACCTGCAGCGGCCGGTCTGTGATGAGTTCGATGTTGTTGAAGCCGATCACCTGGCGCGAGGTGGTGTGGATGGCGCCATAGCGCGGACCACTCACGTTCACCACCGGCGGGCCATCTTCGCCGAGGGTCTTCCAGACGACGCCGCCCCAGCCGGCCTCGAAGGCGCGGTTGATGTTGTAAGCCTTGTCGGCCGGCGGCGCGCTCGCGAGCCAGAACGGATTGGGCGAGCGGATGCCGGCCAGCGTGGCTGTGAGATCAGCCATGCGCTTTCGCTGCCGTGAGAAACCGGTCGATCGAAACCGCCGCACGCTTGCCGTCTTCGACGGCGGCCACCGTGAGGTCGAGGCCACCGGCCGCACAGTCGCCGCCGGCCCACACGCCAGCGAGAGACGTGCGGCGCTGATCGTCGACCCGGATGCGGCCGGCGTCCAGGTCGAGCAAGGCACTACCACCATCGTTCAGTGGATCGGGTACGAGCAACTGGCCGATCGCCTTGAACACCATGTCGGCGGCAAGCGAGTAGCGCTCGCCGGTGCCGAGCAGTTTTCCCACGGTGTCGAGCGTGGTGTACTCGAACTCGACGCCGCTCACCGAGCCGTCTTGCGTGAGCAGGCGCGATGGGCGCGCCCAGTGCCGGATGCGCACGCCGTTGATCTGGGCCCAGCGCTGTTCCTTGGCGCTCGCGCCCATGTTGTCCGGGCCGCGCCGGTAGACGATCGTCACATCCTCGGCGCCGAGGCGGCGGGTCTGCGTGGCGATGTCGATGGCGGTCATACCACCGCCGATGACCACGATGCGGCGCCCCACCGGCAGGGTGCTCAGGTCGCCGGTCTGACGCAACGTTTCGATCCACGCGACGGCGTCGTGCACCCCACGAACCGTTTCGTCGGCGACCCCGAGGCTGTTGACCGCCCCCAGCCCTGCGCCGATGAACACCGCGTCGAAGTCGCGACGCAGTTGCGGCAGCGTGATCTCGTGGCCCAGGCGCTGCCCGACATGAACCGCGATGTTGCCCACGGCCAGCAGATAGTCGACCTCGCGCTGTGGAATCTGCCCGGCCACCTTGTAGGCGGCAATGCCGTATTCGTTGAGGCCGCCGAGCTTGGCCCGGGCCTCGAACACCGTGACCGCATGCCCGCACCGGGCGAGGCCGTGCGCACACGACAACCCGGCAGGACCACCGCCCACCACCGCCACGCGCTTGCCGGTGGGGGCGCCGGCGGCGAACAACTGGATGCCGTGGTCGAGCACGGCATCGGTGGCGTGGCGTTGCAGGGCACCGATGGCGACCGCCTTGTCTTCGGGCGTATTGCGCACACAGGCCCCTTCGCACAGCACTTCGGTCGGGCAGACCCGCGCGCACACCGCGCCCATGATGTTCTGCTCGAGGATGTCGTGCGCCGAACCCTTGAGATTGCCGTTGGCGATCTTGCGGATGAAATCGGGGATCGGGATGCCGGTGGGACAGGCCGTGATGCAGGGCGCGTCGTAGCAGTAGAGGCAGCGCTCGGCCTCGACCAGCGCCTGATTGTGGCTCAGCGCAGGATGCGAGTCGGCGAAGTTGCGGGCATAGGCCTCTGCCGGCAGGCGTGCAGCCTTGAGATCGGGTTCGGTGGCAGCCATCGGCGTCAGCGCGGTTCAGCCAGCGCGCCGTAGCTCTCGGGCCGGCGGTCACGGAAGAACTCGATGTTCCAGGGCGCTTCGGTGCCGACGCGATTGACGGCACCGACGAAGTAGCCGTTGGCAACCGCTGCCGCGGGTTGCTCGATGTGTGGCACGTGCGCCGCGATCATCTGCTGCCGGATCTGCGCCGGCGTCTGGTCACAGGTGCCCTTGAGTCCGAGCTGAATCAGTCCTGCCTTGAGCATGCTCATGAAGCGCAATCCTGTCCGTGTTGATCACCGGGGGGCCGCCACGGGAATCCCCATCGGGGTGAGAGCCGGCGGCGGCAAGCAGCGCGAAACTCTTGAATGTCATTGCTGGTCTCTTGAAGACTCGTTGCGATCGACATCGGTTAGGTGCGATAGGACGGATGCCAGAAGGTCAGCGCCCGTTCCATCACGGCAATCAACCCGTAGAACAATGAGCCGGCCAGCGCCGCGATGGCGATCGCCGCCCAGACTACGTCGACATTGAGGCGCGCCACCTCGGCACTGATGCGGAAGCCGAGACCGAGGATGGGCGACCCGAAGAACTCGGCGACGATGGCGGAAATCAGCGCCAGCGTCGAATTGATCCTGAGCGCATTGAATACGAAAGGCAAGGCAGTCGGCAAGCGCAGTTTGCGCAGCGTCTGCGCCGGACTCGCGGCATACGAATGCATCAGATCGCGCATCGACCAGGTCGTGCCGTCGTTGCCGAAGCGCTCGATGACCTGCGCCGAGTTGAGCCACACCGCTGCTGCGTACCAGACCAGGAGAATGACGATCACCACCACCGCCACCGGCAGCACGTCGTGGCGCAGGCGTGACATCGTTGCAGGCCCCGGATGGGTAGCGGCGAGCAGCGCAGCGGAACCTGGGGGAGAGGGTCCCTCTGGTCATGGCTATGGCCTGCGCGCAGCGGTTCGTTGGCAGGCATGACCGAAGTTTAGCCGGTGTCCCGGGTCCGTCGCACGCCGGGCTACAGCGTCGCTGCGAACCTTGGATAGGTCTCGGCGATCTCGGCGCGCACACGTTCGCGCAGCAGCGCGAGCACGCTCGGCGCCGGGCTGGGTGTGTGAGGCACATGAGGCGGCACCTCGACGGCAAAACCGGTGTTGTCGAGAACCTCCTCGACGCTATGCCCCGGGTGCACGCTTTCGAGCGCGAAGCGTTTGCGCTGCCGGTCGAAGGCGAGGATGCCGAGCCCGGTGACCAGTTTCCAGGGCCCGCCGGGGCGATAGACGCCCGGCGCGCTGGTGCCGGGCGCGCTGATGAAATCGACGCGCGGCACCAACACACGACGCGTGTGCTCCTCGCGGAACAGGATCACCCGCGGCACCAGGAAATAGAGATGCGACGAGCCGAAGCAGCCGGGCCAGCGCACGGCGCTGGCGGGATAGTCGCCGGTGCCGACGAGATTGATGTTGGCCTCCGCGTCGATCTGGCCACCACCCAGGAAAAACGCATCGACGCGCCCCTGCGCCGCCAGGTCGAAAGTCTCGACGCCGCCGTTGGTGAAATGGTTGTGACGTTGCGACCCGAGGACGTCCACGTGCAGCACCCCGCCGGCGCACGCTCGAGCAAGCAACGCGGCGGCCCCGGGAATGGGCGAAGACGCACCGACGATCACGTGGCGGCAGTCGGCCAGCAGCCGGGCGATCGCCACCACGAGCAGCTCGGTTGCCGAGAACGCCACGTGCTCCACCGCGGCATTCATGCCGACACCGCCCCGGCTTCCTCCAGCCATGCAGCCAGCCACACGCTCCAGGCAGCGTCGTTCGCTGCCGCCGCGACATAGGCAAGAAACGCGTTGTCATCCTGCGAATAATCGTCCCGAAACTTCACCGGCATGGCGCCGAACGGCGCGGCGGCAATGGCCGTGACGTAGGTTGCCGGGATGACCCCGGGCGCCAGATCCGGGTCGGCCATGAGGTCGCGCGCGACGACTTCCTCCACGGTGACCAGTGTGCGTCGCGCCGCGTGCGCCATGGTGAGAAGTTCCCGCTGACGGCCGATGAACACGTTGCCGTGGCGGTCGGCCAGTGGCGCGTGAAACAGCGCGACGTCGGGCACGATGGCTGGCAGCAGGACGATCGCGTCGCCGGGAGCGAACGGGTTGTCGATCACCTTCCAGTCGGGGCGGGCGGTGAGCAGATCGGTCCCGAGCAGCCCGCGCAGCGGAATGAACGGGATGCCCTTCTGCCCCGCCTGGAGCGCGGCATGAATGGCCGGACAGGTGGCGTCCAGGATTTGCAGCGTGCCGGCCTTCAGCGCGGCGGCAAAGCGCGGGCCGGTACCGAACTCGCCGAGAGTAACAGCCGAGGTCTCGATGGTCCGCGCGCAACCGGCACCGATCAGCAGGTCGGCCTGCAATCCGCCGATGGGCACGCAGACCAGGTGCAGGTCGCGCACGCCCCGGCGCACCAGCGCCCGGGTCGCGGCCATCGACACACCAGCCGCGTCCTGCGGAATGGCGAGCTTGGTGCCATCCGCGATTCCCGACACCAGCGAGTCGACGTCGACTATCACGGCCCCTTGCGCGCCGGCACGGTGAAGAACGGCGTCGGCCGCAGGATCTTGTTTTCCATGCTGTCGAGCAGGGCCATGGCTTTTTCGATGAACTTGCCCGGCTTCACCCTGTAGGTGCGGTGATCGATGATGGTCATGTCATGGGCCCCTGGCCGACCGCGATGCCGATCGCGGAATGCGGCCGGCATCCGCGGCGATCAGCACCGCGACGACCGGCAAAAAAACCCCGGCGCCTCGCGGCTGCCGGCGTCTCTGACGCCGCTTCAGGATTACTTTACTTTCAGGTTGTATTCCTTGATCGTCGCGTGCAACTCCACGCGGCGATCGCGCTCAAGGCACTGGATCAGTTCGGCGCGCCTGAGCACCATGCACTCGCCGCCCGCCACCAGGGAATTGGTCTCACCCTTGCCCTCAACCTTGAACTTTTCCGGCGGAATCCCCTTGTCCATAAGATAGCCGGCCACCGCCCAGGCGCGCTTCTCCGACAGCTTCTGGTTGTAATCGCTGTCGCCGATGCGGTCGCTGTAACCGGTGATGTAGAGGCGATCATAGGGCGCGGTCTCGAGCTTTTCCGAGATCACGTCGAGCTTCGTCTTGACGTCGTTGCTGAGGGTGAAGCGGTCGAACTCGAACTGCCCTTCGCCCATGCCAAGCGTCGTCGGCAGGAAGCCGTCGAGCGTGACGCTTTTTTCGTCGCGATCGATCTGGACGCCGCTGTGGCCGGTGTCGACATGCCCGCGCCGTTCCGCGGCGGCGTCAGCGTCAGCGGCGATCGCGTCGACACCGGATCGGCCGCCGTCGGTTCGCGCCATGGCCACCCGGGCCGGATCGTTGTCGCCACCGCCTTGGCCACCAGCGCCAGTGCCGACCGCTCCCGCACCGCCGGTGCCGTTGCTACCGACCGAGCCATCTCCACCAGCATCGCCGGCGGACCGGCCCCCGGTGGCGCCAGGTCCGCCGGCCATGTCACCGTCGCGACCGGTAACACTCCCGGCTGTCGATGAGCCGTTGCCACCACCGGCTGCCGACGAACCAGTGCCACCGCCGGCCGCCGGCGAGCCAGTGCCACCGCCGGCCGCCGGCGAGCCAGTGCCACCGCCGGCCGCCGGCGAGCCAGTGCCACCGCCGGCTGCCGACGAGCCAGTGCCACCG
>JANXYG010000048.1 GCA_025350245.1 Betaproteobacteria bacterium
GCGCGTAAGGTCCGCCGTTTCACGAACGGCCTGCCCGATCCGCTCGACTATCTCGTCAGTGAACTCACGTTGCGCTACATGCATGCGGCAAGAGTAGCGAAACAAGTTTCCCGTGTCCAGCGCGATAGAAGGTCAGCTCCCCGGGAGAGGGACCGAGGGTGAGGGAGGCTGAAGAATGTGGCTAATCAGGAAGCGTTTTGAGTGCTGTGGTCGTGAATGCCTAGAAAAATCGTATTGTTTGGTTTTTTGTGTTCGGCGGAAGTTGCAGTCAGTGACCGATCAACATGTGCTGTGAGCCAAGCAGCGGATAGGTGAGCAGGGCTGTAGTATGGAACTGGCTTGGATCGTCACGGGATGACACGGTCGCCCCCTCAATAGCGCCATTTCTCATGCCTTGCCGGCAGTCGATTGAGCAGGTTCCGCGTGTCTTGCCAAGCCGACAGGAACCGATCCATCAGTGCCACGAACCTTGGCCCATGTGTGGGGTCGAGCAGGTGAACCATCTCGTGCACGACGATGTATTCGAGGCATTCCCTGGGCTTCTTGGCGAGTTCCGTGTTCAAGCGAATGGTGCCGGCCGCCGGGTTGCAGCTACCCCACCGGGTCTTCATTTGCTGGACATAGAAGCCTTGCACCGTCACGTTCAGCCGTGGTGACCAAGCCGCTATCAGCGGCGGGATCGCGGCCTTGAGCAACTGGCGATACCAATTCGCCATCGTCGCCGCCCGCGTTGCCTCATCTGAACCGGGGCGAACCCGCAGAACCAGCTTTGCATGATGGAGTTGCACGCTGGGAGCGGCATCTTCCTCGACCAGTTGCAACAAGTAGCGTCGCCCCCATACGTGGTGGCTTTCGCGGTCCAGGTATTCGTGCGGGCTGTCGCGCTCTTGTGCGCGCAACGTCTTCTGCTGCTGCCTGATCCACCCGAGCTTGGAGATCGCGAACAGGCGGATCGTATCGAGGCTCATCCGCCGCGGGGCCGACAGGCGCACTTTGCCAACGGGCGGGTGGACGCTCAGATGCACATTCTTGATGTCCTTTCTCACCACGTCCAGGGTGATGCCCCCAAGGTCGAGTTGGGTAGACATCAGTACTCCCGCTGCTGCTTGATGATGAGGAAGACGCGCTCGACTTCGGCGGCGTCGCCTTGCAACAGCGGCAACAGGGCGCGCTTGATCTCGTTTTCGCGCGCCTGATGCCCGCGCCAGTCATCCGGTCGAACCCGCTTCACCATGGCATCGATAGCAAACGCGAGCCGGAGCTTGGGATCCGAGGCGCTCTCGTAGGCTCCAAATTGTTCCGTGATGCCGAGCGCGCTCAGCGGAGCGCTCGGCGCCCGCAGATTGTCGTAGAGCGCTCGCAGCCACGGCCTCGGCTTCAGCACCTCGGGCGTGCCGTCGTCGTGGCCGCTCTGCACTTGTCGGACAACGTCGGCGATTCGCGTCAGGTACGCTTCGTATTCGATGCGCCTGGCTCTCAGGTCGGCGATGATTTCCGCCAGCAACTTCGACATCCGGTCGTAGTAGGCGGGATTGTTCAGGTGCTCCTGGATGATCTTGCTGCGCACGTTGTTGGCGATGGTCTCTGCCACGGCATCCCCATTGCCCTTTATCCCTTCCGGCAGGCTGTCGATCGCATTGGCCATGCCGGTCTTCACGATCAGTTCCAGCAGCGGCATGTCGCCGAACGGCGAGATCGTGCGTGGCTCATCGGCCTCGATATAGGTGTCGATCAGGTGCCGCATGTCGGCCTCGTAGGCCTTGAGGTCGATTGTCTCCCCGCTCGAGTTGCGGATGACCTCGCGCAAATCCAGATAGCGTTTCAAGTCCTGCTTGAGGCGGGCGATGTCGGCAGTGCCGTAGCCGGCCGTGTCCAGATCATCGGCGATAGCGGCATACGCCCGCACCAGTGAAACAGTCGCCTTGTAGAGGGCGACTCGCTGCGGTTCGTGCTTGGCCAGATCCGCAGGAACCTCGACATTGCCGCAGAAGTAGTGGATGTGCTCCAGTTCGCTCTTCGGTGGCTTCACCGGTTCGCAGATCAGCGCCAGCGCTTCGAGGGAGCCGTCCAAACGCTCCCGGCCCTTGGCCAGGCGGTCCTGCAGCAGGACATCGGGGGTGATGCCGCCGGCACTGTGATCGAGTTCAGACGTATAGACCTGCAGGGCACCGGTCCCCTGGTCGTTGACCAGCTTCTTGAACAGATCCTTGTAGTCCACGATGTAGCCGAAACCCTTGTCGTCGCCGTCGAGCCGGTTGACGCGGCAGATGGCCTGGAACAGGCCGTGGTCCTGCATGGTCTTGTCGATGTAGAGATAGGTGCAGCTCGGCGCGTCGAAGCCGGTGAGCAGTTTGTCCACCACCACCAGCAGCTTCATGTTCGCGGGTTGTTCCTTGAACAGCGTCTTGGCGTTGTCCTCGTAGGTCTCGGTCTTCGACTTTCCCGGCTGCGGGATCACGCCTTGCAGCAGCGCGGTGTAGGTGTTGTAGAGAAACTGCCTGTCGGTCTCGGTGTTCGCGCCGGTCTCTTCCAGGGTCACGTCCCGGGCTTGCGGGTTGTACGACGTCACGACCGCGCACTTGCCCTTGAGCACGGTCTTCTGGAACAGCTCGAAGTACTTGCACGCCTCGTAGATGCTCGACGCCACGAGGATCGCGTTGCCACGCTCATTGGAAAGGCGCGGCTTGACGCCGAAATCGTGCACGATATCGCTGACCACGCGATCCATGCGCGAGCGTGAGCTGAGCACGTTCTGCATCGTGCCCCACTGCTCGCGCAACGCGGCCTTCTTCCAGTGGCTCAGGCCCTTGGTCTTGGCCTCGAACCACGCATCGATCTTGTCTTGCGAGCCCAGGCTCTGCTCGATGTCGCGCGCCTCGTACACCAGATCGAGCACCACGCCATCGTCCACGCCCTCGCTGAATTTGTAGGTGTGGATATAGTCGCCGAAGACCTCGCGGCTGGTCTGCGCATCCTGCTTCAACAGCGGCGTGCCGGTGAAACCGATGAAGACCGCGCCGGGCATCAGCGCTTTCATCGTGCGGTGCAGCTTGCCGCTCTGCGAGCGATGGCACTCGTCCACGAACACGAACAGCTCGCCCACCGTCTGACTGGGTTGCGCCTCCAACTCCTTGATGAAGGCGTCGAAGTCGTCCACGCCCTTGCGCCCGAACTTGTGAACCAACGAGCACAGCAGACGCGGAGTCGCCTGGCCGAGCTGGTTCATCAGGTTGCGCCCGCTGCTGGTGCGCTCGATGGGCTCGCCGGCTTCCTGGAATACACCCTCAATCTGCTTGTCGAGTTCGTCGCGGTCGGTGACGATCACCACGCGAGCGTTCGGTTTGTTCTCGAGGATCCATTTGGCCAGCAGCACCATCACGATGCTCTTGCCGCTGCCCTGCGTGTGCCAGATGATGCCGCCCTGGTAGGCATCGACGCGCTTCTGCGCCGCCTTGGTCCCGAAGTATTGATGGACGCGCGGCAGCTTCTTGATGCCGCCGTCGAACAGCACGAAGTCGTGCATCAGCTCGATCAGGCGGGTCTTTTCGCACAGCTTGAGCAGGTACTTGTCTAGCTTGAAGCGGCTGTTGTCGGTCTCGTCTTCCTTCCAGGTGAGGAAGTACTTTTCCGGTGTGCCGATGGTGCCGTATTGCAGCCCCTCGGAATCGTTGCCGGCAAAGACGAACTGGACCGTGCTGAAGAACCAGGCGTTGAACGCCAGCTGCTGATTGGAGAGGCTCTGCCGGATGCCATCGCCGATGGAGGTGCGGCTGTTCTTCAACTCGATCACGCCAACCGCGATACCGTTGACGTAGAGCACGAGATCGGGGCGCCGCTCCAGGTTGCCGCGCAGCGTGACTTCCTCGGCGATGGCGAAGTCATTGTCAGCCGGGTGCGTCCAGTCGATGACCTTGACCGTCTCGGTGACCTTGCGGGCTTCGATCTTCACCGGCACGCCATAGCGCAGCAGGCTGTAGACCGCCTTGCTGTTGTCGTAGAGGCTGCGGTTGGGGTTGTCCGCCTCGATATGAAGCAGGTAGATGGCGCGGCTGATTTGTTCGGGGGCATAGCCCGCCTTGCTCAGCCAGGCTGAGAGCAGGCTCTCCTCGATGTTGCTGTTGCCGGCGCGGCTGGTCCAGTCGCCGAGGGTGCGGTAACCGAGCTCATCGCGGAACAGGGCGAGAACGCGGTTCTGGGTGGCGCGCTCGGGCTGGCCGATGCCGCCGCTCA
>JANXYG010000010.1 GCA_025350245.1 Betaproteobacteria bacterium
GGCGGAAGAATTCTTCGACACCAACCTGGCGGGTGCCGCCAATGTGTGCGCGTTTGCCGAGGCCGTCGGGTGCGATAACCTCTATTTCACCAGCAGCATCAGCGTCTATGGGCCCACATCCGGACCCACACCCGAGTCGGCGCGCATCTGCCCCAACACGCCATACGGCGGCTCGAAGTATCCGGCCGAAGTCATGCATCAGGGCTGGCAGCAGCGGGGTGCCGGGCGGCGGCTGATGATCGTCCGCCCCGGTGTGGTCTACGGGCCGGGCGACCCCGGCAACATCCTGCGCATGATCCGCGCGATCAAGCGCGGCTACTTCGCGTTCCCCGGGTCGAAAGACATTCGCAAGTCGTACGCCTACGTCTACGGTCTGATCGACAGCATCGATTTCGTGATGGCGCGCAATGAACCCGTCATCGTCTACAACTATGTCGAATCGCCCACCGAGCCGCTGGGCGAGTTGACGAACATCACCAAGAAATTTGTCGGTTCTTCGGCGCCGGTGTTTGCGATTCCGATGCCGCTGCTCAAGGTCGCGGCGGCTGGCGCGCAGGTGGTGTTCGGCAGCCGCAACCCGATCCACCCGGTGCGGGTGAGGAAGGCCGCGATGTCCACCCACATCGTGCCGAAATGGCTCGCCGATGCCGGATTCACCTTCCGCTATCCGTTCGACCGCTCGCTCGAACACTGGCGTGGCATCACCCCTGGCGATTTCGAATGAGCGCGCCCGTCCTCCCGAAGGGGCTCGAGGGCAAGCGCGTCGCGCTGGTCCACGAATGGCTGGTCGACTATTCCGGGTCGGAGCGCGTCTTCGAGCAGCTCATCGAGATGTTTCCCGACGCCGACCTCTTCAGCGTGGTCGATTTCCTGCCCGAGTCCCTGCGCTGGTTCATCAAGAACAAGCCGGTCAAGACCACCTTCATCCAGAATCTGCCGCGGGCGCAGAAGAGCTATCGCAGCTACCTGCCGCTAATGCCGCTCGCGATCGAACAGCACGACCTGTCGTCCTACGACCTGGTCATCTCCAGCGCCCATGCGGTGTCGAAGGGCGTGCTCACCGGGCCGCGCCAACTCCACATCAGCTATGTGCATTCGCCCATGCGCTACGCATGGGACCTCCAGCATCAATACCTGCGCGAGTCCGGGCTCGACCGGGGGCTCAAGGGCTGGATGGCCAAGTGGTTCCTGCACAAGTTGCGCATCTGGGACCTGAGGACGGCCAACGGCGTCGATTGCTTCGTCGCCAATTCGAAATTCATCGGCCGGCGCATCGCCAAGACCTACCGGCGTGACGCCGACGTGGTCTATCCAGCGGTCGACATCGAAGGCTTCGCCTACGTGGAGCGCAAGGAAAATTTTTACGTGACCGCCTCGCGCTTCGTGCCCTACAAGCGCGTGGACATCATCGTGGAGGCATTTGCCGGCATGCCCGACCGGCAACTGATCGTCATCGGTGACGGCCCCGACAACGCCAAGGTGCGCGCCAAGGCCGGGCCGAACGTCAAGTTTCTCGGCTACGCTCCCAAGGCCGAACTGCGCGACCATCTCCAGCGTGCCAAGGCCTTCGTGTTCGCTGCCGAAGAAGACTTCGGCATCGTCCCGGTCGAAGCCCAGGCTTGCGGAACTCCCGTGATCGCCTTCGGGCGCGGCGGCGCGCTCGAAACCGTCGACGGGCTCGACACCCCGGCCCCCACGGGGGTCTTCTTCGGTGAGCAGACCGCCGAATCCATCCGGCGCGCCGTCGATTCCTTCGAGAGCAACAGCGCCCGCATCCTGCCGGCATCGTGCCGTGCGAACGCCGAGCGCTTCGGCGCAACCCGGTTTCGCGCCGAGATGACCGCTGTCATCGAGCGCGAATGGGAAAAGTTTGCCCGGTTCGTGAGCCGTGCCGGATGAGCTGTAACAACGCGGGGCGCTCAATTCGACGGCGATTCCCTGCCAAACCTGTGCCAACGTATGATTTGGGCACCCGCTTTGCTTTATTAGCGTTAGGCATCGACTTCCCGAGGGTCGCGCCCGCAGGACTCACGCGTTCATCCACATAATGTTTTGCCGGGTGCTGTCACCCGCCGACATGAACACACGTCAGGCGGCAGTTGGCGGCACAGTTCTTCGGAGGATCCCATGCAAACACCTTTCCATACCCAGTCCCTGCTCGCGATCTGCCTCGGTCTGATGCTGGTGCCGTTGGCTGACGCGGACGTATACAAGTCGGTCGACGCCAACGGGCGCACGATCTACACCGATCGGCCTGCGGGGGATGCCGCCAAGAAAGTGCAGACGCCCAAGGGCGGCAATGTCGCCAAGAGCAATGCCCCGGCTGGAGCACCTCCCGCAGGGGGCGGTGGCGGAGCAGCCGGCGGCGGTGCAGGTGGCGGTGGTGGCGGCGGCGGTGGTGGTGGTGGTGGTGGACAAGGCGGCACCGGCGGTTTGACCAAATCCGGTGGAGCGGGAGGTGGCGGCGGCGGTGGCGGCGGCGAGGGTGGTGCCGGCACCGGCGGCGCCCCGAATGGCGCCCCCGGCAATGGTCCAGGCAAAGCACCCGGCAATGGTC
>JANXYG010000127.1 GCA_025350245.1 Betaproteobacteria bacterium
TGGTAACAACCTGGGCTTCGACCAATGGCAATCTTCGTACAGTTGTAAGTTCGATGTTGGCAACACCGCCATTCTGGGATCCCAAAAATCGTTGGACCATCATCAAAACCCCGATGGATCTGGTGCTGGAGCTCTTGAACCGATTCGAGATCGTGCCAGATCGATCCATGATGGTGGAAGTACTGATGTCTATTATTGGCATGGGTTACATGGTGTTTGATCCACCCAACGTCGCTGGATACCGCAGCACGGATCTCTTGGTCGGTACAAGTTCGCTGCTCGCGCGCTACAAGTTTTCTTCAAAAGTGATCAACACTTGGGCGAGTGACGCGACGATGGCACGTTTTTCCGCTGGTTTGGTTGGACCGGTAGCGCCAGCGGCACTGATTGCGACAGTCGTATCGACGATGGGGTCGATGCCACTCGCCGCAAATACTCTCGGGGTGCTCAACGGTTATCTCGGCACAGCGCCGATTGCCGACGCCGATCTGCTCCAACGCACCCGCGACGTGGCATTCCTCGTTGCCTGTTGCGCCGAATACCAGTTGATGTAGGGAGACCCAAATGACCATCGACATCAAGCGTCGTATGCTGCTGCAGGGAACTGCTGCGGCAGCCGGTATGGGTTTAGTGCCGGGGTTCGGCGTTATCCGCAGCGCAAGTTCTGCGACAAGCCCGACCACTATCGTCGTCATCAATCTCGATGGCGGAAACGACACGCTCAACACCGTGATCCCGTATGCCAATCCGGAGTATTACCGCCTTCGGGCAAGTTTGGCGATCCCGTCTGCCTCGAGCCTCAAGCTCGACGCCCAGAATGCCTTTCATCCTGTATTGACCGGGCTCAAATCGCTCTGGGATCGTCAGCGGGTCGCGATCGTCCACGGTGTCGGCTATCCTGGTTTCAACTATTCCCATTTCCAGTCGAAGCAGATATACTGGACGGCTGATCCCGGGCTGACTTGGCGGATGGGCTGGCTCGGCCGGGCGGTCGACGCGATGATCGCCGCCAACCCGAATCTTGACGTTCTTGCCGGCGTAACACTCAGCGCAGAGACGCGCCCCCTTCAAGGGCAACGCTTCGTCCCTGTGCAGGTTGGCTACAATTCGTCGTGGTTCAGTTTCGGGGCCGAGGGGGCAGGCCAAACGACGGCGTTGAGGCAGCTCATGTCGCTTCCAGCAACGGCCACAAACCCCCTCTGCAACCGCATCTACCAAGGTAGCCAGACCGCCCTGCGCGCCTACGACAAGGTGCATGCTGGTGACAGCTATGTACCGTCGACTGCTTACCCCACCACGACCTTGGGGCTTAACCTCAAGATGGTTGCGCAACTGATCTCCGGCGACCCCAATATCCGCGTAGTCGCACTCAACCACGGTGACTTCGACACCCATACAAACCAGCTCGCCAAGCACGCCACGCAACTAAGCATTGTTGATGCGAGCATCAAGGCGTTCACCGACGATCTCGATTTGAAAGGGTTGTCGAACCAAGTGCTGATTTTGTTGACCAGCGATTTCGGCCGCCGTGTGTTGCCGAACTGGCAAGCTGGCACCGATCATGGAGCGGCACAGACAATGATGCTTATCGGGCCCGCGGTAAAGGCAGGCATTCTCGGCGTGGCGCCACCGTTGACTGCGGCCACCTTGATCAACAACGGCAACCTTCCGATGCAAGTTGACTTTAGAACCCTTTACACGACTTTGTTGTCCGGATGGTTGGGCATCAATCCTGCTGCGGCGCTCGGCGGATTCACATATCCGACGCTGCCAGTACTTCTGTAATTCAGCAACGGGGCAAGGCTGAGCGCACTGTTTGGCAGTGCCAAGCACTGCGCTTGTGTTTGTGGTGTATTCCTTATCCTTCGGCTAGTGTAGTGCGCTGCACTGTTGTGTACTTATCGAGAAGTGTTGGCTAGAGCCATGTCATTACACACAAGTCTTCGCTGATTCCGACTCGCGCATGAACCTGACACCGGCGGCGAAGTCCATGACGCGCTGCATGCCCAGCCAGATGAGCACGATCACAGATCTTGATGGACAAAAGCCCTGTAGCGATCACGCTCGTTGATGTTCGGGGGTCATTTCCCATCATCGAACGTGATCAAAGTTTTACAAGGACATTCAACATGTTAGAGAGGGCATCGCGGCATGGTTTGTGCCCAACAGCACACCAAACGCCTGCCCTCCGCCTACATCCCTTCTACCAAACCGCTTTTCGTGCTCGCTCAGCCCCGGCCGCCCATCATCGATCTCGATCATCGGTCCATCAAATCGGCTGACCACACTCACCGTGACGGCCAGCAGCAGCCCCAAGGTGTCGACCACCAGATGGCGCTTGCGCCCTTTGACCTTCTTGCCGGCGTCGAAACCGGTGTTGCCGCCCTGCGCGGTGCTGCGCGTGCTTTGCGAATCGATGACCGCCGCGGTGGGATCGGGCGCTCTGCCCATGCGGTCACGCCACTGCTGGCGAAGCCGGTCGTGCATGGCCTCGAACACCCCGGCGCCGGCCCAGCGGCTGAAGCACTTGTAGGTCGCCGGCCAGGGCGGGAAGGTCTTGGGCAGCAGCCGCCACGCGCAGCCGGTGCGCAGCGCGTAGCAGCAGGCGTTGACCATGCGGCGGCGTTCATACCGCGGCGGTGCCCCGCGCTGCCCCCCGCGCTCGAACAGGTCGCCCACCAGCGCCCACTCGGCATCGGTCAGGTCGGTGTTCATGCCGCTGGGGCCGTCACTGCGCCGGTGCGCCGCGGTGTAGCCATAGCGCGCCGGCGCAGCGCCTTGAACCGCCGCTCGCTCACCGCTGCGGCGCAACGGCTTCAGTCGCTCGATGCCGGCCTCGCGCAGCGCCTTGCGCACGGTGACCGTGCTGACCTGCACGCCAGCGCGGCGGAACAATTCGCGCGTGACTTCATCGAGCGACGAACGCGGCTGCTCTCGCGTGATTGCACGCAATACCGCCGCATGGCCGGCGTTCAGCGAGGGCCTGCGCCCGGGACGCCCTGGTTGCTCGGTTTGCGCCTTCGCTGCCATCCGCAGTCTCCCGTGTCTTGTCTAGGCACGAGAATAGCGCGTGGTATTGTTTTCGTCTACACCCTCTCAGACAGCCTGACTTTCCTGCCCGCGGTGCAGCGCGTGCGCGAGCGCTTCGGCCTGGCCCAGGTGGTGATGGTGGGTGACCGCGGCATGGTGTCGCAAAAGGCCATCGACGAGCTTCGCGGCCAAGGCGGTGTCGACTGGATCACGGCACTGAAGAGCGTCTCGATTCGCGGCCTGGTCGAGCAGGGGCACTTGCAGTTGGGCTTGTTCGATCAGCGCAACCTGGCCGAGATTGCCTCGCCGGACTATCCCGGGGAGCGTCTGGTGGCCTGCCGCAACGACGCCTTGGCCAAACTGCGCGCGCACAAGCGCGACAGTCTGCTGCAAGCCACCGAGGCCCTGCTCGCACCGATCAAGGCCAGCGTGGATGCGGGCAGGCTCATCGGGCAGGACAAGATCGGCGTGCAGGTGGGCAAGATCATCAATCGGCACAAGGTGGCCAAGCACTTCGAACTGAGCATCGGCGAGGCGGCGTTGGGCTGGGCGCGAAGGCAAGACCTCATCGATGCCGAGGCGGCGCTGGACGGGCTGTACGTCATTCGCACCTCGCTCGAGGCCGAGCGCATGGATGCGCCCACGTGCGTGCGCAGCTACAAGGCTTTGTCCAATGTCGAGCGGGCGTTCCGTTCACTGAAGACGGTGGACCTGAAGGTGCGGCCCATCCACCATCGGTTGGCTGACCGGGTGCGCGCCCACATCCTGCTGTGCATGCTCGCGTTCTACGTCGAATGGCACATGCGCGAGGCTTGGCGCGAGTTGATGTTCGCCGACACCGACCAGGCAGCCAAGGCCACGCGCGACCCGGTGGCTCCAGCCAACAGATCGCCCTCGGCGCAGCGCAAGGCCGCATCGAAGTGGCTCGACGACGAGCAGCCCGTACACAGCTTCGCTACCCTGATGGCGCAGATGGCCACCGTCGTGCGCAACACCTGCCGCACGCCCAGCGCCGACGCGAATGCACCGACCTTCGAGGTACTCACCACCGCCACCGCACACCAACAACGCGCCCTGGCGCTGATCCACGCCATCCGTCCGTAGTCAGAAACCCAAACCCGAAATCCATCGCAAGTCCCTGTTGGATCGAGAAAACTCGGGCTCGTAACGGCGGAACTTCAGCCTAAGGGCGCGCCGTATCGGGAGTCGGCACGGAGTCGGGGCAGTCCTCAGCAGGATGAGGACCAACTCGACCACAACTCAAACCAATCAATCAGTTAGCTGCATCTCTGTCGATCGGATGGCGGCCATCTGTTGCTGGCACCCGACGCTTTGATCGCCGGATTGTAGGACTCGCCTGTGACAGTTCATGTCTCAGAACGGCGACACTTCGAGGATAGAACTCCGTTTAGGTGCGCTACAGCACAGACAACATCTGAAAAGTGTCAGTCGCGATGCAGGCACTGAGCAAGAGCTTCTTCCCAGTGCCTCGGGTCGATACCGAAGACGTGGCGCACGAGGGAAGTGTCCAGCACCGAGAACGCTGGTCGTTTCGCGGGCAGCGGATATTCGTGCGACGCGATCGGTACCACCGCCACATGGCGCCGATGTGCAAGGTCCGGGGCCAGCCGCACCACGGCTTGCGCGAGCCCATGCCAGCTTGTCTGCCCCCCGGCGACGAGATGAAAGATGCCGGAGGTGGCGGCAGGTGGTGGCTCCGGCCCGAGCAACCGGGAAACGATCGTGGCGGTCCAGCTGGCGAGATCGCAGCTCCAGGTCGGCGCGCCGACCTGATCGGCGACGATGCGCAGTTCGTCTCGCTCCAGCGCGAGGCGGATGATGGTGCGAACGAAGTTGGCACCATGTCGGCCGTAGACCCACGACGTTCTCAACACGACATGCCCGCTG
>JANXYG010000130.1 GCA_025350245.1 Betaproteobacteria bacterium
GCCCACCGCGAGCACCAACGGCACCATGAACGACACCACCAGCAACGCGACCAGCAGCGTGGTGGCAAGCCATCGCCGGCCCCACAGCCGCGCCTGCGCGCGAATCAGCAGCGGCCAGGTGGCGACGACGATCATCGCCGCCCAGATCGCGGCGATGATGAACGGCCGCATGATCCAGAAAGAGGCCAGGATCATGCCGCCGATCGCCAGCACCGCCAGGGTGATGCTGGCGAGATCGCGGGATTGTTCCGGCTTCATCGCACCGCCGCCACTGCGACCCGGTCGACGCGGGCATCGGCGAGCAGCGCCACCAGCCGCCGCAGCGCGATGCCGCGATGACTGCAGGCGTTCTTGCGCGCCGGCTCGAGCTCGGCGGCGGTGCATCCGAACTCGGGCAGGAAGAAATGCGCGTCGTAGCCGAAACCACCAGTACCTCGCGGCGTCTCAATGATCTCGCCGTGCCAGGTTCCGTTCGCCACCAGGGGTTCGGGATCGGCTGCGTGGCGCATCAGGACCATCACGCAGGCGTAATGCGCACGGCGATCGGCGATGCCATCGAGCGACGCCACCAGTTTTGCATTGTTGCGGGCGTCGGATTTCGGTTCGCCGGCGAAGCGCGCGGAGCGCACGCCGGGCAACCCGTCGAGCGCCGCCACGCAGACGCCGGAATCGTCGGCGAGCGCCGGCAATCCGCTGGCCTGGCAGGCATGGCGCGCCTTGGCAAGCGCGTTCTCCACGAAAGTATCGTGCGGTTCGTCGGCCTCGGCTATGCCCAGATCGGCCTGCGAAATGCACTCGATGCCAAGCGGCGCGAGCAGCGCGCGCAGTTCGGCTAGCTTGCCCGGATTGCCGCTGGCGAGCACGACCCGGTTCATGACCGGGACCGATAACGTGACAGCATCGCCCGCATGAGCGTCAGGTCGCGGCCAGGGCTGCGCGCTGCGCGGCGACCAGCTCGCCGATACCCTTGCCGGCCAGATCGAGCATGCGCGTCATCTGGTCGCGCGTGAACGGCGCGCCTTCGGCAGTGCCCTGCACCTCGACCAGGCCACCATCCCCCGTCATGACAATGTTCATGTCGGTCTCGCACGAGGAGTCTTCGGCATAGTCCAGATCGAGCACGACATCGCCCTCGACCACGCCGACCGAGACGGCAGCAACGAAGCTGCGCAGCGGCAAAGCGGCGATCAGCCCGCGAGTCTGGAGCGATGTCATCGCATCGTGGAGCGCGACGAACGCGCCGGTGATGGCCGCCGTGCGGGTGCCGCCGTCGGCCTGGATCACGTCGCAGTCGAGCTGCACCGTGCGCTCACCGAGCCGGTCGAGATCGATCACGGCCCGCAGGCTGCGGCCGATGAGGCGCTGGATTTCCTGGGTGCGGCCGGATTGCTTGCCGCGGGCAGCCTCGCGATCGGACCGGGTGTTGGTGGAACGCGGCAACATGCCGTATTCGGCTGTGACCCACCCCTGCCCACGGCCGCGCAGGAACGGCGGCACCTTCTCTTCGACACTGGCGGTGCAGATGACACGGGTGTCGCCGAACGACACGAGCACCGAGCCTTCGGCATGGCGGGTGAATCCGCGAACGATGGAGACCGGTCGCAACTGATCGGCCTGGCGGCTGCTGGGGCGGGAGGACATTGACTGGAACCTGGAGAGGTGAAGACGCACGCGGCGGGGCACGAGTGGCACCGGTTGCCTGTGCTATCTTCGGGTTGCCCTATTTTCCGGGCATCCCCCCTTCCCTGTAAAGCGCGTCCGCGATGATCTACAGCATGACCGGCTATGCCTCGGCAAGTCGTGATCTGCCCCTGGGCACGATCAGCCTCGAAGTGCGTTCCGTCAATCATCGCTACTTCGACCTCCAGTTCCGCATGCCGGAGGAGTTCCGCGCCTTCGAGCCCGCCATGCGCGAGCTGCTCGCGGCGCGCCTCACGCGCGGCAAGCTCGAATGCCGCGTCGGGCTGACACGGGCTCCCACGGCGCCGGCGCTGCTCGAACTCGACGCGGCCTTGCTCGAACGCCTGGCGGCCTTGAGCGCCGAGGTCAGGGGCCGCATTCCCGAGGCCGCGGCGCTGTCGGTGCACGATGTGCTGCGCTGGCCCGGAATGTTCGGCGGCGACAACCTGCCCCAGGACCAACTGCGTGAAACCGTGCTGTCGATGCTGGCCGGTGCCATCGAAGACTTCACCGCCACCCGCGGGCGCGAAGGCGCGAAACTCACCACCATGCTGCTCGAGCGCGTCACCAGTATCGAGACGTTGGCCACCGCCGTTGCGCCCAAGGTGCCCGCACTGGTCGCCGCCCACCAGGAAAAGCTCACCGCCCGGCTGCGCGACGCCGTCGCCGCGCTGGACGAAGACCGCATCCGGCAGGAAGTCGCGCTGTTCGCCACCCGCATCGACGTGGATGAAGAGCTCACCCGCCTGCGCGCACATCTGTCGGAGCTGCGCCGCATCCTGTCGAAGGGCGGTGCGGTCGGCAAGCGGCTCGACTTCCTGATGCAGGAACTCAATCGCGAAGCCAACACGCTCGGCTCGAAGTCGGTGGATGTGGAGGTATCGCAAACCTCGATGGAACTGAAGGTGCTGATCGAGCAGATGCGGGAGCAGGTGCAGAACATCGAGTGAGCACAACGGTCCGATGCCGTAGTGGGTCGTCTTCACCCCCGAGTCGGGCCACTTCGAAGCGCTGTTCCTCGACGTCGCCGAACGCGCGAAGCGAATCAGTGGTAATCGTCCTCCAGTTGGTGGCGCACGGCCACGACGGCGACGGTCGATTCATCCTCGATCTCGAACAGCGCGACGTAGCCCGAACGCCCGAAGGGGATGATCAATTCCCTCAGGAAGGGGCTGCGGCCGGCCTTGCGGCAGGTGAAGGGCGAAGCCTTCAATGTGGCGATGCCGGCACGCAAGGCAGTCATCGCCTGTTCCGGCAGGGTCAGGTCACCGCCGTCGCGGGCCAATTCACGTTCGAGGATGAAGTCGAACAGCCGATCGAGATCTGCCTCGGCAGCCCGCGTCAGCCGAACCCGGAAACTCACTTGCGCTTCTTTGGCAGCCGTGCTCTCGCAGCGTCGAGCTTGCGTTGCAAGCCTTCGAGTACAACGTCGGCGTCGACGTACTCCCCGGTACGGCGAGCTTCGTCACGCGAACGCAGCCCGCGTGCGATGAACTCGGCCTGAACACGACGGCGCTCGACATTGGCCCGGATCGAGGCTTCCACGAACTCGGACAAGGTTTCGCCATCGGCCAGCACAGCCTCTACCTCGGCACGAAAGTCGGGCTCGACGCGGACGGACGGAATGGTGGCGGTCTTCACGCGCTCAGTGTATCGCAATTGCAGCGCAGGCCGTCCGCCACCCGCATCGACGTGGACGAGGAACTCACCCGCCTGCGTGCGCACCTGCCGGAACTGCGCCGCATCCTTCCCAAGGGCGGCGCCGTCGGCAATCGGCTCGACTTCCTGATGCAGGAACTCAATCGCGAAGCCAACACACTCGGTTCGAAGTCGGTCGACGTCGAGGTGTCGCAGACCTCGATGGAATTGAAGGTGCTGATCGAGCAGATGCGGGAGCAGGTGCAGAACATCGAGTGAGTCGAGAGCGCGCTGGGGCTTTTCCTTTTGACGCCCGTCGGCCAGAACCACGGTCTTGAGGTAGCGGGTAGCGGCCTTCTCGCGGCCGTGACACTGCAGATTGCCAGTTCCGGTTCGTGACAAACCACATCTTCCTCGACTCATTGGACTGACGGCTCGGGTTCGCCAGCGAGAGGACTTCTCTCGCTACAATCCTCCCGATTGGCAGATCAGTCACTCCGTGAATTCTCTAGAGCACGCGCCATGATCGCTGATTGACTGTTGGCGGCGTCGCGAGTCAAGCGAGGGCGAGAGCCAGGTTCGTTCCCGCCCTCCATTTTGGCGAAGGACATTTTCGTTGGGGGGGGGGGAAGATCGAATGCCGCTTGATTGGACTCTCATCAGCGCCGAAACCCTGAAAGCGATGGACTTCGACACCCTCATCGAGAACGTCGAGGAGCGCGAGTGCATGGCCTTTAGCGATGAGCTGTCGCGTCTGGACCGGGAGGATTCTCGTTGGAGCCCTGAGCAGCATGAATGTCTGCGCTTCGTTAACCAGGTCCTGACGATGACGTTGTTAGCGGACCAGCCGAACGAGCCATATGGGCCGCAGTTCGTCTTTGGTGGGCAGCGAAGCGCTATCCCGGCGGACTTGCCCAAAGAGCATCTGGTCCCATTGCACGAGTGGGCAAGTGCATTGCACGACCCGGAACTCCGCGCACGGCTGCTCGATGTGCTGTGGCTTCGGGCGCGGTCGTTTCCTGCGGCGATGGGCGCTGTGGATGCGTACATTGCATCAGCCCTGCGGCTAGAGCATCCGCAGGATTGGCCACCCTGCCAAGAGCGCTTGGAGCGCGCGCTTCGCCTGACGGCAGGGCTGGGCAAGGGTGGTGCTGACCTCAAGGTGCGCGTGCTTGGGGAGATTGTGGCGATGCTGCGGCGGCATCGAGGTACCGACCCTCTGTATCTCTCGCTGCGACTAAGCCGGTTGCTGCTGGAATTCAAGCACGGCGATGCGAAGGAGTTCGCTGCATTCGCATCTGCTGCGGCAGCGTTCGCCGAAGGAAACAACGAACTCTTTAGGGCCAGAGACCAATACCAGCTCGCAGCGGAGTGCCACCGAATGGCTGGCGATACCGAAGCCGAGGGCGCGGCATTGCGCCACGCGGCCGAATGCCTTGCAAAGGAATCCGATCTGGCACGCGACCAGACAGGGCGCGGCGCAATGGCTGCGGCTTCGATACTTTCCGATGCCGTCGAAGCGATGCGCCAGGCCCCCGGTGGGAAAGACCGCGCGGCTGAACTACACGAAAGGTTGCTGGTCCTGCAGCAGCAGTCAGTGACTGAATTCAAGTCCGTATCAACGAGCATCGACACCACGGAACTGATCCATCGCGCACGTGCGGCGGTCCGAGACAAACCGTTGAACGAGGCCGTTCTCGCCCTGTGCGCAATGGCAAGACCGCCGTCGAGAGACAAGCTCAAGCAGGAAGTCCATGAGCAGGCGCGAGTCGCCATTCTTGGCAGTCTGCTTTCAAGCGAGGTGGTAAATTCTCGCGGACGGGTGGTTGCGCGGGCGCCCGGACTAGAAGCCGGCGCCGATGACCCGAAACAGGATGGCCTGCGCTGGCGCATGTGTTGGAACGCAAGGTTAGCCCGCAGCCTGACTGTCGGGTCGATGCTCAATCCGGCAAGGGAAGAAATTGTTGTCACACATGGACCGGACCGACTCGACCTTGCCGGCTTGATTCAGTTCAGCCCGTGGATACCCCCAGGCCACGCCGAGAGTGTCATTCGGGCCCTTGTGGCGGGCTTCCAGGGTGACATGCTCGTCGCCGGCCACTTGGTGCCACCTCAACTCGAAGCAATCGTGCGACATGTCGTGGAGACGCGCGGCGGAACGACGTCGATGCTGCAGCCTGGCGGCGTACAGCCCGAACGGCCGCTGGCTGTTTTGCTTGAGACTCCTGAAGCCCTACAAGCATTCGGTCCGGACGGAGTGTTCGAGTTACAGGACCTGCTGGTCGACCCGCTAGGCACCAACCTTCGAAATGAAGTCGCTCATGGCCTGCTGGACGACTCGGACTTGTTTGGAGCAGACGTCCTGTACGCATGGTGGGTTCTGCTTCGGTGCTGTGTGTTCACATCCAAGCTGGTCGAGCAAAGGCAAACCAAGCCCGACACCGCCGGGGATGAGGGACAACTATGAGCGACACACTACTCAAGAAAAATTTTACGTGCCCTTGCAATCCCAATTCCACCAATCGAGCTGCAGATCTCCTTCGTTGACAGAGTTGAACGAGTGGTGAGCATCGGTCGCCACTAGGCTGCAGCGCTGAATAGCGCGACAGCAACCTTCGACACCCTGCTGTCCCGAGCCTTCCACTGAACCACCTTCCCGATGCTGGACGCCCTCACCGCCACCCGCTTCCACCGTCGAATGACACGCGGCCGCACGGGCCCTTTTCTACTCGAAGGGGAGAACGGCGCGGGCGACACGGTGGAGGTAATTGCCAAGTTCACGAGCGCGCAACTCCCGGTCGAGGGCTTGGTCCGCGAAGCCTTTGGCGCGCTGCTGGCCGCCGACCTCGGGCTGCCCGTACCGGAGTGCTACTGCGTGACGGTTCAGCCCGACTTCGTGGCCGCCGTAACGAGTTCGCATCCGGCCGAGGGCGCGGCGCTCGCGGCAGCCATCCCCATCGGATTCGGTTCCGTGAAGCTTCCGCCTGGTTTCGTGGCCTGGATGCCGGAACGCCCCTTGCCGAAGGCCATGCGGCACACGGCGGCCGAGATCTACGCGTTCGACCTGCTGATCCAGAACCCGGACCGGCGTCCGGGAAACCCCAACCTCCAATCCAAAGGCGACGACTTCGCGATTTTCGATCACGAGATGGCGCTCGTCACTGAGGGCGTCCTGTTCTGGCACCCGCCTTGGGAGGCCGGGCGCTGGATGCCATGGGGGCGCCGACGAAGCATGTCCTCTACCCGGCCCTGCGCGGGCACCAGCCCGACCTCGCCCGACTGGTCGCCGCCTGGGAGGCCATCGACGCTGCCCGGCTGGCAGCCTATCGGGCAGCGCTCCCGGTCGAATGGACTCCCACCGCGCACGTGGCGCACACTGCGGACACCGCCATCGACTTCCTGCGCGACCTTCGCCACCATATTCGCCCCGCCATGCGGGAGATCATGAGGACCCTGGCATGAGCAACAAGACCGCCTATACCTACACCGTGCTGCGCTACGTGCACGACATTGCCACAGGGGAGTTCCTGAATGTCGGCGTGGCGCTACTGGCCCCGGAGCGCCTCTACGTCAGCGCGCTGTGCCGGACCACCGTCAGCCGGCTGAAGCCGGTGTTTCCCTCGGTGGACGGCGAATCGTTCCGCGCGGCGATGCGGCACGTAACGCACGAGTTCGAGCGGTTCCAGAAAGAGCTCGCGGAAGAACTCCCGTTGAATCCGACAGCGGCCGGGGTCATGGGCTTTGCGCATGCCGTGCTCGGCGCCGACGACAGTTCACTGCAGTGGTCGCCCATGGGCTCGGGTCTCACAGCGGACCCGGGGTTGACGCTCGAACAGCTCTACGAGCGTTTCGTCACGGCGCACGAAACGCCTTCACCGGTACACCGGCGCCAGGACGAGGACGTCTGGAAGCGGTTCAGCCTGGAGCTTCAGCAGCGGCAGGTGCTGCGGCACTTCGTGACAAAGACCATCGCCGTGGACGACGACGAGATCGAGTTCAAGCATGCCTGGAAGAATGGTGTGTGGCACTGCCTCGCGCCGGTGTCGTTCGACCTCGCCTCCGCC
>JANXYG010000132.1 GCA_025350245.1 Betaproteobacteria bacterium
GAGCGGGCACCCCACGATAGACCGCTCGGGCGAAGTCCAAGGCAACTGCGATTACAGCCTCGGCACTTCGCACGACAGGGTAACTAACCGCGACGCGGGACTGGGAGCGAAGAACCGCGTCCAGCATGCGCAAAGGTCAGCACCTGGATGGAGGCTACGGCCACGCCGGGATTGGACTATGAGCCCGCGTGGCACAGAGGCTGGTGACAAAAGGCACACAGTGCCTTAGCATGCTTCTGTGAAGGCGTTTCGATGAAGCCCCGTCAAGAACGAGACGCTGAAGGTCGAGCGTGGTATCTCCTTCGAGACGGTTGTGGTCGCCCTGGAGTCGGGTTGGTTGCTCGACATCCTGGCGCATCCAAACCAGGCAAAGTACCCACGTCAGCGAATCCTGGTCGTGGCTTCCGACAACTACGTCTACCTGGTGCCGTTTGTCGAGGAGGAAGACTACTTTTTCCTCGAGACCATCATTCCAAGTCACAAGGCGACGCGCGACTACTTGAATCAAGGTGAACCTGATGCCGAGGACTGATGCCTACGAGCGAGAAATTCTCAACGCCTTCGAGAGGGGTCAGCTCGCAATACTGTTGCGTTAAGGTACCGGGCAGTGACTTTCGTGCAGGCGCCTTCGGTGGGGCTCCTCGTAGACACAGGCACACAGAAATCCGAGTCAACCCTGAAGGAATCCTTAACGCAACAGTATTGGGTCAGCTCGAGTCGGTTGCAACCAAAGCCGAGCTTGCGAAATTCAAGGCCGCGGCTCGCGCGACCGCCACCAAAGATCGCCGGGTGAATATCCGGCTTTCTTCCGGTGACCTGAGCGACATTCAGGTCAGGGCGCTGGAGGAAGGCGTTCCTTACCAGACGCTGATCGCAAGCGTGCTGCACAAGTACGTCACCGGCCGCTTGGCGGAACGGCCTGCGGCAACGAGCAATCAATCGTCGCGCGTTGGCGAAAGCGCACCGAAGCGCCGCTCTGCATCCGCTGGTTGAGGGCTCGCGCGAAGCAAACGTCGCATCCCTCGTTCTTGATTGTGAAGAAGGTCGCTGCCGAGCCGGATCGCAATATCGATGTTTCCGCAGCCACGCGCGGCCCATTTGGGTGACCGCTGAGCGCCGGCGGCGAAACTCCGACGCTCAGCCACGAAGACCCCGACGCGTGCCCGACCATCAACTCGACCTGCTACGCGCTGAAAACGCCCGCCTGATCGCGCTGCTGGAGTCCCACGGCATCGACTGGCGCCCGCGTCCAGCGCCCACTCCGTCGGTTCCGGAGATGGAGTCGTCGCGCCTATCCACCGCCGAGAAAGTCGCGCTGTTCCGGCGGTTGTTCCGTGGCCGCACCGATGTCTACCCGATTCGTTGGGAGAGCAAGACTTCGGGCAAGTCGGGCTACGCGCCGGCCTGTGCCAACGAGTGGCGCGCTGGTGTCTGCGAGAAGCCGCGCATCAAGTGCGGCGATTGCGGTAACCGTCTGCTGATCCCGCTGTCGGATGCGGTGATCTTCGGCCATCTGGCCGGCGAGCATACGGTGGGCGTCTATCCGCTGCTGGAGGATGACACCTGTTGTTTCCTCGCCGTCGATTTCGACCAGGCCGAATGGCAGGAGGATGTCCGCGCCTTCGTCCGGTCTTGCAATGAGCTGGCGGTGCTGGTGGCACTGGAGATTTCCCGCTCCGGTCAGGGTGCGCACGCCTGGGTGTTTTTTTCGGATCGGGTGTCGGCTCGCGATGCGCGCCGGCTTGGCACGGCCATCATCAGCCATACCTGTTCGCGCACCCGGCAGTTGAAGCTGGAGTCGTACGACCGGCTGTTCCCCAATCAGGACACGATGCCCAAAGGGGGCTTCGGCAACCTGATCGCGTTGCCGCTGCAGAAGCACCCACGCGAGAACGGTCGCAGCGTTTTCGTCGACGCCGACCTGCACCCCTATCGTGACCAGTGGGCCTATCTCGCGTCGATCGAGCCCATCGCAGCTCACGACATCGAGCCGACGATCTTGCGCGCAACGGGCGGCGCCCATCCCTTGGACGTCACCGTCATCGATGATGAGGACCTGGCCACACCGTGGAAGCGCGAGGCGAAGCCATCGTCGACGCTGGCGGGCAAGATGCCGCAGGCACTGAGCGTGACGCTGGCCAACCTGATTTATTTCGAGAAGGCCCAACTGCCGCAGACGCTGGCCAACCGCCTGATCCGGCTGGCTGCGTTTCAGAATCCCGAGTTCTACAGGGCCCAGGCGATGCGGCTGTCGGTATGGGACAAGCCGCGCGTCATCGGCAATGCTGAGAACTACCCTCTGCACATCGCCTTGCCGTGCGGCTGTCTCGATGCCGTGAAGGAGCTGCTGCAAGCCAACGGCATCCGCTGCGACTTCCAGGACGAGCGGTATGAAGGGGAGCGCATCGACGTCAGCTTTGTCGGTGCCTTACGCCCTGACCAGGAAGCTGCGGTCTCGGCGATGCTGCAGCACGACGCTGGAGTGCTGTGCGCCCCCACTGGCTTCGGCAAGACGGTCACCGCCGCCGCAACGATCGCCCGGCGCGGCGTGAACACGCTGGTGCTGGTGCATCGAACCGAACTGCTGAAGCAGTGGCAGGAGCGGCTGCAGGTCTTTCTCGGTATCGGAAAGGGCTTGGTCGGCACCATCGGGGGCGGCAAGGCCAAGCCCACGGGCAAGATCGACATCGCCGTGATGCAGTCGCTGTCCCGCCAGGGCGAGGTCGATTCGCTGGTCGAGAGCTACGGCCAGGTGATCGTCGACGAATGCCACCACGTCGGCGC
>JANXYG010000140.1 GCA_025350245.1 Betaproteobacteria bacterium
CACAGCCAGTCCCGTCATCGATTTATCACGGCGGGGCGCTGGCCGGCATCCGCGAGACCCCGCCGGGGCTTTCTCGTCTGGATGCGTGTTCATCCTCGACGGGAGCAGCGATTGAAAACAGGTCTGGTAACCCTTTCCGCGGTGGCCGTGCTGGTGCTGGCCTCCGCAAACGCATCGGCAGTCGACTTTTCGTTCAGCGGCCGTTTCACCGGTGACGACGACGTCCAGTTGTTCGATTTTTCGGTCGGGATGGCGTCGCGGGTCACCTTTCGGACGCTGTCGTATGCCGGCGGCACGAACGCCGCCGGGACGGTGATCGCCCGCGGCGGCTTCGATCCGATCCTGGCCCTGTTCGACAGCCGCGGCCTGCTCATCAACCAGAACGACGACGGCGGGTTCCGCGTGCCGGGCGATCCGGTCACCGGCGCGCATTGGGACACCTATCTGCGCAGCGTGCTCGAACCCGGGACCTATACCGTGTCGGTCATGCAATATGCCAACTTCGCCCTGGGCCCCACTCTGTCGAGCGGCTTTCTCGGCGCCCATACCCACGACTTCCGTGACAACACCGGCACCTTGCGCGACGGTCACTGGGCGTTCGATATCCTGAACGTCAATTCCGCGGTGGCCGCAGTCGCGGCATCGTCGATCACGGTTCCAGAACCCGAGACCTATGCGCTGATGGCGGTCGGGCTGGCGGGCATTGCGCTGATGCGGCGGCGCCGGAAAGTCATCGCCCCGCCCCCAACCTCACCGGAATCCGCTGCCGCCCGAACTGCCCCTTGTACTCCTCGAAGCGCCCGGCCACGGGCGTCTTGCAGCGCGGGCAGTTGCCTTCGGGCGTAACTCGGTAGAACTCGATGCGGTGCCAGTCGCGCGCGATGAGCGCGGCGCCGCATCCATGGCAGCGCGTGGTGCCGCCCACCGGGTCGTGCACGTTGCCGGTGTAGACGTAACGCAAGCCTTCCGATAGTGCAATGTCGCGGGCGCGGGTCAAGGTTGCCGCCGGTGTGGCCGGCAAATCCATCATCTTGAAATCCGGATGGAACGCCGTGAAATGCAGCGGCACGTCCGGACCCAGGTGCTCGGCGATCCAGGCGCTCAGCGCGCGCAGTTCGTCGTCGCCATCGTTCTTCGTCGGGATCAGCAAGGTGGTGATCTCGAACCACACGTCGGTCTCGTGCTTCAGGTACACCAGGGTGTCGAGCACCGGCTGCAGCCTGGCCCCGGTGAGCCTGAAATAGAACTCGTCGGTGAACGCCTTCAGGTCGACGTTGGCGGCGTCCATCTTGGCGTAGAACGCGCGGCGCGGTTCGGGGTGGATATAGCCGGCAGTGACGGCAACCGTCTGGATTCCGCGCTCGTGGCAGGCGTCGGCGACGTCCATCGCGTACTCGGCAAAGATCACCGGGTCGTTATAGGTGAAGGCCACGCTCTTCGAGCCGGTCTCGAGCGCGGCGTCGGCGATGCGATCCGGGCTCGCGCGGTCCATCAGACTGTCCATGTCGCGCGACTTGGAGATGTCCCAGTTCTGGCAGAACTTGCAGGCGAGATTGCAGCCGGCCGTCCCGAAGGAAAACACCGCGCTGCCCGGGAAGAAATGGTTGAGCGGTTTCTTCTCGATCGGGTCGACGCAGAAGCCGGACGAGCGGCCATAGGTGGTGAGCACCATGCGGTCGTCCACGCGAGCGCGCACGAAGCATGCGCCGCGCTGGCCTTCATGCAACCGGCAGTCGCGCGGGCACAGGTCGCACTGAATGCGGCCGTCGTCGAGTTTGTGCCACCAGCGCGCGGGGTAGGCCGCGGCGGTGTCTATGGGGTCTCCGACCATTTTTCGACGGTGTAGCGGGAAAGTCGCATGTCGTCGGCCCAGAACGTCTCGGGCAGCCCGGCCTTCTGCTTCAGGTGCGAGATGAATGCGGTCGGCGTTGGCAGCGATTCCCACACCTGCGGCAGGAAGGTGGCGCGGTGACCCGAATGTTCGAGAATCAGGCCGTCCACCTGCGGGTGCAACTGGCGCAGGGCGTCGGCCTCGTCGGTGAAGCTCATGGGCTCGGGCACCGACAGCAGCGACACCTCGACCGCGATCTGGTCGAACTCGCGCAGCGACACCGGGCCGAAGCGCGGATCGAGAAAGGCGGCGGCGCGCGCGTTGTGCTTGACGTCATCGAGCAGCGTGCGGTGCGCGCCGAGGCTGCCGATGCAGCCGCGTAGCTGGCCGGACTTGGTGATGGTCACGAAGGTGGCACCGAGGTCGCTCAGGAACGCGGCGTCTTCTCGCGCCGTAAGACTCAAGCCGAGCTGGCGACCGATGGTGGCGCGGGCGATGGCGAGCAGCGTCGCGCCGCGATCGACAGCGGGCGACGGCCGGGACTCGGGGGCGTCGTCGAACAGGCCCACCGACGCATAGCCGACCACCCGGTTGCGATCGCCCGCGGTGTCGCCGGAATTGCAGGCGGCGAGCAGTTCCGGCGCAAGACCGCGCCGGCGGGCCACCCGCAACAGGCCGTTCACCGGCGTCGCGCCGCAAGCGTGTTCGTGGTCGATAACGGGGTCGAGCGCGAGCATGTCGCGCACCGTCTGGGCATCGCTGATGGTTGCCGTGCGGTACGGCAGGTAGTGCGACAGGTCGGAACTCACCACGATCAGCGTTTCGGGGCCACCCCAGAGAAGCTCGATCACCTCCGCCACGAGGTCGGGAGTGGTCCGGCCGACCACCAGCGGCACCAGCGCGAAGTCGCCCAGTGTTTGCTGGAGAAAGGGCAGGTGGACCTCGAGCGAATGTTCGAGCGCATGCGCTTCGGCGTTGGTCGTGATCTGGGGCAGGTGGGCCAGGGCGCGGACGGCCTCCGCGTCGATCCTGACCGGTCCTAGCGGTGAGGCGAAGGCATCGGCGCCGGGCAGCGCCAGCCCGTCGAAAGCGACGCGGTGCGCGGGTCCGAGCAGCACGACGCGACTGATCTTGCCGTGCAGCGTGGCGAGGCGTGCATAGGCTGCCGCGGCCGTCGACCCGGAATACACGTAGCCGGCATGCGGCGCGATCAGGGCCTTGGGCGCGCGGCCGGTCGCGGGCGGGGCGACGGCATCGAGCAGGCCGGCGACGGCCGCTTGCAGCTCGGTGGCGGCTGCCGGGTAGAAGGCGCCGGCAACAGCGGCGGGGCGGACAGTGGTCATTCGGTTACCTTGTTGGCGATGAAGTTCAGTTGCTGCGCTTCCTTCAGTTGCTGCGCCTCCAAATGACTGCAACAAACACCGGACTGGCCCGCAAGAACGCAACCGGGCCATCAACGCTGAGGTTTCCCTCATCCCCAGCCCTCCCGGAGGGAGAAGGGAGCAGGAGACCTCTCTCGCCTCGGGAGCAGGAGACCTCTCTCGCCGCTGGGGAGCCGTAGTCATCCCTCTACCCTCGGGAGAGGGACCGAGGGTGAGGGACGCTGAGCAATGTCGCGAATCAGGTCATCCAGGCAAGCCCGGCGGGGGCCGGCAAAGAAGACGGTACTGCGGACCGCCCGGCGCCGCAATCGGCATCTGGTGCGTGGCGGTGCATCCGGCATTCGCGCGGCAAGCCTTGACGCGCCGCCACAGGGCATCGTACTTTACTGACCGGTCGGTCAGTACCGCTGTCGCCAGCAGTGGCGCTGCCCCGACCCACCCAACCCAGGCCGGGGCGATTCAGCCCCGATCTGGCGCGGTTCTATCACGCCGAAGTGATCAGCCGCGGACATCGGCTGGTGCAACGCATTCTCGAGCGCGGCATCGCCAACAGCGAGTTCGTGGACCTCGATCCCGAACTCGGCACGCGGCTGGTGCCGGCGCCGCTGGTTCACCTGCTGCTGTGGCGGCATTGCTTCGACGTGTGCGACGTGCACCGCCTCGACCCCGAGCGTTATCTGCGGCAACACCTGGAGATGATCCTGAACGGCCTGCGTCCGCGTGTCACCAAGACCAAGCCGGCTGCTCGCGTTCGCCAGCGCGAGGCCAAGGTCTCATGAAGCGGCAGCGCATGCTTCGCAACGTCGCCATCGGCGTCACCGTTGCCCTGGTGATCGTGGTGGCGGTCGGTGGCGTGTTCCTGTTCAAGCGCCAGCAGGTCGCCGCACCTGCGACCGCGGCGACACCGGCGGCCGCGCGGGTCATGGAACTCGCCGCGGTCGACGTCGGCCTGGTCGAGCGCGGTGAACTTGCCCCGCGCGTGGCGTTGTCGGGCACGCTCCACCCGTACCAGCAGGTCGTGGTCAAGTCCCAGGTCGCCGGCGAACTCGCCGCCGTGACCGTGCGCGAAGGCCAGCCGGTGCGCAAGGGCGAGGTGCTGGCGCGGTTCGATGGGGCCGACATCCGCTCGCGGGTGGACGAGAAGACCGCCAACATCGCGGCCATGCGCGCGCAGCTCAGGCTCGCCGAGAAAACCCGCGATCTCAACCGCCAGTTGCTGTCGCAGAACTTCATCTCGCAAAACGCGTTCGACAACACGCAAAGCAGCGCCGAGGTCATGCGCGCCAACCTGCAATCCCTCGAAGCGCAGCTCGAGGTGGCGCGCAAGGCCTGGGGCGACAGCACGGTGCGCTCGCCGATGGACGGCATCGTCGCCGAGCGCTTTGCCCAGGCGGGCGAGAAGCTGCCCATCGACGCGCGCATCGTGAGCGTGGTCGACCTCGGGCGCATGGAGCTCGCCGCGGTGATTCCGGCAAGCGAGATCGCCGCCGTGCGCACCGGGCAGAGCGTGCGCTTCACGGTCGACGGTTTCGGCGCTCGTCGCTTCGACGGCAAGGTCGACCGCATCAACCCGGCAGCGGAAGACGGGACGCGCTCGATCCGCGTGTATGCCGTACTCGATAATGCCGATGGCGCCCTGCGCGGCGGCATGTTCGCCACCGGTAGCGTGCTGGTCGAAGCCGACCGCAGCGTCACCCTGGTGCCGCTGCGCGCTCTGCGCGAAGAAAACGGCGAGGCGGTCGTGTTCCGGATCGACGGCGATCAGGTGGTCCGGACCGCGGTGCGCATCGGCATGCGCGACCTGGATCGCGGTGTCGCCGAAGTCATCGGCGGCCTGGAACCGGGCCAGCGTGTGCTCGACGCGAGCCTCGCCAACGTGCGGCCGGGCGATCGCGTGCGGCTGGCCGTGTTGCCGGGCAAGAGCTGATCCCATGTGGTTCACCCGCGTCAGCATCGCCAACCCGGTCTTCGCCACCATGATGATGGTGGGTCTGCTGGTGCTGGGCCTGTTCTCGATCCAGCGGCTCGGGGTGGACCAGTTTCCCGATATCAACTTTCCGATCGTGGTAGTGACCACGCTGTATCCGGGCGCGAGTCCGGAGGCGGTCGAGGCCGACATCACCCGCAAGGTCGAGGAGGCGGTCAACACCATCAGCGGCATCAAGACCCTGACCTCGCGCTCCTACGAGGGGCAGTCGGTGGTGATCGCCGAGTTCGACCTGCTCACCAGCCCGGTGGTGGCGGCCCAGGACGTGCGCGAAAAGGTCGCGGCGCTGCGCTCCACCTTCCGCGACGAGGTGAAAGACCCGGTGGTGTCACGCTTCAATCCCGACGACCAGCCCATCGTGTCGGTGTCGGTGCGCTCGGAGCAACGCAGCCTGCGCGAACTGTCCACGCTGTCCGACCAGGTGGTGGTCAAGCGCATCCAGAACGCTCGCGGGGTCGGCCAGGTCAGGCTGGTGGGCGGGGTCAAGCGTGAGGTGCAGTTGCTGCTGCGCCCGGCCGACATGGAATCGCTCGGGGTCGGCGTCGACCAGGTGATGACCGCCGTTCGCCAGGAAAACCAGGAGTTGCCGGCCGGTGCTGTCACCGGTCGCGACGCCGAGCGGCTGGTCAAGGTGCAGGGCCGAATCCGGTCGGTGCAGCAGTTCCGCGACATCATCGTGGTGCGGCGTGCCGGCACCCCGGTCTACCTATGGCAGGTGGCCACCGTCGTCGACGGCCAGCAGGAGGAGGAGAACGTCGCGCTGGTCAACGGCGTGCGCGCGCTCGCCATCGACGTGGTCAAGACCCAGGGCGCCAACACCATCGAGGTGGTCGATGCGGTGCGGGTGGCGGTGACCGACCTCGAGCGCACGCTGCCGGCCGACGTGAAGCTCGCCGTGGTGCGCGACACCTCGCTCGGCATCCGCAATTCGGTGGCCAACGTGCGCCACACCATCCTCGAGGGCGGCGCGCTCGCGGTGGTGATCGTGTTCCTGTTCCTCAACTCGTGGCGCAGCACGGTGATCACCGGGCTCACCCTGCCGATCGCGCTGATCGGCTCCTTCGTGGTGCTCTACGCGTTCGGCTTCACCATCAACGTGATGACGCTGATGGCGCTGTCGCTGTGCGTGGGCCTGCTGATCGACGACGCCATCGTGGTGCGCGAGAACATCGTGCGCCACGTGCACATGGGCAAGGCACATCGCCAGGCATCGCTCGATGGCACCCGGGAGATCGGGCTGGCGGTGATGGCCACCACCTTCACCATCTGCGCCGTGTTCGTGCCGGTGGCGTTCATGGGCGGCATCATCGGCCGCTTCTTCTTCCAGTTCGGCATCACCGTGACCGCCGCGGTGCTGTTGTCGATGTTCGTGAGCTTCACGCTCGACCCCATGCTGTCGAGCATCTGGCCGGATCCGCCGCGCGACGGGCACCGCCGCGGTCCGGTCGGCCGCCTGCTCGATGCCTTCGAGCACGGCGTGGAGCGCTTCGGCAACGTCTACCAGCGGATCATCCGGTGGTCGCTGGTGTGGCGCAAGACCACCGTGCTGCTCGCGCTGTCCAGCCTCGTCGGCAGCTTCCTGCTGGTGCCGTTCATCGGCTCCGAGTTCGTGCCCGAGGCCGACCTGTCCGAGATCCTCGTGCAGTTCAATACCCCGGCCGGATCCGCGCTCGCGCACACCCAGGAGAAGGCGAAGCAGGTCGAGGCGGCGCTGCGCGAGTTCCCGGAGGTCGAGTACACCTACGCCACGGTCAACACCGGCTTCGTGCAAGGCAAGAACTACGCGACCGTGTTCTTGCGCCTGGTGCCGCGTCGCGCCCGCAAGCTGCCGCAGAAGCTGCTGGTCAATCCGATGCGCGACCGGTTGCAACGCATCGCCGGCATCGAGGTTACCTACATCGGCCAGTTCACATCGGTGTCGAGCGGCAAACCGCTGCAGGTGAGCATCCAGGGGCCTGACATCAACCAGCTCGCGCGCCTGTCGCGGCAGGTCACCGAGGCGATGCGGCGCACGCCGGGCGCGGTCGACATCGACAGCTCGCTCAAGGCCGCCAAGCCGGCCATCGAGGTGCGGCTCAATCGCGAGCTGGCGAGCGACCTGGGGGTCGGTGTGCAGCAGATCGGCGCCGCGCTGCGGCCGTTGCTGGCGGGCGAGGCGGTGAGCACCTGGAAAGGTCCCGAGGATCAGAACTACGACGTGCGGGTGCGCCTGTCGCCCGACGACCGCCGCAATGCCGCCGATCTCGACCGCCTCTACGTCACCAGCGCACAGACCAACGCCGACGGCTCGCCGCGCATGGTGGCGCTGCGTCAGGTGGCGAGCTTCGTGCCGACCCTGGGCGCCACCCAGATCAACCGGCGCGACCTCGCGCGCGAGGTGCAGATGACCGCGAGCCTGTATGGCCGGCCGGCCGGCGACGCCAGCAAGGATCTCAAGGCGCAGCTCGCCACGATCGATCTGCCGCCCGGCTACCGCTTCGTGATCGGCGGCTCCGCCAAGGACATCGCCGAGACCATGGGCTATGCCACCTCGGCACTGGCGCTGGCGGTGGTGTTCATCTACCTCATCCTCGCATCGCAGTTCGGCAGCTTTCTGCAGCCGCTGGCGATCATGGTGTCGCTGCCGCTCGCGCTGGTCGGCGTGCTGCTCGCGCTGCTGGCGTGGCGCAGCACGCTCAACATCTTCTCGATCATCGGTTTCATCATGCTGATGGGCCTGGTGACCAAGAACGCGATCCTGCTGGTGGATTTCGTCAACCACCTGCGGGCGTCCGGCATGGCGCGCGCCGATGCCATCGTCGAGGCCGGCAAGGTGCGATTGCGCCCGATCCTCATGACCACCGCGGCGATGGTGTTCGGCATGCTGCCGCTGGCGCTCGGCCTGGGCGAGGGCGCCGAACAGCGCGCGCCGATGGCGCATGCGGTGATCGGTGGTGTGCTCGCGTCCACGTTTCTCACCTTGCTGATCGTGCCGGTCGCGTTCACCTGGCTCGACGACCTGGGGTCCTGGGTGTCGCGCCGCCTGTTGTCGCGGCCGGTTCCGTCGGTCGCGCCGTCCCGTGAATCCTCGTTGCTGCAGCCAGAAAAGGAGTCTCCATGAAGCGCCTGCCGAGCGCCGCGATCGTCGGCGTCATCGGCGCATCCTTGCTGCTCGCCGGCTGCGAGCGCGAAGCGCCGCCGCCGCTGCCGCCGCGTATCGTGAATGTATTGAAGGTGGAATCGGTCAAAGCCGACGCACTCGCCGGCTACACCGGCGACGTTCGCGCGCGCTACGAAACCGCGCTGGGTTTCCGGGTTCCCGGCAAGATCGCGGCGCGTCTGGTCGATGTGGGCGCCATCGTGAAAGCCGGCCAGCCGCTGGCGCGGCTTGACCCGGCCGACCAGCAGCTCGGCATCGACGCCGCCCGCCAGCAGACCGTGGCCGCGCAGGCCAGCTTCGAGCAGTTGCGCAGCGACCTGCAAAGGTTCACCGAGCTGAAGAAAGACGGCTTCATCAGCGCTGCCGAACTCGATCGGCACACCGCGGCGTTCGAAGTGGCCAAGGCGCAACTCGCGCAGTCGAAGTCGCAGCTCGACATCACGCGCAACCAGTCGGCCTACACGGTACTGACCGCGGACCACGACGGCGTGGTCACGGCGATCGCGGCCGAGACCGGCCAGGTGGTCGCCGCCGGCCAGATGGTGGCGAAGGTGGCGCGGCTCACCGAAAAGGAAGTCCTGGTCAGTGTTCCCGAGAACCGCCTGGATGCCTTTCGCGGCGCACCCGAGATCGCGATCGATCTGTGGGCGAGCCCCGGAAAGTTCTATGCGGGCAAGGTACGCGAGATCTCCCCGGCCGCCGACCCCGTGACCCGCACCTTCGCGGCGCGCGTGACCATCGTCGATGCCGACGCCGCGGTCGGACTCGGCATGACCGCCAACGTCTATCTGAGGGGCAACGACGCCGGGACGATTGCCCGTCTGCCGGCCACCGCGGTGTTCCAGAAGGGCGATGCGCCTGCCGTCTGGATCGTGGATCCGAAATCGAGCCAGGTGGTGCTGCGGCCGATCAAGGTGGCGCGCTTCGGCGATGAAGGCGTCACCGTGACCGACGGCCTCGCCGCCGGCGAAATGGTCGTGCGGGCCGGCGTGCACAAGCTGTTTGCCGGCGAGAAGGTACGCGTGATCGCCGAGTCGGCGCCATGATCTCGACCCGTTTCAACCTGTCGGCCTGGGCGCTGTCGCATCAGCCGCTGGTGCTCTATTTCATCGTCGCGCTGGCGGTGGCCGGGACCATCAGCTACCTGCAGCTCGGGCAGGCGGAAGACCCCGATTTCACCTTCAAGGTGATGGTCGTCAAGACCAACTGGCCCGGCGCCACCGCGAAACAGGTCGAGCAGGAAGTCACCGAGCGGCTGGAGAAGAAGCTCCAGGAAACGCCGTGGTTCGACTATTCGCAGAGCTATTCCAAGCCCGGCGAATCGCTCATCTTCGTCACGCTCAAGGACTACACGCCGCCCAAGGAAGTGCCCAACGCCTGGTACCAGGTGCGCAAGAAGATCGGCGACATGGCCTATCAACTGCCGCGCGGCGTGCGCGGGCCGTTCTTCAACGACGAGTTCGGCGACACCTTCGGCACCATCTACGCCTTCACCGGCGACGGCTACGACTACGGTGCCATGCGCCCGTATGTGGAAGACGTGCGCCGCGAGCTGCTGCAGGTGCCCGACGTCGGCAAGGTCGACCCGCTCGGCCAGCAGGACGAGAAGATCTTCGTCGAGTTGTCGCAGCGCAAGCTGTCGGTGCTGGGCATCGATCCGCAGACCATCTTTTCGGCACTCCGGACCCAGAACGAACTGGCGCCCGGCGGCAGCTTCGAGACCAAAGCCGACAAGGTGTTCGTGCGGGTGTCGGGCGAGTTTCGCACGCTCGACCAGGTGCGCGAGACGACCATCGCCGCCAACGGCAATCTGCTGCGCATCGGCGACATCGCGCGCGTGTATCGCGGCTACGTCGATCCGCCGGATCTGCTGTTCCGCTACCAGGGCACGCCGGCGCTCGGCCTGGCGGTGTCGATGCGCAAGGGCGGCGACATCATCGCGCTCGGCAAGGCGCTCGACGCCCGTATGGCGCAACTGAAGGCCGATCTGCCGGCCGGGATCGAAGTGCATTCGGTGGCCGACCAGCCCACCGTGGTGTCGCGCTCGATCAACGAATTCATGATGACGCTGGCCGAGGCCGTGATCATCGTGCTCGCGGTGAGCTTCATCAGCCTGGGCCTGCGCACCGGCATCGTGGTGGCGCTGTCGATTCCGCTGGTGCTGGCGGTGACCTTCCTGTTCATGCGCATCTTCAGCATCGACCTGCAGCGCATCTCGCTCGGCGCGCTGATCATCGGCCTCGGGCTACTGGTCGACGACGCGATCATCGCGGTCGAGATGATGGCGATCAAGATGGAGCAGGGCTGGGACCGGGTGAAGGCCGGCAGCTATGCCTACACCTCGACCGCGCCGTCGATGCTGACCGGCACGCTGGTCACGGCCGCGGGCTTTCTCCCGGTGGGCATGGCCAAGTCGGCGGCGGGCGAGTACACCTTCTCGATCTTCGCCGTGGTGTGCATTTCGCTGCTGGTGTCGTGGGTGGTCGCGGTGATCTTCGTGCCCTACCTGGGCTATCACCTGTTGCCCGACTACGCGAAGATCGGACATCAGGAAGGACTGCTCGCTGGCCTCGTGCGGCGCATTCGCCGCCAGCCGCGGCCACCGGCACCGGCGCCAGGGCATCACGAAGACATCTACAACCGTCCGTTCTACCGCGCCTTCCGGGCCGTGGTCACGTGGTGCGTGACCTGGCGCAAGACCGTGATCGTGATCACCGTGGGCATCTTCGTGTTGTCGATCTACGGGTTCACCAAGGTCCAGCAGCAGTTCTTCCCGTCGGCCAACCGCCCCGAACTGGTGGTCGATCTCTGGCTGCCGACCGGCGCAGCGATCGGCGCGAGCGACGAACAGGCGAAGCGCTTCGAGAAGATCCTCGCGAGTGACCCCGATGTCGAGAGTTACGTGACCTACGTTGGCGGCGGCAGCCCGCGCTTCTACCTGCCGCTCGACCAGCAGCTCGGCAACCAGAATCTCGCCGAGTTCGTGGTGACGGCGAAGAGCAACAAGGCGCGCGACGGCCTGCAGCAACGCCTGGAGGAGATCCTCGACAGCAAGTTCACGCTGGTGCGGGGGCGTGTCTCGGTGTTGCAGAACGGTCCACCGGTGGCCTATCCGGTGGCGTTCCGCGTGAGCGGCCCCGACCACGACGTGATCCGCCGCATCTCGAACGAAGTGGCCACCGTGATGCGCGCCAATCCCAACATGCGGCTGGTGCACCTGAACTGGAACGAGAAGAGCAAGGTGGTGCACTTGGACATCGACCAGGCCAAGGCGCGCATGGTCGGGGTCACCACGACCGATCTGTCGGGCATGCTGGCGACCATCCTGTCGGGCTACAGCATCACCGAGTATCGCGAACGCGACCAGCTCATCGAAGTGGTGGCGCGCGCCGATCCGCAGGAGCGCAAGGCGCTCGCGAACATCGGCGACGTCAACATCCCGACGCGGTCCGGCCGCTGGGTGCCGCTGTCGCAGGTGGCGCGCATCAGCTACGTGCTCGAAGACGGCCTGATCTGGCGCCGGCAGCGCCAGCCGACCATCACGGTGCAGGGCGACATCCTGGGTCACATGCAGGCGCCCGAGGTGTCGCAGCAGATCGACCCGGCGCTGGCGCAGATCCGCGCCAAGCTGCCGCCGGGCTACCACATCGACATGGGCGGCGCGATCGAGGAAAGCGCGCGCGGCCAGGGCTCGGTCAATGCCGTCGTGCCGATCATGCTCATCACGGTGATCACGCTGCTCATGATCCACCTGCAAAGCGTGAGCAAGACGGTGCTGGTGCTGCTGACCTCGCCGCTCGCGATCATCGGCGTCACGCTGTTCCTGCTGGTGGGCAACGTGCCGTTCGGGTTCGTCGCGATGCTCGGCTTCATCGCGCTCTTCGGCATGATCATGCGCAACTCGATCATCCTGGTCGACCAGATCGAGCAGGATATCGAGGAGGGGCATGCGCCCTGGACTGCCGTGATCGACGCGACCGTGCGCCGGATGCGGCCGATCCTGCTGACCGCGGCCGCGGCGATCCTGGCGATGATCCCGCTGTCGCGTTCCAATTTCTGGGGGCCGATGGCGGTGGCGATCATGGGCGGGCTGCTGGTGGCCACAGTGCTCACACTGCTGTTCCTGCCGGCGCTGTACGCTGCGTGGTTCCGGGTCCGCAAGCCCGAGGCCCCGACCCCGGCGCCTGTCGGAGGTACCGCCTGATGCTCGCTCGCTTCATCACCCCGGGACGATCGCCCGGCACCTTCGTGATCGCGTTCCTGCTGTTCCTGCTGGCGACGGTTGGCGCCCAGGCGGGGCAGCGCTCCGCGATCGCCTCGGCGCACCCGCTGGCCACGGCCGCCGGCGAGCAGATGCTGGCGAAGGGCGGCAACGCCTTCGATGCCGCGGTGGCCACAGCGGCAACGCTGGCGGTCGTCGAGCCGTTCGCGTCCGGACTCGGTGGCGGCGGCTTCTTCCTGCTGCACCGGGCCGACGGCTTCGAGACCTTCGTCGATGCGCGCGAGATGGCGCCGGGCGCCGCGTCGAAGGACATGTTCGTCGACGCGCAGGGCAAGATCGATGATCGCGCGTCGCTCGATGGCGGCAAGGCGGCGGCGATTCCCGGCGTGCCGGCCGCGCTGGCGCATCTCGCGCGGCGCTACGGCACGCTGCCGCTCGCCACGACGCTGGCGCCAGCGATCGCGGCTGCCGAGGATGGATTCGAGGTCGACGGCCGCTATGCTGCGGCCACCGGTTGGCGTCAGGCGGTGCTGGCGGCGGATCCGTCGGCGCGGCAGTTCCTCGATGGCGGCAAGGCGGTGACAACCGGATTCGTGTTGCGCCAACCCGCCCTCGCGAAAACGCTGCGCGCCATCGCCGAGCATGGCGCCGAGGGCTTCTACCGTGGCCCCGTTGCCGAAGAACTCGTGCGGTCGGTGCGTGCCGGCGGCGGCATCTGGACCCTCGACGATCTGGCCGGGTATCGGCTGCTCGAGCGCGAACCGTTCCGCATCCGCTATCGTGGCGCGCGCATCACCACCGCGCCGCTGCCTTCCAGCGGCGGCCTGGTGCTCGCACAGGCGCTGCATATCCTCAAGCGGTTCGACTACGCGGCGTTGAGCGATACGGATCGCGTGCACCTCGTGGCCGAAGCGCTGCGACGCAGCTACCACGATCGCGCTCGCTATCTCGGCGACAGCGACTTCGATGTCGTGCCCCAGGCGCGCCTGGCGAGTCCGGACTACGCCGAGACGCGCGCCGCCACGATCGACATGGATCACGCCACGCCGAGCGCGACACTGGATGCACCGCCCCCGGCCAAGGAAGGCGACAACACCACGCACTTCTCGATCGTCGATGCCGACGGCAACCGGGTCGCGGCCACGCTGAGCATCAACGGCCCATTTGGCGCAGGCATGGTCGCGGGCGATACCGGCCTCATGCTCAACAACGAGATGAACGATTTCGCGCTCGCCGCCAACGCGGCCAACCTGTATGGCCTGACCGGGCGCAAGGCGAACCTGATCGCGCCCGGCAAGCGACCCTTGTCGAGCATGTCGCCGACGTTCGTCGAGGATGATCGCGGGGTGCTGGTGCTCGGCACCCCGGGTGGTTCGCGCATCATCAGCATGGTGCTGCTGGGGATCCTTCTGCATGTGCATTCGCCGGCACCGGACCTCCCCGGCGTCGTCGGCGCGCCGCGGTACCACCACCAATACCTGCCGGATCGCATCGAGGTCGAGCCGGGCGGCTTCAGC
>JANXYG010000153.1 GCA_025350245.1 Betaproteobacteria bacterium
CCGAAAGCAATTCTCCAGCGGCGTGATCGAGGGCTTGAACAACAAAGCCAAAGTCACTATGAGAAAAGCCTACGGATACCGAACCTTCCGTATCGCAGATACTCTCGCTCTTTCATGTGCTTGGCAAACTCCCCGAACCAAAACTCGCCCACGATTTTTACTGACGAACCAAAAAAGGAAGGCACCGTGGATGCGATAACCTACACCGCGGCGCGCGCCAACCTGGCAAGCACGATGGATCGCGTATGCGACGACCACGAGGCACTGATCATCACCCGAAATGGCCAGCAATCGGTGGTGATGCTCTCGCTGGATGACTACAAGTCACTGGAGGAGACGGCGTACCTGCTTCGCAGTCCGGCGAACGCGAAACGGCTGCTCGCCGCGGTGGAGGATCTGAGCAGCGGTCGCGGCAAGGAACGGAAGCTTGTTGAGTGAAGCCGGTGTTTTCCGATCAGGCTTGGGACGACTATCTGTATTGGCAACAGCAGGACAAGCGCATCGTGAAGCGAATCAACGAACTGATCGAAGCCAGCATGCGTGAGCCATTCTCAGGGATAGGCAAACTCGAACCACTGCGGCACGCGCTGGCGGGCTACTGGTCCCGGCGTATCACCGAAGAGCACCGGATGGTCTATCGGTCCGAGAAAAACGCGTTGTTCCTGGCACAGCTTCGATACCACTACTGACGCCACAGTTACGCTCGCTCGGGGCCTTCCCGTAACCATTGCGACATAAGCCAACCCACAATCGCCGCTGTCCCAGTCTCGCTGAGCGACTCGACGCAATTTAAGTCGCGGTTTCAGGATCTCCATTCGATGGACCTATCGGGTCGACGACAGGTTCATAGCGCGTTCGATGTTCAGAAAAGTGCAGACTTAACCATAGCTGTGTCTTTGGCGCGGTTCCACGCCAACTCGACGGTGTACCGACATCCTGGAATTTTTCCTTGAGGCACGCGTCCAGATGCCTCGCCCCCGAACAGCCACACGCTACAATTGCGCTTATGCATCACGCACCGCGCCGTCTCAACCGCTCCAGGAACCACCAATGAACTCTCGCCATCTTCTCTACTCCCTCGCAATCACCCTGCTCATGCTAGGGATTGGTACTTCCGCCTTCGCCGCCAAGTCCGCCTCCTGCGCCCACTGCCATGGCACCGACGGCAATTCGAGTTCGCCGATCTACCCGAATCTGGCCGGACAGACCAAGGAGTATCTCTATAAGCAGATCATGGCGTTCAAGAACGGGGGGCGGGTCAACGCGATGATGTCATCGTCGGTGGGCATTCTCACGGAAGACGACGCGAAGGAACTCGCCGAGTATTTTTCGGTGCAACCCATGGCGCGCAACCGGTTCCAGACCGATCCGGCACTGGCGGCGCAGGGCAAGAAGCTGGCGGCCGAAGTCCAGTGCGTTGCCTGTCACCAGCCAGGGTTCAAGGGGCTGGTCGAGTTTCCGCGAGTGTCGCGCCAGAAGTTCCAGTACATCGTCAAGCAGCTCAAGGACTACCGGGATGGCGTGCGCACCAACGACGAGGGCGTGATGTCCGGCACGGTCAAGAACTTCACCGACGAACAGATCGACGCCCTGGCGCACTACATCACCGACTTGTAGAGATCGCAGGCCCTCGACGCGCTGACAAAGTCGGGATTCGGTGCGGGGTGAGTCGTCATCGGGATCTGGTCTCGCAGCAGCAAATGGGTCAGGGCTTTTTCAACAGCCGGTCGCGCAATTCCGAGACCGCATTGGCGTGCGCCTCGAAGCCTTCATAGGCGGCGAGCACGCGCGCATGCCGCGCCATCTCGGCGTAGCCGGCGCCGGTCACGTGGCCGATCGACGAGCGCTTCATGAAGTCGAAGGTGGATAGCGGCGAGAAGGTCTTCGCCCAGCCGCTGGTGGGCAGCACGGCGTTCGGGCCGAGCACGAAGTTGCCCAGGGTGATGGGCGTGTGCTTGCCGAGCAGGATCTCGCCGGCGTTGGTGATCCTCCCCAACCAGGCATAGGGCTCGTCGCTGTGGATACCGAGGTGCTCGGGGGCGTAGTCGTTGACGAATGCGCAGGCGGCGTCCATGTCGGGCGCGAGCACGATGCCGCCGCGCGGCCCGCCCAGCACCGTCGACGAGAACTCGATGCGCTGCTTGCCCATGTGCTGCCAGTGTTGCGGAATCGCGGCGAGCGCGGCTTCGGCCACGGCCCGGCTGGCGGTGACCAGATAGGCGGAGGAATCGGGGCCGTGCTCGGATTCGATCAGCAGGTCGAGCGCGGCGAGCGCGCCATCGGCGGTGTCGTCGGCCAGCACGATGGATTCGCTCGGGCCGGCTGGCACACCGGTGTCGAGCACCCCGGCAAGCAATCGCTTCGCCGCCACCACCCACGGGCTGCCGGGGCCTACGATCTTGGCGCAGCGGCCGATGGTGTCGGTGCCATAGGCCACTGCCGCCACCGCCACCGCGCCGCCGACGCGATAGACCTTGTGCACGCCGGCGATCTTCGCGGCCACCAAGGTCGCAGCATCGAAGCCGCCGTTGGGGCCGGGCGGCGTGACGATGCAGATGTCGGGCACGCCGGCCACCACAGCAGGCACGGTGGTCATCATCACCACCGACGGAAATGCGCCCTTGCCGCGCGGCACATAGCAGGCCACCGACGGAATCGGCAGCCAGCGCTCGCCGGCAAAGGCACCCGGCCGCACTTCCATCATCCACATCGATTCCGGTTTCTGCTCCTGGTGAAAGCGGCGGATGTTCTCGACGCCGTATTCAATGGCGTCGATGACTTCGCGGTCGACAACATCGAAAGCGCGATCGAAATCGGCGGGCATCGCGGCGATGGCGTCGAGCGGAATCTCGAGGTTGTCGATCTCACGGGCGAAGCGGACGATGGCTCGATCACCCTCGGCGCGCACCGCCTCGACGATGGGTTCGACCTTGCTCAGATAGCCGGCGAGATCGGCCTCGGTGCGGCGCATGAGCTGCGCGCGGGCGTCGGGCGAGAGCGTGGCCAGCTCGTGGAAGGCAACGGGCTTGAAGACGATGTCGTTCATGGCGGGGAAGCGAAAAGGTGCGGCCGGACGGCAGGACCCCCGATTCTAGGGAAGCGGGCGGGTTACGTCATCGGAGCTGCGCAGATTCAGACCCAGCAGGCCGCTTTTCGAATCGCCATAAACGGCGGCGGCCGGGATGCCGAGGACGGCCACGGTATGCGCGACCGCTTTGGCGCAACTGGTGACATCGGCGGCGTCCAGGTGAATCGGCGGTGCCGCCTTGGTAAAATCATTTCTTTCATACCTGCTCCCGAACCGAGACCACCATGGCCGAACCGAAACTCCCCGAACCCACGATGGATGCTGCCGACCTCTATCGTGAAGAAATCTACACCGACCGCAAGATGGGCACTATCCGCGTGCTCACGCCGGTGAAAGCCGACGGCGCACCCGATATCACCCGTCCCACGAACTATGTCGGCGAGGCGCAGATGTACACCACCATGGGCACTCTGCCGCTGAGCTTCGAGATCGACGCCACCAACCTGTCGGAAGCGGTGGCCGGCTATGCGCCCGCCGCGAAAGAAGCCGTGGAACGTATGGTGCGCGAGATCGAGGAATACCGGCGCCAGGCCGCGTCGTCGATCGTGTTGCCGGGCGGTAGCCCGGGCGGCGGTAGCGCGGGCGGCATGCCGCCGGGCGCGCTCGGCGGGATGGGTGGCGGCGGCAAGATTCGCATGCGCTGAGCCCCGGCGCCCTCGGCGGCGAGGCGGGCCGTCACTTGCTCGTCCTCGTCGTCTCCCGGCAGTGCGGGCAGACGCCCGGCACAGTTTGTCCGAACCGGAACGGCACCGGGACCCTCGCGGGTCCCGGTGCCGTCACATCGCCAGCCTCTGCCGTGGTGCTTCAGCGAGCGGCGCGGCGGCGACGCGCCATGAAGCCGATCAGGCCGAGGCCACCCGCCATCATCGCGTAGGTGGAGGGCTCGGGCACCGGGTTTGCCAGATCGAGCGGACTCGCCAGATGGATCAGCAGCATCTCGTTGTTGTCGGAACCCGCGTTGCGACCGCCCACGCCGGGATAGTTGTTGTCGTTGAGCACCAGCAAGGTCCGCTTGTCCAGCGGCAGCACGCTCTCGATGGTCACGAACGGGAAGGTGAACTTGGTGTTGCCGTCGCCATTCAGGTCATTCGGATCGGCGATGTTCATGAGGTCGACCACCTCAGTCTTCGTCACCGTGCCGCCGTTGGCGACGCCGCCGATGTCCCCCAGGAAGATCTTCTTGAACGGGTTGCCACCGGCACCGGCGCCGGCGAACTGGCCGGACGTGGGGCCGTTGGAGAAAGTGTTGGCGGGCAGCAGCGAAAAGCCGACGAGCGTATTGACGTCAGCGTGGGCGGTGCCGGCCGCGAGGGCGAGCGAGAGCGCAGCGGCGAGAGGTTTCAGAACTGGCATGGCAGTGTCTCCAGGTGGGTGTCTGCGCGTTCGAATGACGGCTGACCTGCCCGGTGATGCTGACGTGACACTGTGTCGCCCATGTTGTGGCCGTGCGGCGCGGGCATGGTGCAAATGGTTCATGCATTGCAGGCGTCGCGGTATCGGCGGCGATCGCATGACCAACGCATGACGATCGCCATGACCCGGATCATCTGCCCGGCAACAAAGCCTCCCATTCGCGCCAACCCTTCATCAGCGGAAAGTACAACGCCAGCCGTATCGGCCGTGCATCGATGCCGGCCATCGCAGCGGCATAGCGGTCGAGCTGCTCGCGATAGCGCAACTGCTCGTTGTCGAGAAAGCCCTCGCGGCCGGCACCTTCGCGGATGCCGGTCTTGTAGTCGATGATCCAGCGCGTGCCGGCATCGTCGACGAAGGTGCGATCGATGGCGATGTGTTGCACGTTGCCATCGAGCACGGTGGTGAGGCGCAGTTCGTTTTGCGCTTCGCGATGCGCGGACAATATCCATCGGGCGCGCTCGTCGGTGAGCGACGTGCCGAGCGCATCGACCACACGCGGCAGCGCCGCCGCCCGCGCCGACTCCGGCACGCCGAGCGCCGCCAGGTCGCGATCGAAAACGCCGCGCAGGCCGGCGATGCGATCGGCGGTCCAGTGATCGAGCCCTTCCTCCGCCATCGTCTGCAACCAGCGGTGCACGACGGTGCCGATGTGCTTCGCGGTTTCGGATGCCCATGAGAATTCGACCTGCACCGTTTCGCCACCGGCATCGGGCACAGGCGCGGTCGGCACCACTACGCCAGGCGCGGGTAACGGTGGCAGCCAATCGGCGGGAAAGCGGCGAATGGTAGGCGCAACGGCTTCGGTTTCCTCGTCGTCAGTGTCGGTGATCGTGGCGTTTTGCTGCAGCGATATCGCATCGAGGAAGTCGACCTCGACCACCGGCCACAACACCTTCAGCAGGGAACCGGCGGCGACTCGCGGCTCATCGTCCTTCACCGTGACGTGGCCGAACAGATGCAGACGCGACTTCGCGCGCGTGGCCGCCACGTAGACGAGTCGCACCACCTCGTGGTCGTCCTTCTGCTTCCCGAGATCGCGCACGGCGTCGTACATCGCCTTGTCCTGCCCGGTGCGATTGCCGATCGGCGCCAGCACCAGATCGATCGGGTCGTGCCGGCGCGGACGCTCGAGCAGATCGATCGGGTCGTGCTGGCGCAGACGCTCGAGCCACAGCAGGAGTTCGGCATCGCCGCCGCGCGGGCGGGTGCCGAGCCGCGGCAGGATCACGACATCGAACTCCAGGCCCTTGGCCTTGTGCATGGTCATGACCAGCAGGCGCGGATCGGCTTCGGGGTCGGGGCGTGCGTAAAGCTGGTCGAGCTGCGCATCGAGCGCCGCGAAATCGAGCAGGTCACCGGCCTCGCCGAGTTCGTCGAGCAGATCGAAGTACACCTCTGCATCGTCGAGCGCGGCCGGGCCGCCTGCGGTTGCCGGCCCGCCGGTCGCGAGCCAGGCGTGCTCGATCCAGCGCCGCAACGGCGCCCGTCGACGCTGCGCGATCACGGGCTTCAGCCGGTCGCGCAACGTGGTGGCGCGGGTCCGTCCGTCGGTGGACAGGCGCGCCAGGCGTTCGTCGCTCGCGAGCAGATCGGGGATTGCCGCGTGGCGATCGCCGCCCGCGAGTTGCTCCAGATCGGCCAGCGTCAAGCCGCACCAGGGTGCGCGCAGCACGGCGAGCCACGCCAGCCGGTCGGCGGGATGCAGCAGCGCACGTGTCAGCGCGCGCAGATCCTGGATCGCCGGGCGTTCGCGGAGCGCCTCGACATCGATGGCCTGCGGCCGCAAGCCGTTGGCCTTCAACGCGGGCACGATGGCGGCGAGATGCGAACGCGCCCGCACCAGGATCGCCACCTTGTAATCGAGGTCTCGATCGGCGGCGAGTGCATCGCGCACGACGCCGGCGATCTGCGCCGCCTCCGCTTCAGGATCGTTCGCAAGCTGCGGATGGACCACGACGGCATCACCATCGAGTCCGGCGTGGATGGCAACCGACGCCGCATGCGGCACCGCGCCGACCGCGATGTCTTCGCGGGTCGGCAGCACCTGGCCGAAGGTGTCGTTGAGCCAGTCGACGATCCCGCCCTGCGAGCGGAAGTTCACGCACAGCGTCAGCGGCTTCAGCGTCACCGTGCCGATGCCTCGATCGCGGCGTGCTCGCAGATACAGACCGACTTCGGCTTCGCGAAAGCGGTAGATCGACTGCATCGGGTCGCCCACGACGAACAGCGTGCGGCCATCGTGCGGCTCCCAGCCCGCGGTGAGCCGGGTCAGCAGGTCGTATTGCGATTGCGAGGTGTCCTGGAACTCGTCGACCAGCAGATGCCGGAGGCGGTAGTCGAGCGCGAGCGCGAGGTCGGTGGGCTCGCCTTCGGGTCCGAGCGCCGCCACCGCCGCCTGGGAAATCGCGGTGAAGTCGACCTGGTGACGTTCGCGAAACACCAGCGTCAACTGGGCCACGGCCACCGGCAGCAGGTGGACGAGCGCCGAGAGCACTTCCCATTGGGTGTCGGTGTAGGTCACCGGCGGCAACGCGCGCGCGCCCTGCAAAAGATCGATGAACCCGGGGTGCCCGGCAGCCGTCGCCACCAGCGCCTCCATGTCGTGCTTGAGTGCGGATCGCCGCCGCTTCTCCGCCGGGTCTTTGGTGTTGCTCGGCGCGAGAAATCCGTCCTTCGCGTTGAAGGCCCGGCGAGGCTCACCTTTCTGGGTCAGGATCAGGCCCGCCAGCACCCGCCACGCGCCGACACTCGACGCGGACGCATTGGGCAAGCCGGTCAGGTCGGCGAGCCCCGCCAGATCGGACCAGATGTTCTGGGCGACCAGATTGGCCGCGGCGTCACGCACGATCCGGCACAGCGACTCTTCGATACGATCGGGCACGGCGACGATCAGGTCGGCGAGATGGTCTTTGACCCACCCCGCCAGCGCCCGCTCGAGAGTCGCACGATCGATCTCGCGCGATCCGGACACCACATGGCGCAACCACTGGTCGCGCCGCGCCAGCATCCTGGCGAGCAGCGATTCGATACGCGGGATCTCGTTGTCCAGGTGGGTCAGCAGGCGTTCCACCGCCGCGGCGCCGGCACCGCCCGTGTCGAGCAGCGCCAGCGTGCGGCGGGCGGCTTCCTGGTGCAACTCGGCGGCGTTCTCGATCGATTCGGGTTGCGCGCCGAACCCGGAGAGCACCGGCATCTGCCGCGTCAGGCTCGCGCACAGCGAATCGATGGTCTGGAGCCGCAGCCGTGACGGCGAATCGCGCAGGCCCCAATGCATTGCGGTATCGCGTGCACGCACGGCACGGGCGAGGCGCCACGTCTGCAATCGATGCGCCGGCGACGGCGGGGTGTCATCGGCGGCGAGATCGAGGGCATGCAGCACCCGGGCGCGCATCTCGGCCGACGCCTTGCGGGTGAAAGTGACGGCGACCACCTCTTCGGGCGCGTCAACGCGGGCAAGCAGCGCGAGGTAGCGCTGGATCAGCAGTTCGGTCTTGCCCGACCCGGCGGGCGCCTGGACGATGAAGGACTTGTCGACGTCGATCGCGCGCAATCGCTCATCGGCGTCGGCAACGTCGCCATCGTTCACCGGTTCAGTCATCGTCGTCGGGCTCCGCGTCGGACCTGCCGTAGCCCGGGCTGCGGATCTCGGCGATGCGGCACAGCGACCCCAGATCGCAGTAGCGGCACGTCAGGGCGCCATTGGCCGGCGCGACATCGGCCCTGCCATCGAGAAATTCGTCGGCGAGACTCGCGAGCCGGGCGCGCCACCGCTCCATCAGCGCGGGCCAATCGCCCTCGTCGGCGAAACGCTTCGACTTCTCGATGGCATCGACGCCGCCGAACGCCGCAACGGATTGCCCCACCCCCTCATAGCCCACACCGTCGGCGCGCATCTTGCCGAAGGCGATCGCGCGGACGTCACCGTCTTCGAGCACGGCGTAGAGCGGCAACTGCGGTTGTTCGGGGCGGTCGTCGGCCCAGACGCCCGGACCTTCCTTGCCGGTCTTGTAGTCGATGATGAACAGCACATCCCCGGGCAGCAGGTCGATGCGATCGATGCGGCCGTCGACCTCGAGCCCGTTCAGCACCAGACGCCGCGGCGCTTCGCGATCGCGCACGATGAACGGTGGCCGGGTCCGGTCGAGATCGAGCATCGCGGCGAGCAGATGCGCCATGCGGCGGCGTTCGACCGCGATGAGCCCGTCGGACAGATCGTCGTGGCCCGGGTGCCGCAGGAACTCGGCCCAGGCCGCATCGACGGCGCGCGCGATTGCGGCCTCCACCTCGGGCGGCGCCAAGGCGAGCAGGCGGGAACTCGACTCGATCTCGCCCCACAACGCCGCCAGCGCCCCATGCAGCAGCAGGCCGCGGCTCATGGCGTCGATGCCGGCCCCGGCTTCGGCCAGCGTTTCGGCCCCGAGGCGATGCCGGGCGAAGGCGCGGAACGGGCATGCCGACTGATCGCGGAACACGTTGGCGCCGCCCGGGCTGTGATGCGGTCGCGCGAGTGCGGGCGCCCAACTGTCCGGGCGACGTTCGATGCGCGCGCTGGCGAGGATGCGGTGCCAATAGACATTGTCGGCATTGCGCGCCGGGGTGGCGGTCGGGTGGTCGGGCGTGGCAAGCGCGATGCCCGCGAGCATCGGGCTCGCCCGCAGCTCGCGATCGCCGTCGCGCGTGGGGTGGCTGAACACCACGTGCGTCGCACCGGAGCGCAACAGGGCAGTGGTGCGTTCAGCGAAGCCGCGTTCCCAGTCGGCACTGGCGTGCGGAACACCACGCTCGCGTTGCAATGCCACCGGCAGAAACGCATTGGGGCGCGCGGGCGGTGGCCAGGCTTCGTCGTGCAGACCGGTCACGAACAAATGGTCGAAGGTCTGACCGGTGGCTTCGAGCAGGCCGAGAATCTGCACCGGCACGGCGTCGGATTCGGACTGGAACAGCGTATCGGTGCACAGGCGCGAGAGCCACGACAGCGCCTCGCCGATACCGAGATTGCCCAGCACGTCGTCCAACATCGACAAGCCCGACACGACCTCGCGCCATTTCTGCCAGGTCTGGAACTCGTCGCTGTCCAGCGTTCGTTCGCCCGGCCAGCCCAGCGCCGACAGCAGCGCCACGAAGGTGCTGCTCCACGCCGACGGCCGCTGGCGCAGCGAGCGTGCTGCGGTGGCGAGCGGCTCCCAGGCGCGGAGGCGCGCGAGCAAGGCCGGGCACGCGCGACCCTGGCGCCGGTCGGCGCCTTTCGCTTCACGCTTGAGGGTCGCAAGCGTCACCGTCAGCTGCCGACGCTCGCGCAAGGCCGCGTCGAGCAGCGCGCGGACCGACGATTCGGTCTCGCCTTCACCCAGGAACGGGCTGCGCAGCAAGGCCCCCATCCCGGTGAGCGGCAACTCGCCCCGCACCAGACGCAGCGCCGCGAGTGCCGTCGTGACCAGTGGATAGCCGGCCAGCGGCAAACCGAGCGACACATTGAACGGCCGTGCCGTCGTGGTGTGGGCACCGATGACCCGGGCGGGTTCGAGCGCGTCGTCGAACATGCGAACCACTTCGGCGCGCCGTTCGGACAGATCGGGGACGACGACGCCGATACGCAGCGCCGGGTCGGTATCGAGCAGCACACGCGTCCGGTGCGCGACCGCCGCGAGTTCGTCGCTCGCGAAAAGGTATTTACGCCGCTCGACGACCGCGGCCACGCCATCGGGTTGGCGCTCGTCGATGTCGGTGCCGAGGCCGCGCAACACGCCGACCAGGCTGCGCTCCTGTGGCGTGAGGGCGTCGAAGCCGAGCAGGATCAGGCGCCGCGGCGCCCGTTGCGGCTGCTCGGGCAGCAGCGATGCCACCCGATCGGCCAGGTGCGCGGGGCTCATCCAGCCGCGCGTATCGCATTTGCGTTCGACCGCGCTCGACCAGGCGAGCCACGCTTCGCAATCGCCCGAGCGTCCCGACGCCCACTGCGCCGGGTGCAATCGCCACGCAACGTTCAACTGGTGCGCGGCAACCGCCATCCGGGCGGTGGCCACCGTGTCGAGCAAGGCATCGGCGTGCGGCGAATCGGCGATGGCCTGCTGCCACACCGCCTGTTCTTCGGCGGCGGTGAGCAGGCGCGCCCCCGGCTGGTAGCGCGAGAGGTCGGCGTGCAGGCGAGCCACCCAGGCGGCCCAGGGCAGGATGTCGGGCGAGGGCCAGGTGCCAAGGCCCGCGGCCTGACGATCGGCATCGAAACGCCGACGAACGAACGCGGCGAGGCGCCGGTTGGGGGTTACCAGCGTGGCTTGGGCTGCCAGCAGGGCGGCGATGTCAGGCGCCATGGCGTGAAGTGTGCACCCAGAAGCATCGGAACCCGCGCGCCGCGCGCGGATCAACGTTCCAGCAGGTGCGCCTTCGGCTTCACGTCCTTGTACTCATCGGCGTCGGGCGGCCCGGGCTTGCTCTCGATGATGGGTTTCCACTCGCGCGCGAGTTCGGCATTGAGTTCGATGAAAGCGCGCTGGTCGGCCGGCACGTCGTCCTCGGCGTAGATGGCCTCGACCGGACACTCGGCAACGCAGAGCGTGCAGTCGATGCATTCATCGGGATCGATCACCAGAAAATTGGGGCCCTCGCGGAAGCAATCCACCGGACAGACGTCGACGCAGTCGGTGTACTTGCATTTGATGCAGCTTTCGGTGACGACATAAGTCATGTTGAACGATTCCTGATCGGGGTCCTGGGCAAAGGCTGCGCCGGTGAACGGCCGCCGTCTCGAAGGAGACCGGCGTCGCGTGCGGCACGAGCCGCGCGATTGTAACGCGCACATGAGAGGCGGCAACCGTCGGCAGCGCCGGATATCGCAGCGGATCGGCTGCCGGTCCGCTTTTCAGGGAGGGCGATTTTCAGCTACAGTCGGGGTACTCACACGCGCCACCGGCGCGACCCCGGCGAACCCGGCCACTCCGCTGCCGGGTCCCGGACGCCAGACGCGGCGTCCGGCCATCTTCCAGAGCCGATTCCTCAGACAGGGCCCCCAATGAACGAACATATCCATCATGTGACCGACGCATCCTTCGACGCCGAGGTCCTCAAGGCCGATGTCCCGGTCCTGGTCGACTTCTGGGCCGAGTGGTGCGGACCGTGCAAAATGATCGCGCCCAGCCTGGACGAGCTCGCCACCGAGTATGCCGGCAAGCTCAAGGTCACCAAGATCAACATCGACGAAAACGCCGAGACACCCCGCAAGTACGGCATCAAGGGGATTCCGACGCTGCAGATCTTCAAGGGCGGCAGCATGGAAGCGCAGAAGGTCGGCGCGGTCCCGAAATCGCAACTCAAGGCTTTCATTGACAGTGTCCTGTAACGTGAGCTAGCTTGACGGCAGTCGAGGCGCCCGGCAAAGCTGGTGTGGCGCCTCCCGGCGGCAGGCGCCGCAGGTATGGTCCTTCGAGTGGGGGTCATGGCCTGCCAGACCCTTGCCCTGCCGGTGGTTGGTCTTCCCCATGGTTGGCCCCTGCCTTGGTTGTCCCCAGGTCGTGATCTAGCTGTTGTTCCCATCCGCGCCGGCGCGCTTCGTTCCGGCAGCCCCGCCACAAATCCATCCCGCAGCACACCTTCCCCCATGCATCTTTCCGACCTCAAGCAGCTGCACGTGACCGCTCTGGTCGAGATGGCACAAGCCAACGAGATCGAGAATGCCAACCGCATTCGCAAGCAGGATCTCGTGTTTGCCCTGCTGCGCAACGCCGCCAAGCGTGGCGAGAGCATATTCGGCGACGGCACGCTCGAGGTCTTGCCCGACGGTTTCGGCTTCCTGCGCTCACCCGACACCTCGTACCTGGCCGGCCCCGACGACATCTATGTCAGCCCGTCGCAGATCCGGCGCTTCAACCTGCACACCGGCGACACCATCGAAGGCGAGATCCGGACGCCCAAGGACGGCGAGCGCTACTTCGCGCTGGTCAAGGTTGACCAGGTCAACAACGAACCGCCCGAGAACACCAAGCACAAGATCCTGTTCGAGAACCTGACGCCGCTGTTTCCCACCGAGCGGTTCGTGCTCGAGCGCGACATCAAGGCCGAGGAGAATCTCACCGGACGCATCATCGACATCATCGCCCCCATCGGCAAAGGCCAGCGCGGCCTGCTGGTGGCGAGCCCGAAGAGCGGCAAGACCGTGATGCTGCAGCACATCGCCCACTCGCTGATGGCGAACCACCCCGAGATCTACCTGATCGTGCTGCTGATCGACGAGCGGCCCGAAGAAGTCACCGAGATGCTGCGCTCGGTCAAGGGCGAGGTGGTGTCGTCGACCTTCGACGAGCCCGCCACGCGGCACGTGCAGGTGGCCGAGATGGTGCTGGAGAAAGCCAAGCGCCTGGTCGAGCACAAGAAAGACGTGGTGATCCTGCTCGACTCGATCACCCGCCTGGCCCGCGCCTACAACACCGTAGTGCCGGCGTCGGGCAAGGTGCTCACCGGCGGCGTGGACGCCAATGCGCTGCAGCGCCCGAAACGCTTCTTCGGCGCCGCCCGCAACATCGAGGAAGGCGGCTCGCTCACCATCATCGCCACCGCCCTGATCGACACCGGTTCGCGCATGGACGACGTGATCTACGAGGAGTTCAAGGGCACCGGCAACATGGAAATTCACCTCGACCGGCGAATGGCGGAAAAGCGCATCTACCCGTCGATGAACGTGAACCGCTCCAGCACCCGGCGCGAGGAGTTGCTGATCCCGAAAGAGATCCTGCAGAAGATCTGGGTGCTGCGAAAGCTGCTCTACCCCATGGACGAGCTCGAGGCGACCGAATTCTTCGTCGACAAGCTGCGCTCCACCAAGAACAACGCCGACTTCTTCGACCAGATGCGGCGCGGCTGAAACCGCCTGGGCAATCCACCCGACCAAGCCCCTGAAGCCTCGGTCAACAAATTGTCATTGCGGCTCGGGCTCCCGGGCCGCTTTTATTTGGCCACGGCAAACTGAGACATTTCCCGCGGGCGCCTTGCACGTTCTGCCTCAACCACCCGGGTTGGTACGCAATAAAGCTGCCGATGGCGATAGAGAGCTTGCCCGGACCAGCTCTTGTATGGATAATTTTGGGTTTTCCCGGATTCCGGGCCTGCATTGGGTCCGCAAGAAGGGGGCGCCGAGGCGCCCGCGGTCGGACTCGGATCGTTGTCCAAGGGGGCAACGGCGGGTCTTGCCGCAATCACCGATCGAGGACAGTACGATGAAAGACGCCATTCACCCGAAATACAACGATGTGATCTTTTCTGATCCGGGCGCGAATTTCTCGTTCCTGACCCGTTCCACCGTCGATGTCCGCAATCGCGAAACGATGAAGTGGGAAGACGGCAAGGACTACCCGGTGATCAAGGTCGAAATCTCGTCGGCCTCGCATCCGTTCTACACCGGCAAGCACAAGGTGGTGGACACCGCCGGTCGCATCGAGAAGTTCAACAAGCGTTACAACCGCGCCAAGCCCGCTGCTTGAGCCCGGGCTGGGCGATGGTCGTCAAAGGCAGCTTCGGCTGCCTTTTTCGTTTGCGGGCGCGAGCGAACCATCGGCCACGGCGACGCCGTTCTCCGGCGATGCATAGCGCACCGACCAGCCCAAGTCTCCCTAGAATGTCGGCTTCGTCACCGCCCCGGCGCACCGGACTCCCACCCTTCTTCGGCTCATGATCTTCGGCGCACAGCGGCTCCGGTTCGAACCGGTCACGGCACTCATTGAGCGGTGGCCCGCGCTCATGACCGCCCTGCTCTGCGCGTTGTGGATGATTTCCGGGCTGGTCGGCCATGACCCCTGGAAACCCCAGGAGGCCGCGATCTTCGGGGTCGTGTTCCAGCTCATGCAGGGCGGTGACTGGGTGGTGCCGATGCTCGCCGGCGAACCGTTCCTGCGCCATCCGCCGCTCTACTACTTGTTCGCGGCGGGCTTCGGCCACGTCCTGTCGCCGCCGCTGGCCCCCCACGACGCCGCGCGCCTGGTCAACGTCGTCTTCGGCGGGCTGACATTCTGGCTGATCGCCGGTACCGCGACCCGGTCCCGACCGTCGCCGGCGACACCCGACACCGGCTGGATCGCGCCCCTGCTGCTGCTCGGCTGCGTCGGATTGCTGTTGCCGGCACATCAGCTGATCCCGGACAACGGCCTGATCACCGCCTTTGCCCTGGGCGCCTGGGCGCTGACGATCTCGACCAGCCGCCCGTTCTTCGGCGGCGCCGCGCTCGGCGCGGCCATCGGTCTGGCTTTTCTCACGCGTGGCGTCGGCGGCGCGCTGATGCTGGCCGTGGCGGGCGTCGCACTTCCCGCGCTATCCGCAGGCCATCGCCATCGCCACCATCTGTCCACGCTGATCGCGGCGTTGTTCGTCGCCGCACCGCTGGTCGCGATATGGCCGCTGGCGCTGCACGCGCGCGACCCCGCGCTGTTCGCCGAATGGCTTTACAACAACGAGCTGGGACGACTCCTGGGCCTCGGGCGCCTCGCCTCCGAGCGCGATTCGCCGTTCTACTACCTGGGCGTGCTGCCCTGGTTCGCGTTTCCCGCCCTGCCTTTCGCCGCGTGGTCGTTGTATGCCGGTCGTCGCGCCCTCACGAGCGTCGCCTATGCCGTGCCGCTGGTGCTGTTTGCCACGGCGCTGATCGTCTCCAGCGTAGCCCACGACGCGCGCGAGCTGTATGCGCTGCCGATGCTGGTGCCGCTGGCGCTGCTCGCGGTACCCGGGGTCGCCTCGCTGCGTCGCAGCCCCGCGTACCTGTTCTTCTGGTTCTCGATCACGTTCTTCGTGTTCTTCATCGCGGTGGTCTGGTTCTACTGGCTGGCGGTCGACTTTGGCGTCCCGGTACGCGTGTCGAAGCACATGGCCAACATGGAACCGGGCTACATCCCGGTGCGCAGTGCAGCGTTGACGCTGATCGCGATCGGGTTGACCGCGGCCTGGGTGTTGCTGATGTTCAACGTGCGACGCTCACCGCAGCGGCCGTTCGTCGCCTGGGCCTCGGGCACCACTGCGTTCGTCGGCGTGCTGATGACCTTGATGGTGGCGTGGGTCGACAATGCCAAGTCCTACCGCGGCATGATCGACTCGTTCGCCGCTGCTCTCCCGGTCGATCACGGCTGCATCGCCAGCATCTCGCTGGGCGAATCGCAGCGCGCCCTGCTGCACTACTTCGCCGGCATCACGACGTTGCGCTACGAAACTGCCGGCGCCGCCGAACGCTGCGATCTTGTGCTCACCCAGGGTAACAAGGATGGCAGCGGCACCATGACCTCGCCCTGGCAACTGTTGTGGGAAGGCCAGCGCCCCGGCGACCACCGCGAACGCTACCGGCTCTATCGTCGCAAACCGGAGGCCTGAGAAAGTGCCGATCGACGACGCGGTCATGTTCCTGCCACGCGATGCCCGAAATCACGCGCAACTGATGGCCGAATTCCGCTGGAACGTCCCGGCGCGCTACAACATCGCCTGGGACGTGTGCGGTCGCCATGCGCTGCATCGCGAACGTTTCGCCCTCTACTTCGAAGACGAGGACGGCGGCACGGCGGCGTTCACGTTCTGGGATATCCAGCAGCGCGCCAACGCCCTGTCGAACGCCTTGCGCGCGCTCGGGGTCGGCCCGGGCGATCGGGTCGCGATCCTGCTGCCGCAGCGACCCGAGACGGCAATCGCGCACGTGGCCTGCTACCAGATGGGCGCGATCGCGCTGCCGTTGTCGCATCTGTTCGGGCCCGACGCGCTGGAGTTGCGGCTGGTCGATGCCGGCGCCATGGTCGCGATCGTCGACGCCGACACCTTGCCCAAGCTGTGGGCGATCCGCGATCGGGTCGGGTCGCTGCGGCATGTGATCGGCGTGGCGGGCGCGGCGGAATCCGGCGTCCACCCCTGGGGCCCGTTGCTGGCCCGCGCCGCGACCAGCTTCACGCCGACCGACACGGCCGCGGACGATCCGGCGCTGATCATCTACACCAGCGGTACCACCGGCTCGCCCAAGGGAGCGCTGATCGCGCATCGCAGCCTGATCGGCAACCTGCCCGGTTTCTGCTGCACGCACGACATGTATCCGGAACCCGGCGACATGTTCTGGTCGCCGGCCGACTGGGCCTGGACCGGCGGACTGTTCGACGCCTTGTTGCCGACCTGGCATTTCGGCATGCCGATCCTGGCGTATCGCGGCCGCTTCGAACCCGACCATGCTTGCTGGCTGATGGCGAAATACGGGGTGCGCAACGCCTTCCTGTTTCCGACCGCGCTGAAGATGATCATGAAGGAGGTGGGCAGCCCGCGCGCCACGCACGGTGTGCGACTGCGCACGCTGATGAGCGGTGGCGAGGCCGTGGGCGAAGTGGTGACGCAGTGGGCCCGCGACGAGCTCGGCGTGCGCATCAACGAGATCTTCGGCCAGACCGAGATCAACTACGTGATCGGCGGCTGCGCCCGGGTGTTCGAGCCACGCCTCGGGTCGATGGGCCGACCGTTCCCGGGCCATCGGGTCGCGGTGATCGATGACGCCGGCAACGACGTTCCGCACGGCGATCTGGGCGAGATCGCGGTGCACCGCGACGGCGACCCCGTGTTCTTCCTGGAGTACTGGAACAACCCCGAAGCGACGCGCGCCAAGTTCATCGGGCCGTGGGGGCGCACCGGCGACCTCGCGGTCTGCGACGATGACGGCTTCTTCTGGTATCGCGGGCGTACCGACGATGTCATCAAGAGCGCCGGCTACCGTATCGGGCCATCGGAGATCGAGAACTGCCTGCTGCGGCACCCGGCGGTGGCCAACGCGGCGGTGGTGGGCATTCCCGACGCGGAACGCGGCCAGCTCATCAAGGCCATCGTCGTGCTGGCGGCGGGGCACGCGGCGTCGCCCGCGCTCGAGGCGGAACTGCAAAACCATGTGCGTGCGCGCCTCGCGCCCTATCAGTGCCCCAGGCTGTTCGAATTCGCAGCGGCGCTGCCGATGACCACCACCGGCAAGGTGCAGCGGCGGGTGCTTCGCGACCAGGAAGGAGGCGTCGCGACATGAGCCACCCGACGAGGGGCCCCGTCCGCAGGAGGGGGATCGGCGGTCAGGCGATTGGCGCGGGAGGCCGACGCGAAGTGGCGGCATCGCTTCAGTGGCGCAAGGAGGCCGAGACATGACCGATTCACTGCAACGCTTCCTGTTCGAGAACACCCCGGTGCGCGGCCAGCATGTGCACCTCGATGCCACCTGGCGCGCCGTGCTCGAACGCCACGACTATCCGGCGCCGCTGCGAACGGTCATGGGCGAGCTGATGGCCGCCGGCGCGCTGCTGTCGTCGACACTCAAGTTCGACGGCTCGCTGATCATGCAGATGCAGGGTCAGGGCGCGCTCAAGCTGCTCGTGGTCGAAGTGACCAGCGACGGCACGCTACGCGCCACCGCCAACTGGGAAGGCGATCTGGTCGCCGGTTCAGCGCGCGAACTGCTCGGCGGTGGCAAGTTCGCGATCACGCTGATGCCCAGGGAAGACGGGCAACCCTACCAGGGCGTGGTCGCGCTGGAGGGCGACACCATCGCCGAAATCCTCGAGCACTACATGCGCACCTCCGAACAGATCGAGACCCGGCTCTGGCTCGCCTGCGACGACCATCAGGCGGCCGGCATGCTGCTGCAGAAGACACCCGCGGCGGACGGCGGCGATCCCGATACCTGGAACCGCCTGCTGCACCTGGGCGGCACGCTGGCGCGCGACGAACTGCTGAAGCTGCCCGCGCAGGAACTCATCCGCCGCCTGTTCCACCAGGAAGACGTGCGGATGTTCGAGGGGTCACCGCTGGCATTCCGCTGCTCGTGCTCGCGTGATCGGGTCACGGCGATGCTACGCATGCTCGGGCCCGACGAGGTGCATTCGATCGTGGCAGAACGCGGCCACGTGGAGGTCACCTGCGAGTTCTGCCGCAAGCGCTACACGCTCGATGCCGTCGATGCCGAGCAGGTGTTCGCCGCCGCCGTCCAGACGCGGCCGTCGGCGACCCGGCATTGAGCGGGTGCCCGCACCGTCGCGCGATGCCATCGCGGCCGGCGCCGATCGGTGACGGTGTGGCCGCGCTTTCGGTGCGCTCTCGATGAGCGAACCACCGGAGCGACTGCGCATCGACAAGTGGTTGTGGGTCGCGCGCTTCTTCAAGACGCGATCACTTGCCACGACCGCCGTCGAGGGCGGCAAGGTGCAGGTCGGCGGTGAACGGGTCAAGCCGTCCCGCCCGGTTCGCGTGGGCGATGCCCTTGTCATCCGGATCGGCCCCTACGAGTGGTCGATCGTGATGCTGGGTGTGAGCGAGAGACGCGGGCCAGCGCCCGAGGCGCGACTGCTATACCAGGAATCCGACGAGAGCCGCACGCGACGGGAATCGCTGGCGGTGCAGATCAGAGCGTCGATGCCCACCAATCCCCTGCACAAGGGCCGCCCGACCAAGAAAGACCGGCGCGACATCACCCATTTCGAGCAGGGTGAGGAATAGGGCCTGGTGTTTGCCGGACGATTGCAAGGCGCGCCTATCGGCGCCTCGACACGACCCGGACCGCAGGCTTAGACTCGGTCTCCCCGCCGCGCACAAAATCCACCGGCACAAGGTAATGGGGTGATGAGGTGATGGGGTGATGGGGTCCGCGAGCGCGTGAAAACAGGAGAGACAGTCATGGATGATGTGGTCATCGTAGGCGCGGTGCGAACCGCGGTGGGCAAATTCGGCGGAACCCTTGCGAAGGTGCCGGCACCGCAGCTCGGCGCAACCGTGATCAAGGCGCTGCTGCAGCGGACCGGCGTGAGCGCCGACATGATCAGCGAGGTGCTGATGGGTCAGGTGCTCACGGCCGGCAGCGGTCAGAATCCGGCGCGCCAGGCATCGATCTTCGCCGGGCTGCCCGACATGATTCCGGCCATGACCATCAACAAGGTCTGCGGCTCGGGACTGAAGGCGACGCATCTCGCCGCGCAGGCCATCATGGCCGGCGACGCCGAGATCGTGATCGCCGGCGGCCAAGAAAACATGAGCGCCTCGCCGCACGTGCTACCGAACTCGCGCGACGGCTTCCGCATGGGCGACACCAAGCTGGTCGATTCGATGATCGTCGACGGCCTGTGGGATGTTTACAACCAATACCACATGGGCACCACCGCGGAGAATGTCGCCACGAAGTGGGGCGTATCTCGCCAGGACCAGGACGAGTTCGCGGCGGCGTCGCAACAGAAGGCCGAGGCTGCCCAGAAGGCTGGTCGCTTCAAGGACGAGATCGTCGGCGTGGAGATCCCGTCGCGCAAGGGCCCGCCCGTCGTCTTCGACACCGACGAGTACATCAAGCACGGCACCACGGTGGAATCGCTGGCCGCACTGCGGCCGGCATTCTCGAAAGAAGGTACCGTGACTGCCGGCAACGCTTCGGGCCTGAACGATGGCGCCGCGGCGGTCATGATGATGTCGGCGCGCAAGGCCACCGAACTCGGCCTGAAGCCGATCGCGCGGATCAAGGCCTACTCGTCGGCTGGGGTCGACCCCAAGATCATGGGCATCGGTCCGGTGCCGGCCAGCAAGCTGTGCCTGTCGAAAGCCCGCTGGGCGCCCAATGACATCGACGTGATGGAGATCAACGAGGCCTTCGCGGCGCAGGCGATCGCCGTCAACCGCGAGATGGGCTGGGACACCTCGAAGGTCAACGTCAACGGCGGCGCCATCGCCATCGGTCATCCGATCGGCGCGAGCGGCTGCCGCATCCTCGTTTCCCTGCTGCACGAGATGGTGAGGCGTGACGCGAAGCGCGGCCTCGCGAGTCTGTGCATCGGCGGCGGCATGGGCGTCGCCCTCGCCGTCGAACGCTGAGGTGACGCCCACCCCCAGGCTGCGCTGCGCTTCGCCTTCCCCCTCGAGGGGGCCCCGGCGCCCTTCGGGGCGGCCGGGCGGGCGCCGGCCCTTCGCTTGGAGTGGGCCCTTCGTTCACCACCCCCAGGCTGCGCTGCACCTGCCTGCATTGATAACACGGTAGAGGAGACATGACATGAATGGTGGACGTGAAGTGGTGGTGGTCGCGGCGGTACGTACCGCGATCGGCGATTTCGGCGGCAGCCTGAAAGAGGTGCCGCCGACCGAACTCGGGGCGCGTGTGGTCAGGGAAGCGATCGTCCGTAGCGGCCTCGCCGCGGCGGACATCGGGCACGTGGTGTTCGGCAACGTGATCCAGACCGAACCGCGCGACATGTACCTGGCCCGGGTCTGCGCGATGGATGGCGGCGTCCCGCGCGAGACGCCGGCGCTGACACTCAACCGTCTGTGCGGCAGCGGCTTGCAGGCGATCATCAGCGCCGCACAGACGGTCGCATTGGGCGACACGGACGTTGCCCTGGCCGGCGGTGCCGAGTGCATGAGCCGGGCCGGCTACAGCATGCCGGCCGCACGCTGGGGTCAGCGCATGGGCGAAGCAGCGCTGACCGACTGGATGATGGGGGCGCTCTCCGACCCGTTCGACCGCCAGCACATGGGCGTCACCGCCGAGCGCATCGCGGAACAGTGGAACATCGGCCGCGAGGCGCAGGACGCTTTCGCGGTCGAGAGCCATCGCCGCGCGGCCAGGGCCATTGCCGAAGGTCGCTTTCGCAGCCAGATCCTGCCGATCGAGATCAAGGGCCGCAAAGGTACCGTGGTGTTCGACACCGACGAGCACGTCCTGGCCGACACGACGATGGAAAGCCTTGCCAAGCTCAAGACCGTGTTTCGCAAGGACGGCACGGTGACGGCCGGCAACGCTTCGGGTCTGAACGACGGCGCCGCGGCAGTCGTGCTGATGGAGCGTGGCGCGGCCGAACGCAAGGGTGCGCGCGCGATGGCGCGCCTGGTGGGCTACGGTCATGCCGGTGTCGATCCCGCGATCATGGGCATCGGACCGGTGCCGGCGGTGGCGGCAGCCATGCA